>JAXDHQ010000230.1:0-3591 GCA_034664395.1 Solirubrobacteraceae bacterium | reverse complement strand
CCAACCTCGGCACCACCGCGAGCGCCGGCGGCGGCGCGGCCGCGGCCGCCGGGGCGGGCGCCGCGAGCGCCGGCGGCGCGCTGTCGGCCGGGGTCGGCGCGATGGCGTCCAAGGCCGCCGCGGGCCTCGCCGCCGCCGCGATCGTCACCGCCGGCGCGGTCGAGGTCGATCACGCGGCGACCCACCGCCACGTCCCGCATCGGACGACGGCCGTCGCCACCGCCGCGTCCACCCCAGCCACCCCGACGGTCATCGCCTCGCAGGCCCAGCCCGTGGCGATCGCCGCGCACCGCGCGCGCGTGGCCGCCGCCGCGGCCGCGCAGGAGCGCAAGGCCAAGCGCTTGGCCTTGCGCAAGTCCCGCGCCGCCGCCAAGCGCGAGGCCGCCCAGCGCGCGGCCCACCCGACCGTCGTGCCGCCCGTCGGCGCTCCCCAGCAGGGCTCGGGAACGGTCACGCTGCCCCAGCAGCAGCCCGGGACCGTCGGCCCCAGCGGCGGCACCGTCGGCCCCGACGAGCAGCCGTCGCCGACGCCGACGGCCGTGACGCCCGCGCCCGACCCGGTCGCGGCGACGCAGCCGCCGAGCGACCCGACGGTCACCGCGGACCCGTCAGCGCAGCCGGCGCCGGACCAGCCGCCAGCGGCCGGCGACCCGGCCGTCGGCACGCCCGCGCCCTAGCCCACGCGGTCCCCGAGCGCCGCGTCGGCCTCGGGCGCCAGCAGCAGGATCCCCTGCTCGCTGTGCGTGCCGAGCACCAGGCACTGCGAGCGCACGGGCCCGATCTGCTTGTCGGGGAAGTTCACGACGGCGACCACCAGGCGGCCCACGAGATCCTCGCGCGGGTAGTTGGTGATCTGGGCCGACGACCGGCGCACGCCGATCTCCTCGCCGAAGTCCACGCGCAGCTTCCAGGCGGGCCGGCGCGCCTCGGGGAAGTCCTCGACCTCGACGATGCGCCCCACGCGCATGTCGACGCGGTCGAACTCCTCCCAGGCGAGGTCGCGCCCGTCGGTCGTCTCGCTCACGGCTGGCTCGTCCCGAACGTCAGCGTCTTCAGCGGCGCCTTGAGCACGCCGTTGCCCCCGACGGCGTCGGCCTTGGGCACCACGGACGAGCGCTGGGCCAGCAGCGTGATGTCGGCGGCGACGCGCGGCGACGGATCGGTCGCGGAGACGAGCAGGATGCGCTTGCCGTACGTGGTGTGGCCGCCGATCGGCGCCTGGAAGACGATCTGGTAGCCGGGCTGGCCGTTGACGTTCGCGCGCCCGTCGGAGCGGTAGACGAAGCCCGGGTACTGGTGGCGCATGCGGTCGATCATCCCCACCGAGAGCAACGTGAGCGCCGCGGTGACGTCGCCGCGGTAGGGCGCCAGGCGCAGCGCGCGCACCGTCATCGACGAAGGCGGCCCCGAACGCGTGCGCAGGCGCAGTAGCTCGCCGGCGCGCGGCGGCGTGCGGTGCATCGCGTCGGAGGAGTACACGAGGTTGAACGTCACCGGCCCGCGCACGACGACCGTGTCGAGGCCCTGCTCGGGCCTGACGATCAGCAGCCAGGCGAGGAGCGCCACGAGCGCTGCGGCCGCCAGGGCGAGCCCCAGCCGGCCCAGGCGCGGGAGCGCGCGCACCCGCGGACCGAGGAGCTCGGGCAGCGTCGGGCCGAATTCCGAGCGCACGACGGACATGGCCGCAGAGTAGCTGTGGCGCTACGCCGCGGTCGCCAGCCCGAGGCCTTCAGCCGCCGCTCGAGCGGGCTGCCGCAATCGCGACGCGGCACCGCGCGGCCAGGGCACCGAGGGGAGAGAGCCTGCGCAGTCTCGTGACGTTCGGGGTGTGCGCCGTCACAGCTCGAGCCGCAGGTTGGGGGGTGTGCGCGCAAACCCCCATATGACGGGGAAAAGCGCGCACACCCCCAGCGCGCCGGGCGCCACTACGCCGGCGGAGCCACGGTTCGCGCCGAAACGCCCCCGGTCCGCTTCCCCTCGGTGCCCTGTCCACCACCCAACGCCCGCAGCCGACCGCAAAGCGCCGCGAGCCGCCGCCCGCCACGCAGCGCCGCGAGCAGAGAGCCGAGAGCCGTCGGCCCCCGCGAGCCCCCTACGACCCGATCGAGAACATCGCCTCGAGGTCGTGGCGCGAGAAGACCTCGAAGGCGACCATCGTCTGCGTCCGGGCGACACCGGGGAGCTTGAGCAGCTCCCCGGTGACGACGTCGGCCAGCATCTCGTGGCGCGGAACGCGCACGATCGCGACGAAGTCCCACTCGCCCGTGACCGAGTAGGCCTCCGCCACCCCGTCGAGGTCGGCGAGCGCGCCGCCCAGTGTGGACATCGCGTCGCGCTCGGCCTCGATGAGGACCACCGCGGTGGTCATGCCGTGTGCGTCTCCCCCGGTGCCAGGACGACGACCTGCGCGTAGCCCGCGTTCTGCACGTCGGACTTGAACGCCTGGGCGTCGGTCTCGATGGGCGGGAACGTGTCGTAGTGGCAGGGGATCACCTGATCGGCTCCCACGAGCTCGGCGGCGACCACGGCGTCGAAGCGGTCCATCGTGTAGTGCCCGCCGATGCACATCAGCGCCACGTCGATGTGCCCGCGGCGCTTGGGCAGCGACAGGTCGGTGAACAGCCCGGTGTCGCCCAGGTGGTAGACGCGCTTGCCGCCGAACTCGATCACGAGCCCGGCCGGCGTGTTGACCGTCCCCTTGGGCGTGGTCGACGTGTGCCACGCGGGCGTCAGGCGCACCGAGCCCCAGTCGAACTCGACCGTGCCGCCGATGTTGGGATCGAACGTGTCGACGCCGTCCTCGGCGATCTCGCCGGCCAGCTCGACGATGGCCACCACGGGCGCGCCGGTGCGCTTGGCGATCGCGACGGTGTCGCCGAGATGGTCGCCGTGGCCGTGGGTGAGCAGGATCGCGTCCGCCGCCACCTCGTCGGCGGAGGCCGCCGCCTTCGGATTGCCGGTGAGGAAGGGGTCGATGAGCACGGTGGTGCCGTCGTGCTCGAGCGCGAATGCGGCGTGCCCGAGGAAGCGGATGTCCATCAGCGGTCTTCTCCTGTCTCTTGGTTTCGCATGAGCTCATGGGCGAGCTCGAGCCCGACGGCGACGCCGACGAGCATGCCGAGGCGAGTCTCCTCGGCGACCAGGGTCCGCACCGCCCGCAGGCGCTCGTCCGGGTCGTCGACGAGGGCGGCGCCACTGACCTGAGCGTCGTGCGCGCCGCTGAACCAGCCACCCTCCGCCAGCGCTTCGGCGAGCACCCGCTGCAGGCCGGGCGCCGCGTGGGTGACGATCTCCTGGGCGTGGGCGAAGCGCTCGGCTTCGCCCAGCGCCGCGACGGCCGCGTCCACCTGCTCAGCGGTGTAGCGGTGGTCGGGCATCGCGGACAACCCTAGTGGGCTGTGAACCCCCGCGTGGGGCGCGCTCAGGCTATCCGCGCGCCGGCGAGCGCCAGGCCGGCGGCCATGCCCGCCGCGCCGCCGGCGAAGCCCGCGATGGCGCTCGCCTCGACGGCCGCCAGCGGCATGAGCAGGAGCACGACCGCCATGACCGCGGCGCCGAGCAGGTCGCCCTCGTACTCCTCACCGCGGGCGC
>JAXDHQ010000229.1:0-27576 GCA_034664395.1 Solirubrobacteraceae bacterium | reverse complement strand
TAGGTCTCGGCGGCGCGCGAGGCGACGATCGCCAGCGCCGCGCGGGCGCGCAGCGAGGCGAGCGCCGCAGCGTCGACGCGGCCGACGAAGCGCGCGCCGCCGCCGGCGCGCAACGTCGCCGACAGCGGCCCGTCGCCGGCGACGACGAGCGGCAGTCCCGCGCGCCGGCTGGCCTCGACGGCGAGCTCGACGCCCTTCTCCGGTGCCAGCCGCGAGGCGACGAGGACGTGCTCGCCGGCGCTCGCCCGCGACGCGGGCGCGAACTCGCGCAGCACGTGGGGCACGACGTGCAGGCGCCCGAGCTCGAGCGGCGCGCGCAGCGCCAGCAGCCGCCCGGCGGCGAACGTCGACGGGACGACCACCACGTCGGCCTGGGCGGCCAGGCGCGGCTGCCAGGCCGCCAGCGCGGCAGCGTAGACGGCGCTCTCGACCACGTCGCCGCGGCAGCCCAGGCGCACGCCGGGGCGGGTGTCGCGCCCCTGGCAGCGCACGCAGTCCTGGCCCCGGCTGTTGAAGCACGTCCCGACGGCGCACACGAGGCGGTAGTTGTGCAGGTGCAGGGCGACCCGCGCGCCGGCGTCGCGGGCGGCGGCCAGCCCGCGCCAGCCGAAGGCCGGGTGCACGTTGTGCGCGCTCACGATCCGCGCGCCGGTGCGGCGCACGGCCGCGGCGACGTCGTCGGGGCGCAGTCCGCCGCGCAGCATGGCCACCGCGGCGCGCGAGCGGCCGAGCGTGGCCGAGTCGCGCGCCAGCAGCTCGGCGTCCTCGCCCAGATGCTCGCGCACGAGCCACAGGAGGTCCTCGACCGCGCGCTCCTCGCCCCCGGCGACGCGGTAGCGGTTGTGCAGGAAGAGGATCACGGGCCGGGCAAAGCTAACGTCCCCGTCCCGTGAAGGCCGCCGTCGCCATCCCGACCCAGCGCCGCGCCGACTACCTGGAGGTCGCGCTGGCCTCCGTGACGCCGCAGGCGCGGGCCGCCGGCGCCGAGGTCCTGGTGGTCGATGACGGGCCCGACGCGGCGACGCGCGCGACCGCCGAGCGCCACGGCGCGCGCTATCTCGCCCACCCCGCGCCGCGGGGGCTGAACGCCGCCCGCAACACCGCGCTGGGCGCCACCGACGCCGAGCTCGTGTGCTTCCTCGACGACGACGTCGACGTGCGCCCCGGCTGGCTGGCCGCGCTCCTGGCCGCCGCCGCCGCGTGCCCGGACGACGTCGGCGTCTTCGCCGGGCCCATCCACGCGCGCTTCGAGGGCCATCGGCTGCCGACCTGCGGGCGCGAGGGGCCGCCGATCACGTTCCTCGACCTCGGCCCCGACGACCGCGACTGCGAGCACGCGTGGGGAGCGAACATGGCCGTGCGCCGCAGCGCCGTCGAGCGCGCGGGCGCGTTCGACGAGGCGCGCGAGCTCTACGGCGACGAGCAGGAGTGGCAGGCGCGGGTCAAGGCGGCGGGCGGGCGCATCCGCTACGTCGCCGCGGCGGCGCTCGACCACCGCCGCGCCGGCGACGACGCGCGCCTGCGCGCGCTGTGCGCCGCCGCCTACCGGCGCGGGCAGGCGAGCCGGCGCTTCGACGCCGCGCTCGACCGGGCGCCGGGCCTCGGCGCCGAGCTGCGCGTGCTCGCCGGCTGCGCGCTGCACGGCCCGCGGCGGCTGTGCCTGAACGGCCCGATCCTCGCCGCCCACTCGCTCGGGCGCGTGCGCGCGGCGCTGGCGGCGCCGGTGGCCGCGGCCGGCGCCCCCGATTTCCTCTCCGGCGCGAGCGGGACCGTCGGCGGCAGGCGCGGCGCGCTGCTGCGCGCCCGCGACGCGTGGCTCGACGTCCGCGAGGCGCCCCGGCGGGCGCGCCTGGCCTGGGCCGCGCGGCGCTCGCCCCCGCGGCGGCGGGTGCTCGTGGCGGGGATCGACCGCCCGGGATCGATCATGGCCGCCGCGCGGGCCGAGCTGCGCCGCAGCCGCCACGACGTCGACGTGGTCACCGCACCGCCCGGCGAGCGCGGCAAGTTCGAGAACCTCAACGCGCTGCTCGCCGACCATCCGCCCGGCGCCTACGACTGGCTGCTGGTCGTCGACGACGACGTCGCGCTGCCGCGCGGCTTCCTCGACGCGTTCCTGTGCGCCGCCGAGCGCGCCGGCCTGCGCCTGGCCCAGCCCGCCCACCGCCTGCACTCGCACGCGGCGTGGGCCGTCACGCGCCGCCACCCGGGCAGCACCGTGCGCGAGACGACGTTCGTGGAGATCGGCCCGGTCACGGCGTTCCACCGCGACGCCTTCGAGGCGCTGCTCCCGTTCCCCGAGGGGCTGCGCATGGGCTGGGGCCTCGACGTGCACTGGGCCGCGGTCGCGCAGGAGCGCGGCTGGCCGATCGGCGTCGTGGACGCGACGCCCGTGGGCCACACGCAGCGCCCGGCCGCCGCGACCTACCCGCGCGGCGAGGCCGAGGCCGAGGCGCGCGCCTTCCTCGACGGACGCCAATACGTGCGCCGCGACGAGGTGCGCACGCTGCGCTCCCACCGGTAAGACTGCCCCGCGTGAAGGTCGCGGTCGTCAGCGAGTTCTATCCGCGCGCCCACGACCCGGTGCTCGGTCTGTGGGCGCACCGCCAGGCCCTGGCGGCGCGCGACGCCGGGGCCGACGTGCGCGTGCTCGTCCTGCACCGGCCGATCCCGCCGCGGGCGACGGCGCTGCGCGACGCGCCGCGGGCGCTGCGCACGCTGGCCGCCCAGCCGCGGCGCGCGACGCTGGACGGGATCGAGGTCACGTACGTGCCGTTCGTGTCGCCGCCGCGGCCGCGCAGCTACGGCTCGTGGGGGGCGTGGGCGGCGCCCAGCCTCGCCGTCGCGCTGCGGCGCCTGCGCGCCCGCTTCGCGTTCGACCTCGTCCACGCCCACAACGCCGTCCCCGCCGCCGACGCGGTGCTGCGGGCGCGGATCGGCGCGCCGCTGGTCGTGTCGGTGCACGGCGCCGACGTCCTGTTCACCGCGCCCCGCCACCCGGACGGCGAGCGCGCGGTGCGCCGCGCCTACGGGGCGGCGCGGCTGGTGATCGCCAACTCGGCCGGCATGCAGGAGGCCGCGGCGGCCCTGGGCGCGCTGCACACCCGCGTGGTGCGCCTCGGCGCCGACGTGCCCGAGCCGCCGACCGGCAAGGCGCAGGACCCCACGCTCGTCACCGTCGCCCACCTCGTGGGACGCAAGCGCCACGCGGACGTCGTCCGCGCGCTGTGGCTGCTGCGCGACCGCCACCCGACCCTGCGCTACCTCGTCGTCGGCGACGGGCCCGAGCGCGAGCCGCTCGCCCGCCTGGCCACCGAGCTCGGCGTCGCCGACCGCGTCGAGCTCGCCGGCCAGCTCCCCAACGAGCAGGCGCTGGCGCGCGCCCACGAGGCGCACATCTTCGTCATGCCCAGCGTCGACGAGGCCTTCGGCGTGGTCTACGTCGAGGCGATGGCGGCCGGCCTGCCGGTCATCGCCGCCCACGGCGAGCCGGGGCCCCGCGAGATCGCGAGCGCCGGCGGCGGCATCCGCTTCGTGGCGCCGGGCGACGTCGAGGCCCTGGCCGCAATGATCGACGCGATGCTCCGCGAGCCGGCGTGGGCGCTCCAGCTCGGCGCCGAGGGGCGCGCGACGGTCCAGGCGGCGTTCACCTGGCGGGCGTGCGGGCAGGCGACGGTGGCCGCCTACGAGGAGGCGCTGCGGTGAGCGCGCCGGTCCTGTTCGTCACCAACCACGTCCCGCCCGATCGCGCGGGGGCCTTCGCCGCGCTGCACGAGCGCGTCGGGCTGGCGCTGGCGCTGTTCGGCGGGCGCTCGCACCACGCCACCGCCGGGCTCGACGACCCGGGCGTGCCCTTCGTCCGCGTGACCCAGCGCCAGGTCCACGCGCTCGCCGCCAGCGGCCGCTTCGCCGCGGTCGTGTGCGGGACGGCGGGCCGCGTCGCCCTGCCGGCCGCGTTCCTCGGGGCGCAGCGCGCGGGCACGCCGTTCGTGCTGTGGAGCGCGCTGTGGGGCGACCTCACGACGCCGGCGCACGTGGCCGCGCGGCCGCTGCTGCGCCGCATCCACCGCCGCGCCGCGGTCGTGGTCGGCTACGGCCCCCACGTCACCGCCTACGCCCGGCGCCTCGGCGCGCGCGCGGTGGCGATCGCGCCGCAGGCGGTCGACAACGACTTCTGGTCGGCGCCGGCCGGCGGCGGGCCCGGCGCCGGCTTCACCGCGCTGTTCGTCGGGCGCGACGCGCCGGAGAAGGGGCTCGACGTCCTCCTGGAGGCCTGGCGGACGGCGGCGCTGGCCGACGCCGAGCTGATCGTCGCCGGCGTCGACGACGTGCCGGGCGCGACCGCGGTCGGCGCCCGCGAGCCGGCCGAACTGCGCAACTTCTACGCCCGGGCCGACGTTCTGGTCATACCGTCGCTGGCCTCCCGTCGCTTCCGCGAGCCGTGGGGGCTGGTGGCCAACGAAGCCATGAACCAGCGCGTCGCCATCCTCGCCACCCACGACGTCGGCGCCGCCGCGGGCGGACTCGTCCGCGACGGGCACAACGGCCTCGTCGTCCCCGCGGGCGAGCCCGACGCTCTCGCCGGGGCCCTGCGCACGCTGCACGCCGACCCCGAGCTGCGCGCCCGGCTGGCCGCAAACGGCGCTCGCGACGTGACCGCCTACACCCACGCGGCCTGGGCCGACGGGTTCGCCGCCGCGCTGCGCGACGCGACCGCGGGAAGGATCGCTTGGTAGCCTCGGCGAAGGATTCCGGCAGGGACCACGCCACTGCGCCTGCCCGACGTGACCGCGCCATGCGCCGACTTCCGACAGCCCTCCTGCTCATCGCGCTGCTGCTCGTGCCGTCCGTCGCCCACGCCTCGGGCGGCGCCCGCAAGCTGCTGATCGACGCCTGCCGCGACGAGAAGGTCAACGGGACGTACACCCAGAAGGAGTACAAGCAGGCGCTCGAGCAGCTCCCCGCCGACTCCGACGAGTACACCGCCTGCCGTCAGGTCATCGAGGCCGCGCGCCTGGCCGCGCTGTCCAACTCCAAGGGCGGCGGATCGGGCAACGGCGGCGGGGCGACCGGCAGCGGCGCCGGCGGCGGCGGCTCGAGCGGCGCGGCGGGCGCCGCCAACCCGCTGGCCACCGCCTCGCCGTCCGAGCGCAAGGCCATCGCGAAGGCCGGACGCACCGCCACGGCCGTGGACATCGCGGGCGAGCCCGTGCGCCCCGGGACCCTCGGCCTCGGCGGCCTGTCGGGATCGGGCCGCGACCTGCCGACCGCCCTCATAGCCCTCATCGCCCTGCTCGCCCTCGCGGTCCTCGCCGCGGGCGGCTGGTGGCTGCGGACCGTTGTCGTCGCACGCCGCCTCCGCTGATCCCCGCGCGTTCGCGCGGCGCCTGACGCTCCCACGCGTCGAGGCGGGGCCCCTGGCCACGGTGGCGTTCGCCGCCGTGCTCGTCGCCGTCGCCCTCGAGGGCGGCGGCGGGCTGCAGCTCGGGCCGGTCACGAGGGTCGAGCTCGCCGTCGACGTCCTCGCCGGCGGACTGAGCGCAGGGGCCGTCGTCGCCGGCGGCCACGCGCGCCGGATGTGGGGCGCCGTGACCCTCGCGCTCATGGCCGGCCTCGTCGTGCTGACCGCGCTGTCGATCGGCTGGGCGGTCCAGCCGTCCGACGCCTGGATCGAGGCCAACCGCACGCTGAGCTACCTGGCCACGATGGGCGCCGGCGTCGCGCTCGTCCGCCTCGTCCCCGAGCGCTGGCCGTCGCTGCTGGGCGGCGTCGTGCTCGCCGCGGTCGTCGTGTGCGGCTACGCGCTGCTGACCAAGGTCTTCCCCGGCGCGCTGAACCCCGACGAGATCTACGCGCGCCTGCGCCAGCCGTTCGGGTACTGGAACTCGGTCGGCCTCATGGCGGCCGTCGCCGGCCCGGCGTGCCTGTGGCTCGGGGCCCGGCGCACCGGCCACGCGGCGCTGAACGCGCTGGCGTATCCCGCGCTGGGGCTGCTCGTCGTCACCGTGCTGCTGGCCTACTCCCGCGGCTCGCTGCTGGCCCTCGCCGCCGGATGCGCGACGTGGTTCGCGATCGTGCCGCTGCGCCTGCGCGGCGTGGCGGTCCTCGCCACCGGCGCGCTCGGCGGCGTCCTCGTGGCGGTGTGGACGTTCTCGCAGAACCCGCTCAGCAGCGACAACGTCGGGCTGAACGAGCGCGCCACCGCCGGGCACGAGCTCGGCCTGGCGCTCGCCGTGATGGTCGTGGTGCTGCTGGTGGCGGGCCTGGCCGTCGGCTTCGCGCTGGCCCAGCGCTCGCCCTCGCTCGGCGTCCGCATGCAGGTCGGCGTCGTCGTGCTGGTGGCGATCGCGCTCGTTCCCGTCGGCATCCTCGGCACGCTCGCCTCGTCGCAGCGCGGCCTCGGCGGCTCGCTGTCGCAGGGGTGGAAGGACCTCACCGACCCCAACGCGTCCACCCCGGCCAACGCGCCCGACCGCCTGACCGCCGTCGGCAGCGTCCGCGCCCGGTACTGGAACGAGGCGCTGAAGATCTGGCAGGCGCACAAGGCCCTCGGCGTCGGCGCCGGCGGCTACGCGACGGTGCGCCCGCGCTTCCGCAACGACGACCTCGACGTCCGCCACGCCCACGGCTACGTCGTGCAGACGCTGGCCGACCTCGGCCTCGCCGGCCTGGCCGTCTCGCTGGCGCTGCTGGCCGCCTGGCTGGTCGCGGCCGAGCGCGCGGTCGGGCTGGGCGGCGGCACGCGCCGCGCCCATTGGAGCTCCGAGCGGGTCGGCATGGCCACGCTGCTGGCCATCTGCGTCGTCTTCGGCGTGCACTCGTTCGTGGACTGGACCTGGTTCGTGCCCGGCAACGCCGTCCTCGCGCTGCTGTGCGCCGGCTGGCTCGCCGGCCGCGGGCCGACGAGCGAGCGCATCCTGCGCACCGTGGCGCCGCGCGCGGCGCTCCGCGAGCCGTGGCGCGTCGGCCTCGCCGTCGCCGCCGTGGCGGTGGGACTGGTCGCCGCCTGGACCTCGTGGCAGCCGCAGCGGTCGGTGTCCGAGGGCTACGACGCGCTGGCCTCGGCCGAGGCGGGCCGCTTCGCCCAGGCGCGCGCGCAGGTCGCCGACGCGCAGCGCCTCAACCCGCTCGCGGTCGACCCGCTCTTCGAGCAGGCGGCGATCGAGCGCGGCGCCGGCGACACCCCGGCGGCCCGCCGGGCGCTGGAGGACGCCGTGCGCAAGCAGCCCGCCAACCCCGAGACCTGGCTCAACCTGGCCGAGTTCGAGCTGGCCGAGGGCCGCAAGCCCCAGGCGCTGGCGGCGGTGGGCTCCGCGCTGTTCCTCGACCCGCGCTCGAGCGCGGGCATCGCCACGTACCTGCAGGCCAGCCGCGAGACCAAGTGACCCGCGTCAGGTCGCCGATGCGTGCAGCCAGCGCGCCCGCCAGCCGCGCGCGCCCGTCGTGACCTCGGCAAAGCCGGCGTCGCCCAGCACGCCCGTGAGCGTGCGGGCGCTGAAGAAGCGCAGGTGGTCGGCGCGCGGGTCCAGGCGGCGATCGGAGGCGACGACGACGCGCCCGTGCCACGGGGTGGTCACGAGCAGGCGCCCGCCCCAGCGCAGCACGCGTCGCACCTCGGCCAGCAGACCGACGACGTCGGCGACGTGCTCGAGGACCTCGCCGGCCCAGACGACGTCGAAGGCGGCCTCCTCGAACGGCAGCGGCGCACCCTCGACGAGCCGGACCGCCTCGGCCCCCGGCACGCGCGCTCGGGCGCGGCGCAGCGCCTCGTGCGCGACGTCGGCCATCACCACCTCGCAGCCGACCGCCGCGAGCTCGGCGGCGAAGGCGCCGTCGCCGCAGCCGAGGTCGAGCACGCGCTCGCCGGCGGTCACGCGCTCGAGCAGGAAGGCGCGCCGCGCGGCGAAGCGCTCGGGCGCGGCCCCCTCGGGCACCGCCCGCCAGACGGCCTCTCGCCAGTCCTCCATCGGCCGCGCAGGCTACGGGGTCGGGGCCCGGGCGGGATCCTTCGTGCAGCGGTGCTGCGGCATGGAAGCCCCGGATACTCTGCCCGCACCGTGAAGCTCCTGGCCGTGAACGCCGTCGACCACCCGGGCGGCGCCGAAGTCGGCCTGCTGCGCCTGGCCGGACGCCTACGCGAGCGGGGCTGGGAGGTCACGCTCACGAGCCCGGGTGAGGGCCGGCTGAGCGAGGCCGGCTACCCGTGGCTGCGGCTCGACGTCGGCGGCCTCGGCCACGGCGAGGGCGCGCGCGCCGTCGCGTCGTGGCCGCGCGCGCTGCGCCTGGCCCAGCGCTTCGACGTCGTCTACCTGAACTCCACGGTCTGCGGGCGCCTGCTGCCCGCCCTGCGCGGCGTGCGCAGCGTGCTGCACGTCCACGACATCGTCGACCGCGTCCCGCGCCACTGGGCGTCGGCCGACGTCGTGCTCGCCGACTCGCAGGCGGTGGCCGACCGCCTGGAGGGCCTCGACGCCCACGTCGTCTACTGCCCGATCGAGCTCGACCCGCCGCCCGTGGACGCCCCGTGGGACACCGGTCCCGCTCACACCGATCCCGCCCGCCCGGTCATCGGCTTCGTGGGTCGGATCGAGCCCCGCAAGGGCGTGCTCGACCTCATCGCCGCCGGCCCGGCCATCCGCGCCGGCGCGCCCGACGCGCGGATCGTCATCGTCGGCGACGATCCGTGGGGCGCGTTCCCCGAGTACCTGGCGGAGGTGCGCGCGGCCGACGACGCCGTGCACGTCCCCTGGCACGACAACGCGCCCGGGCTGATGCGCCACTTCGACGTCCTCGTCGCGCCCTCCCACCAGGAGCCGTTCGGCACCGTCCTCAGCGAGGCGATGGCGGTCGGGACGCCCGTCGTCGCCACCCGCGTCGGCGGCCTGGCCGAGGTCGTCGACGACGGCATCACCGGCCTGCTCGTCGAGCCCCGCGACCCCGAGGCGCTGGCCGCGGCCGTGCTCGAGGTCCTGCGCCGCCGCGAGGCCATGGGCGCGGCGGCCCGGCAGGCCGCGCGCCGCTTCGGCGCCGACGCCTACGCCGATCGCGTCGAGGAGCTGATCCGCCCCGCGTGAGGATCGCGTACGACAGCCGCGCCGCCTCCGACCCGCAGGGCCTCGGGCGCTACGTGCGCTGCCTGCTCGCCGCGCTGCGCGCCACCGGCGACGGCCACGAGCTGATCGAGGCCCACCGCCCCCGCGACGTCGACGCCTACCACTCGCCGTGGCTGAGCGGCGCGGCCCTGCGCACGGGCTGCCCGCAGGTCGTGACGCTCCAGGACGTCGTGGCGCTCAAGCGCCCGGCCGAGTACCTGCGCACCGGCATGCGCTTCCAGCTCCGCTACCTCGCCGTCCAGCGCGCAGCGCGGGTGATCGTCCCGACCGAGGCCGTGGCCGGCGACGTCGTCGAGCGGCTGCGCGTCGACCGCGCGCGGGTGGCCGTCATCCCCCAGGCCCCGGCGCCGGCCATGCGCCCGCGGCCGCCGGCGGAGGTCGCCGCGGTGCGCAGGCGGTTCCGCCTGCCCGAGGAGTACCTGCTGTGGGTCGGCGGGCTGGAGCACCCCGACCCGCGCAAGCGCGTGGCCGCCTTCGTCGCCGCTCCGCGCGAGCTCCCGCTCGTGCTCGCCGGCCCGACCCGGCCGTGGGCCCACGAGCTGCCCGGCGTCATCCTCACCGGGCGCGTGGACGACGAGGCGCTCGCCGCGCTCTACACCGGCGCGCGGGCGCTCGTGCTGCCCAGCGACGACGAGGGCTTCGGCCTGCCGACCGTCGAGGCGCTGGCGTGCGGGACGCCCGTCGTCGCGTGCGACGTCGCCGCCGTGCGCGAGGTCCTGGGCGACCGCGCCACGTTCGTCGATTGCGACGACCTCGCCGGCCTGCTGACCGCCGCGGCGGCCGCGCGCCGGCCGGCGCCGGCGCCGCCCGCGTGGACCTGGACCGACGCCGCGCGAGCGACGTGGGAGGTCTACGCGCAGGCTGCCGAGACGCGCCCGTGACGGACGGCGACATCGACCAGCGGGCGTTCGCCGTGCCGCCCGACGCCACCGAGGTCGTCCTCGTCCGCCACGGCGCGTCGGCGCCGGTGGTCCCGGGCCAGCTCTTCCCGCTCCTCGACGGACACGGCGACCCGCCGCTGGCGCCCGCGGGCGAGCGTCAGGCGCTGGCCGTGGCGCGGCGCCTGGCGCCCGAGCCGCTGGCCGGGCTCTTCGTGACGCCGCTGCGGCGCACGGCGCAGACGGCGGCGCCGCTCGCGCGCCGCCTGGCCCTCGAGCCCTCCGTCGTGCGCGACCTGCGCGAGGTCCACCTGGGCGACTGGGAGGGCGGCGAGTACCGCGTCCGCCTGGCCGAGGGCGACCCGCTCGTCGCGCGCGTGTTCGCGCAGGAGCGCTGGGACGTCATCCCCAACGCCGAGGACCCCGAGCGCTTCGCGCGGCGCGTGCGCTCAGGGCTGCTGGAGGTCGTCGCCGCCCTCGGGCCGGGCGCCGTGGGGGCCGCCTTCCTGCACGGCGGCGTCATCGCCGAGCTCTGCCGGCAGGCGACCGCGAGCCGTCCGTTCGCCTTCCTGCACGTCGACAACGCGTCGGTCTCGCGCCTGGTCGTCTTCGCGGACGGGAGCTGGCTGCTGCGCAGCTTCAACGAGACCGCGCACCTGGCCTGAGCGGGCGAGCGCTCCACCCGCGCCCAACCGCAAAGCGCTGCGTGCCGCCCGCAGTGGCGCGACGAACCGCGCGTGCGCCGACACATCCGCGCCCGCACGCCCGGGGGTGGGCTCTCCAGCTTTCGCATACCGCAAGAAAGAGAGCCCACCCCCACGGCGCGGGCGCCCCGGCGACGGCGGAGCCGCGCAACGTCAACGAGACGCTCCTGACTTCGCTTCCTCGATGCCTGTCAACCACGAACGCCGGCCGCCCGCGGCGCCCGCGCCGGTCGCCGCCCTCCGACTCGCGACGCCTCAGAACGCGCCGCGGCGGGTGAGGACCGCCGGCACCGTCTTGACCAGGATCGTCAGGTCCAGGAAGACCGACCAGCGCTCGAGGTAGAGGAAGTCGAGGCGCACGAGGTCGTCGAAGTCGAGGTCGGAGCGCCCCGAGACCTGCCACAGCCCGGTGATGCCGGGCATGACCAGGTAGCGCTTCTTGTGCCAGTCCTCGAGGCGGTCGTAGTCGCGCTGGGGCAGCGGCCGCGGACCGACGAGCGACATCTCCCCGCGCAGGACGTTGAAGAGCTGGGGCAGCTCGTCGAGCGAGTAGCGGCGCAGCAGGCGTCCGACCGGCGTCACGCGCGGGTCCTCGCGGATCTTGAACAGCGCGCCGGTGGCCTCGTTGAGGTCCTCCAGCGCGGGCATGTGCTCATCGGCGTCGCGGTACATCGTGCGGAACTTCAGGCACGCGAAGGGGATCCCGCCGATGCCCGGGCGCATCGACTGGTAGACCACCGACCCGCGCGAGGTGAACTTGATCGCCAGCGCGCTGGCGATCAGCACCGGGCTCAGGAGGATGATCAGCAGCAGCGAGCCGACGAGGTCGAAGGAGCGCTTCAGCGCGTAGTCGAAGCCCTCGAAGACCGGCGGCTTGAGCTCGAACAGCGGCACCGACTGCCCGGGCACGAACTCGGCGCGGTGGACGAGGATCTCCATCGTCGAGGGCGCGATCCGCACGACGACGCCGCGCTGGTGACACTGGTCGACGAGCTCGACCGCCTCGCGCTGGGGGAAGTCGGGGTCGGCGATGATGACCTCGTCGATGCGGTGCTCGACGACGACGTCGCCGAGGTCCTCCAGCGTCCCGAGCGAGATCAGGCCGTTGTCGGGCCGCGGCGCCAGCGAGATGAAGCCGACGACCTCGATCGGATGCTCCGCGCCGGCCGCCAGCGCGTGGGCGACGGCCTCGATGTGCTCGCCGGTGCCGACGAGCACGGCGCGGCGGTGGTAGCCGGCGAGGCGCAGGATCAGGCCCGTCGCGCGCTCGTAGATCAAGCGCAGGATCGACACGTACGCGACCGCGAAGAACAGCGACCCGTAGAAGATGTAGTAGCTGGAGAACTGCTGGCCGGCGACGATCGCGTAGAGCAGCACCACGACCGTCACCTGGAACAGCGACGCGACGATGCTCGTCATCCCCGGGCGCACGGCGCGGGGGCCGTACAGGCCGGACCGGGCGAAGAGCAAAACCATCACCAGGAACCCGAAGGAGACGTAGTCCTTGGTCTGGTTGAAGGAGATCCGCGGCTCGAGCGCGCCGTGGACCGCGGCCTTGAGGCACAGGGCGGTGAAGATGGCGAGGAAGAGGCCGGCGAAGTCGAGCGCGAGCAGCGAGACGATGCGGGCGACCAGGCGCAGGGTGTCCATCCGCAGCAGGAACGACAGCGCGGGCGGCCGCTTGCGGCGGACGTCGCGGTCGGCGAACGGCAGGTGGCGGGGCGTCGAGGGCGGTGGCCCGGGAGGCGCCTCGCGGCTCTCGTCCGTGGTCGGCATCTCTCAGTCCTAACGGCCCTGAGACCCAAATGTCGCGCGGTTCGTGACGGACGCGCGACGCGTCACTAACGCGTCTCCCCCACCAGCACGTCGATGCCCGACTGGTCGATAGTCCGCCGCAGCCCGTCCTGCAGCGTCACGGTCGGCTCCCACTCCAGCAGCTCGCGCGCCCGGGAGATGTCGGGCTGGCGCACCTTGGGGTCGTCGACCGGCAGCGCCTCGAACACGATCTCCGAGCGCGAGCCCGTCACCTCGATGACGGTCTCGGCCAGCTCCAGGAGCGTGAACTCGTCCGGGTTGCCGACGTTGACCGGCATGTGCTCGCCCGACTCGGCCAGCGCGATGATCCCGCGGATGAGGTCGTCGACGTAGCAGAACGAGCGCGTCTGGCCGCCGTCGCCGAAGACCGTGATCGGCCGGTCCGACAGCGCCTGGCGCAGGAACGTCGGGATCGCGCGCCCGTCGCGCGGGCGCATCCGCGCGCCATAGGTGTTGAAGATCCGCACGATCGCCGTGTCCAGCCCCTGCTGGCGGTGGTAGGCCATCGTCAGGGCCTCGGCGTAGCGCTTGGCCTCGTCGTAGACGCCGCGCGGCCCGATCGGGTTGACGTTGCCCCAGTAGCCCTCCGACTGCGGGTGGACCTCGGGGTCGCCGTAGACCTCGCTGGTCGAGAACAGCAGGAAGCGGGCGCGGTGGCGCTTGGCCAGGCCGAGCGCGTGGTGCGTGCCGTGCGAGCCCACCTTGAGCGTGTGCAGGGGCAGGCGCAGGTAGTCGATCGGCGACGCTGGCGACGCCGCGTGATAGACGAAGTCGATGGGCTCGTCGACGTAGAAGGGCTCGATGATGTCGAACTGCTCGAAGCTGAACGCGGGGCCGCGGATGTGCTCGATGTTCGCCAGCGAGCCCGTCTCGAGGTTGTCGACGCAGATGACCCGATGGCCGCGGGCGAGGAGCTCGTCGCAGAGATGCGAGCCCAGGAAGCCGGCGCCACCGGTCACGAGACAGGTGGGCATATGGTGTGAAAGGGTAGTTCAGCGCGCTAACGGAGGGCCGGACGCCAGCGTTCGTGCACGAAGACGGCGCGGGGCGCTGGTAGGTTCCGGCGATGCCAGCGCCCGCCTTCGTCCAGCGCCTGAACGAGCAGATCGGACACGAGTTCGCCGCCAGCCAGCAGTACGTGGCGGTGGCCGTGCACTACGACGCCGAGACGCTCCCGCGCCTGGCAGCGTTCTTCTACGCGCAGGCGCTCGAGGAGCGCAACCACGCGATGATGATGGTCCGGTACCTGCTCGACGCCGGGGCCGAGGTCACCGTCCCGGGCGTGGCGGCGCCGCGCCCGGCGTTCGGCGACATCGTCGAGCCGGTCGCGCTGGCGCTCGAGCAGGAGCGCCGCGTCACCGACCAGATCGTCGATCTGACCCGCATCGCCCGCGAGGCCTCCGACTTCCCCTCCGAGCAGTTCGTGCAGTGGTTCCTCAAGGAGCAGGTCGAGGAGGTCGCGACCATGTCGGACCTCCTGCGCGTCGTCGAGCGCTCCCGCGACAACCCCATGCAGGCCGAGGAGTACCTGGCGCGCGAGCACACCTCGAAGGAGGACGCCGACCCCACCGCGCCGCCGGCCGCCGGCGGCGCGATCTGAGCGACGCGTCGCGTTTCGCACCCCCCGTCGCGGGTAGCGCCGTGGGACCTACCCCACCGCTCCCCAACGGAAGGCAGGTCCCACATGCTCACGCTCACTCCGATCGCCTCGGAGGCGATTCGCCAGCTCACCGCCGAGGCCGACGACCCCGAGGCGAGCGGCATCCGCATCAGCCCCGGTCCCGAGACGCCGCAGGGCACCGCGCTCGAGCTCTCGCTCGTGGCCGAGCCCGACCCGGCCGACGAGAAGGTCGACGACGACGGCGCGACGGTCTACCTCGAGCCTCACGTGGCGGGCTTCCTCGACGACAAGGTGCTCGACGCGCAGGTCGACGAGGGGCGCGTCACGTTCCTCGTGCGCGACGAGGACATGCCCGAGCACGACAGCCCCAACGGGACGGGGCCGAGCTGAGGCCGGGGGTCTTCGGCGCGGCGACCGGCCGCGCTACGAGGGGCGATCCGTGGGTGGCGTCGTGCCGGCCACCCACTCGCCCTCCTCGCGCTTCCAGATGGGGGCGCGAGCCTTGATCTCGTCGATGATCTCGCGGGCGCCGGCGAAGGCCTCGCCGCGGTGGGGCGCGCTCGCCGCGACGATGACCGACGGCTCCGTCCGCGGGACGCGGCCGATCCGGTGCTCGGCCGCGGCGGCGCAGAGCCCGTGGCGCTCGATGGCGGCGGCGACGATCGCCTCGATCTGCTCGGCGGCCATCTCGACGTACGCCTCGTAGTCGAGGTGCTCGACGTCGCGGGTGACGCCGCTGAAGAGCACGACGGCGCCCGCGCGCGGGTCGCGCACGGCGGCGGCGAGCGCGTCGAGCGACAGCGGCTCGTCGCCGACCGCCACGTGCGGCGCGGTCGCCGCGCCGCCGGACACCGGCGGGATCAGCGCGAGCTCGTCGCCCGCGTGCAGCGCCTCGTCGGGACCCGCGTACTCGCGGTTGATCGCCATGACGAGCGGGACGCCGGCGGCCACGTGCCCGACGGCCTCGAGCGCGTCGGCGACCCGCGCGCCGTCGGGCAGATCGAGCTCGAGCTCGTCGCGCCCGGCACGCTCGCGAAGCCCGGCGAAGAGACGGATGCGGACGACCATGGCGGAAGCGTTGCAGATGCGGGGCGGGCGCGGCCAGCGTGCGAGCCGCGCCGGCGCGTGGGGGCGGGACGAGCACCGAGTCACGACTCACGCGCGGTTCGTGCGCGATCGCGCGCCGCTTCGTGGCATCCGACGCGCGAACGGAGGCCCTGGTTGGGGGGTGTGCGCTCTTTTCCCCCCTAGAGCGATGGTTTCCGAGCACACCCCCGGCCCGGCGGCCGGCCCGCCGCGCCCTGGGCGCACAGGGGGCGTGTCGTAGCGAACCGGGGCTCCGCCGTCGCAGGTGGCGCGTGGTGCTCGGGGTGGGCTGGCTCATCCCGGATAGTCATGGAAAGTCGGCCCACCCCCGCTTCGCGGCGGCGAGATATGCCAGCGCTCGCGCGGTTCGTGCGCCGTCGCGCGACGCTTCGTCGCACGCGACGCACGATCCGAGGCCCCCGCTGGGGGGGTGTGCGCTCTTTTGCCCCCTAGAGCGAGGGTTTCCGCGCACACCCCCCACGTCCACGTCCGCCCCGCCCCGCCCGCGGCTCTCGTTTCCCTCGGTGCCCGTGGCGAACCGCCACCAGCGCCGCGCCGAAGCGCGCGCAAGGCCCCCCGCAAGCCTCACCGACCCGCTAGTGTTCGCATGACACTCGTTCGTTCGCACAGCGCACACAGCATGCCCACCGCCGCAGGCCCCATCGCCCCCCTCCAGGACGCCATCGCCGAGCTCGTCCACGACGGCGACACGGTCGCGCTCGAGGGGTTCACGCACCTCATCCCCGTCGCCGCCGGCCACGAGATCATCCGCCAGCGGCGCCGCGACCTGACGCTCGTCCGGCTCACCCCCGACATCGTCTACGACCAGCTCATCGGCGCGGGCTGCGCCAAGCGCCTCGTGTTCTCCTGGGGCGGCAACCCGGGCGTCGGCTCGCTGCACCGCTTCCGCGACGCGGTCGAGCACGGGTGGCCGGCGCCGCTCGAGCTCGAGGAGCACAGCCACGCCGGGCTGGCCAACGCCTACGTCGCCGCCGCCTCCGGGCTGCCGTTCGCCGTCCTGCGCGGCTATCAAGGCACCGACCTGCCCAAGCACACCGCGACGATCGCGCCGATCACGTGCCCGTTCACCGGCGAGGTCCTCGCCGCGGTCCCGGCCGTCGACCTCGACGTCGCGATCGTGCACGCGCAGCGCGCCGACCGGGCGGGCAACGTGCAGATGTGGGGCCTCACCGGCGTCCAGAAGGAGGCGGTGCTGGGCGCCCGCCGCTCGCTCGTCACGGTCGAGGAGCTCGTCGACGAGCTCACGCCGCGGGCCAACTCGGTCGTCCTCCCGCACTGGGCGCTCACGCGCGTGTCCGTCGTGCCCCAGGGCGCCAGGCCCTCCTACGCCCACGACTACTACGACCGCGACAACGACGCCTACCGCGCGTGGGACGCGATCAGCCGCGACCGCGAGCGCTTCCAGCAGTGGGTCGACGAGGAGATCATGGGCCGCCCCGCGGAGGTCCGCGCATGACCGCGACCACCGGCGCCTGGACGACCGACGAGATGATGACCGTCGCCGCCGCCCGCGCCCTGCGCAACGACAGCGCGTGCTTCGTCGGCATCGGTCTGCCCAGCACGGCCGCCAACCTCGCGCGGCGCACGCACGCCCCCGGCCTCGTCCTCATCTACGAGTCGGGCGCCATCGGCGCCAAGCCGACGAAGCTGCCGCTCTCGATCGGCGACGGCGAGCTCGCCAAGACCGCCGACGCCGTCGTGACCGTCCCCGAGATCTTCAACTACTGGCTGCAGCCCGGACGCATCGACGTCGGCTTCCTCGGGGCCGCGCAGATCGACCGCTTCGCGAACATCAACACCACCGTGGTCGGCCCCGACTACGACCACCCGAAGGTGCGCCTGCCCGGCGCCGGCGGGGCGCCCGAGATCGCGTCGGCGTGCGGCGAGGTCATCGTCATCGTCCGCCAGAGCCCGCGCTCGTTCGTCGAGCGCGTCGACTTCATCACCTCGGTCGGCCAGCTCGACGGCGCGGGCGACCGCGAGCGCCTCGGCCTGCGCGGCCGCGGCCCGACGCTCGTCATCACCGACCTGGGCATCCTCGAGCCCGCGCCCGACACGCGCGAGCTGATGCTCACCCACGTCCACCCCGAGGTCGAGGTCGACCGGGTGCGCGAGGCCACGGGCTGGGAGCTGCGCGTCGCCGACGAGCTCGAGGCGACCGACCCGCCGACCCCCGACGAGCTCGCCGCCCTGCGCGAGCTCACGAGCGCCGGATGAGCGAGGCCTACGTCCTCGACGCCGTCCGGACCCCGTTCGGACGCCACGGCGGCGCGCTGGCCGGCGAGCGGCCCGACGACCTCGGCGCCCACGTCGTGCGCGCGCTGCTGGAGCGCTCGCCCGACCTCGACCGCGCCCGCATCGACGACGTGATCTTCGGCAACGCCAACGGCGCCGGCGAGGACAACCGCGACGTCGCCCGCATGGCGGTGCTGCTCGCCGGCCTGCCGACGAGCGTTCCCGGCGTCACGGTCAACCGGCTGTGCGGATCGAGCCTCGAGGGCGCCATCCAGGCCAGCCGGGCGATCGAGACCGGCGACGCGTCGCTCGTGCTCGTCGGCGGCCTGGAGTCGATGAGCCGCGCGCCGTGGGTCCTGCTCAAGCCCGAGCGCGGCTACCCCCGCGGCCACGAGACGCTGCACTCGACCACGCTCGGATGGCGGATGGTCAATCCCCGGATGCCCGAGCGCTGGACGATCTCGCTCGGCGAGAGCGCCGAGAAGCTCGCCGGCATGTACGGCATCTCCCGCGAACGGCAGGACGCGTTCGCCCTGCGCAGCCACCAGCGCGCGGCCGCCGCGTGGGACGAGGGCTTCTACGACGACCACGTCGTCCCCGTCCCCGGATCGGACCTCGAGCGCGACGAGGGCATCCGGCCCGGCTCCTCGATGGAGGCGCTCGCCAACCTCAAGCCGGCGTTCAGCGCCGACGGCACCGTGACGGCCGGCAACTCCTCGCCGCTCAACGACGGCGCCGGCGCGGTGCTGATCGGCGACGCCGAGGGCGCGAAGGCGGCCGGGCGCGAGCCGATCGCGCGCATCGCCGGGCGCGGCGCGTTCGGCGTCGATCCCGACGTCTTCGGCATCGGCCCGGTCGAGGCGGCCGAGCGTGCCCTGCGGCGCGCCGGCATCGGATGGGAGGATGTCGACGTGGTCGAGCTCAACGAGGCGTTCGCGTCGCAGTCGCTGGCGTGCCTGGCCGACTGGAAGGGGCTCGACCCCGAGAAGGTCAACCCGCGCGGCGGCGCCATCGCCATCGGCCACCCGCTCGGCGCCTCGGGCGCGCGGATCCTCGGCACGCTCGCCCACGAGCTGCGCCGCCGCGGGGGCGGCTGGGGCGTGGCGGCCATCTGCATCGGCGTCGGCCAGGGCCTCGCCGTCGTCCTGGAGGCGTGATGGACGACCCGCGCCACGAGGCCGGGATGGCGGTGCGCCGCGAGGTCCTCGGCGACGAGCACGTCGACCGCGCGCAGGCCGGCACGACGCCGTTCACCGCACCGTTCCAGGAGTTCATCACCCGCTGCGCCTGGGGCGAGGTGTGGACGCGCCCGGGCCTCGATCGGCGCATGCGCAGCGCAATCACGCTCGCCTCGCTGGTGACGTCGCGCAGCGAGGGCGAGCTCGCCATGCACGTGCGCGCGGCCCTGCGCAACGGCCTGACCGCGGACGAGATCGGCGAGGTGCTGCTGCACACCGCGATCTACGCCGGGGTGCCGGCGGCCAACGCGGCCTTCGCCGTCGCCCAGCGCGTGCTGGCCGAGGAGGCCCCGTCCTCGCCATGAGCGGCGAGGGCGGCGGCGGGCGGCCGGCGCACTTCGTGCAATCGCTCGAGCGCGGACTGGCCGTCATCCGGGCCTTCGACGCCGACCGTCCGCAGCTCACGCTCAGCGACGTCGCCCGCGCCACCGGCCTCACGCGCGCCGCGGCCCGGCGCTTCCTGCTCACCCTGGCCGACCTCGGCTACGTCCGCACCGACGGGCGCCTGTTCACGCTCAGCCCGCGCGTGCTCGAGCTCGGCTACGCGTACCTGTCGAGCCTGTCGCTCCCCGAGGTCGCCGAGCCGCACCTCGAGCGCCTGGTCTCCGAGGTCCGCGAGTCCTCCTCGGTCTCGGTCCTCGACGGCGAGGACGTCGTCTACGTCGCGCGCGTGCCGGTGTCGCGGATCATGACCGTGTCGATCAACGTCGGCACGCGCTTTCCCGCCTACGCCACCTCGATGGGACGCGTGCTGCTCGCCGGCCTGCCCGACGACGAGCTCGAGGCGTACCTGTCGCACGTGCGGTTCGGGCGCCTGTCGCCGCGCACCGTGCGCTCGGTCAACGCGCTGCGGGCCGAGCTGCACCGCGTCCGCACGCAGGGGTGGGCGATCGTCGACCAGGAGCTCGAGGAGGGCCTGCGCTCCGTGGCGGCGCCGATCCGCGACCGCGACGCGCGCGTCGTCGCGGCGGTCAACGTCTCGACCCACGCCAGCCGGACCTCGCCCGAGGACATGCGCGATCGCCTCGTGCCGCCGCTGCTCGCCACCGCCGGGCGGATCGAGAGCGACCTCCACGCCGCGGCGTCCGACCGCCGCGGGGGGGTGCGGCGCGCCGGGGCCGGGGCGCGGTGATCGAGGCCGGCGAGCAGGCTCCGGCGCGCACGCCGGCGGGCACCCCCGTCCGCTGCGGCCCGGGCATGGTGCTGGCCATCGCCCTGATGGCCATCAACCTGCGCACGCTGTACGCCAGCCTGCCGCCGCTGCTCCCCGACGCGCGCGCCGACCTCGGGCTCTCCGCCGCCGCGTCCGGGCTGCTGAACACCCTGCCCGTCGCGTGCCTGGGCGCCTTCGCCCCGCTCGCCCCGCGGCTGGTGCGCAGCGTCCCGATCGAGCGCCTGCTCGTCGCTTGCGGCCTGCTGACCGCACTCGGGGCGGGGCTGCGCGGCGTCGGGGCCGAGGTCGGCCTGTTCGCGGGCTCGGTCCTGGCCGGGGCCGCTATCGCGCTCGCGCAGGCGGTCATCCCCGTCCTCGTCCGGACCCGCTTCCCGACCCAGACGGGCATGCTCACCGGCGTGTTCTCGATGTCGCTCACCCTCGGGGCCGGCGTGGCCGCCGCCCTCGCGGTCCCGCTGGAGCGACTGCTGCACGGGAGCTGGGCGGCGGCGCTGAGCATCTGGGCGGTGCCGGCGGCGCTGGCCGCGCTGCTGTGGCTGCCCGCCGCGCTGCGGCCGGGGACGACCGTCGCCGGCGCCGGCGGCCCGTCGCTGCTGCGGACGCCGCTGGCCTGGTCGATCGCGGTGTTCTTCGGCGTGCAGTCGCTGGGCTTCTACGCCGCGCTGACGTGGCTGCCGACCGTGCTCGAGTCGCACGGCTACTCGTCCGGGAACGCGGGCACGCTGCTGGCGGTGACGAACCTCGTGCAGGTGCCCCCGGCGCTCATCATCCCGATGATCGCGGCCCGCCGCCCGCGGCAGGTCGGGCTGATGACCGCGATCGTCGCGCTGTCGGTCGTCGGCATGCTCGGCATCCTCGCCGCGCCGGGGATCGCGCCGCTGTGGCTCGTCGCCCTCGGGCTCGGGCAGGGCGGCACCCTCGGACTCGGCCTCATCCTGCCCGTGCTGCGCGGCGGCGACGCGCGGGCCGTGGCGTCGCTGACGGCGATGATGTTCTGCGTCGGCTACCTGCTCGCCGCGCTGGGGCCGTGGCTGCTGGGGGCGGTGCGCGACGCGTCGGGCGGCTGGTCGGTGCCGATGGCGGTGCTCGCCGCCATCACCGCGAGCGAGTGGCTCGCCGGGCTGCCCGCCGCGCGCGGCGGCACGGTGCGGGCGCCATGAGCGCGGCGACCACCCGCACGCAGGTCGCCATCGTCGGCGCCGGGCCGGCCGGCCTGCTGCTGTCGCACCTGCTGCACCGTCACGGGATCGAGTCGGTCGTCCTGGAGGCGCGCAGCCGCGACCACGTCGAGCGGCGCGTGCGCGCCGGGGTGCTCGAGCAGGGCACCGTCGACCTCCTGCGCGAGACCGGCGTCGGCGCCCGCCTGGAGCGCGAGGGGCTCGTCCACGAGGGCCTCGAGCTGCGCTTCGACGGCGAGGGCCACCGCATCGACTTCGGCGAGCTGACCGGCGGGCGCACGATCACGGTCTACGGCCAGCAGGAGGTGGTCAAGGACCTCATCGCCGCGCGCCTGCAGGACGGCGGCGACGTGCGCTTCGAGGTCGACGACGTCACGCTGCACGACCTCGACTCCCACCGGCCGCGCGTGAGCTTTCGCCACGAGGGCGCCGAGCACGAGCTGCGCTGCGACGTCGTCGCCGGCTGCGACGGCTTCCACGGCGTCTGCCGCGAGGCGATCCCCGCCGGCGCCCTGGAGGTCTTCGAGCGCCGGTACCCGTTCGCCTGGCTCGGGATCCTGGCCGAGGTCGCGCCGTCCTCGCACGAGCTCGTCTACTGCCACCACGAACGCGGCTTCGCGCTGCACAGCATGCGCTCGCCTCGACTGACCCGCCTGTACCTGCAGTGCCGGCCCGACGACGACCTCGGCGCGTGGCCCGACGAGCGCATCTGGGAGGAGCTGCAGACGCGCCTGGCCACCGCCGACGGCTGGACGCTGACCGCCGGCCCGATCGTCGAGAAGGGCATCACGCCGATGCGCAGCTTCGTCGTCGAGCCGCTGCGCCACGGGCGCCTGTTCCTCGCCGGCGACGCGGCCCACATCGTGCCGCCGACCGGCGCCAAGGGCCTCAACCTCGCGGTCAACGACGTGCGCGTGCTGAGCGACGCGCTGGCGGCGTGGTACCGCGGCGACGGCGCCGAGCCGCTCGACGCCTACTCGGACGCCTGCCTGCGGCGTGTGTGGCGGGTCCAGCACTTCTCCTGGTGGATGACCTCGATGCTGCACCGCTTCGCCGGCGACGACCCGTTCGAGACCCGGCTGCAGCGCTCGCAGCTTCGCTACGTGACCTCCTCGCGCGCCGCGGCGACGACCCTGGCCGAGAACTACGTCGGCCTCGCGCATGTCTGAGGGCGGGCTGTTCGGCGGCATCCTCGGCCGCGGCCGCGTGGCCGCCGAGGTCAGCGACCGCGCGTGGCTGCAGGCGATGCTCGACGTCGAGGCGGCGCTGGCCCGCGCCCAGGCCGCGGCGGGCGTCGTCGACGCGGCGCACGCCGAGCGCATCGCCGCCGCGTGCGACGCCGGCCGCTACGACCTCGACGCCCTCGGCGCCGAGGCGGCCGACAACGCCACCCCGGTCATCGCGCTCGTGCGTGCGCTGCGGGCCCAGGTCGGCGGCGACGCGGCCGGCGACGTGCACCGCGGCGCCACGAGCCAGGACGTCGTCGACTCGGCGGCGATGCTCGTCGCGCGGCGGGCGACCGAGCCGCTGCTCGACGACCTCGCCGCCGCCGCCGACGCGGCGGCGCGGCTGGCCGACGAGCACCGCGCCACGCCGATGGCCGGGCGCACGCTGTTGCAGCAGGCGGTGCCGATCACGTTCGGGCTGAAGGCGGCCGGCTGGCTCGTCGCCCTCGACGAGGCCGCCGCGCGACTGCGCGCCGTGCGCGACACCCGCCTGGCCGCGCAGCTCGGCGGCGCGGCGGGCACGCTGGCGGCGCTCGGCGACGCCGGCCCCGACGTGCTGGCCCGCTTCGCCGGCGAGCTCGGGCTGGCCGAGCCGGTCCTGCCATGGCACACCGACCGCACGCGGATCGCCGAGCTCGCGGGCGCCCTGGCCGGCGCCTGCGGCGTCGGGGCCAAGATCGCGCGCGACGTCACGCTGCTGGCGCAGACCGAGGTCGGCGAGGTCCGCGAGGGCGGCGACGACCGCGGCGGCTCGTCGGCGATGCCTCACAAGCGCAACCCGGTCGCCGCCGTGTCGGCGCTGGCCGCCGCCCGCCAGGCGCCCGGCCTTGCCGCCACGCTGCTGGCGGCGATGGAGCAGGAGCACGAGCGCGCCGCCGGGGCGTGGCAGGCCGAGGGGCGCGCGCTGTCGGACCTGCTGCGCGCGACCGGGTCGGCGGCGGCGTGGCTGCGCGACGTGCTCGAGCGCCTCGAGGTCGACCCAGAGCGGATGCGCGCGAACATCGACGAGCGCGGCCTGGCCGAGCGACTCGCCGGGGCGCTCGCGCCGGCGCTCGGCCCGGAGGCCGCCCACGAGCTCGTGCGCGCGGCCGTCGCCGAGGCCACGGCGTCGGGCCGCCCGCTGGCCGAGCTCGTCGCCGAGCACCCGCGCGCCCGCGACCACCTGAGCGCCGAGGAGGCCCGCCGCCTGCTCGATCCGGCGAGCTACCTCGGCTCCGCCGAGGCGCTCGTGGAGCGGGCGCTGCGAGCTCACGGGGAGCGGCGCGGGTAGGGGTGCACCGCCGTGGTCGTCCGCGCCGCGTTGGCGGCGCTGCGCGGCGTTCGGCATCGAGGGGAAGCGGAGTGGGCGGTGCTGCGGGGCGCTCGCGGTCGTCCTCGCGCGAGCGTGCTCGGCGAATTTGTCACCTCCCAGGTGACAAATTCGCCGTTCGCCTAACGCTGCGAGGGCTTCGCAACGGAAGACACCGCAAGCGTCACGACACGCCGCAACTCCGCTTCCCCTCGCTGCCCTGCGTCGCGCAGCACCGCTCGCGACCGGAGCACGACCAAGGCGCCGGCCCGGGCACCTGTCGCCGCCCGTCGGCATCGCGCCCAACGAAGGCGCACGACGCGACGGTCACCGCCAACGCCGCTACGCCGCCGAAGCGACCACAGACGTGAACGAAGCGCCCGGCTACGCCAAGTGCCCCGCGACGTCCCAGGTCCACAGCTCCACGCAGTTGCCGTCCGGATCGTCGACGTAGACGGCGCGGCTGCCGCCGTAGCCGGGGAAGGCGTGCTCGAGGACGTCCTGGCCCTGGTCGCGCAGGTGGGCGACCGCGGCGTCGTAGCGCTCGGCGGGCACGTGCATCGCGAAGTGGACGTGGATGCCGCCGCGCCCGCCGGCGAGTCCGACCTGCGGCCGCCACAGGCCGATGCGGGTGCGGTCGCCGGCCATGACCCAGATCGCCTCGCGGTCGGGCCAGCGCTCGACGACCGGCAGGCCGAGCACCTCGGCGTAGAAGCGCTCGGACGCCTCGAGGTCGACGACCTCCAGCACGAGCTCGCTGACGCCGGTCACGCCCAGGTCCATGCGCGACATCTTCGTCGCTTTCCGCGCCGGCGGCCGTTGTGGCGAGCATGCCGCGCATGACGATCCCCCGCCTGACCCTCGCGCTCGTGGCCGCCGCCGCGCTCGCGCCCGCCTCGGCCGCCGCCGCGCCCCCGGCCAACGACGCCCGCGCCGCCGCGACGGCGATCGCGTCGCTGCCGAGCACCCAGAGCGCCACCACGGCCGAGGCGACGGTCGAGCCGCTCGAGCCCGCAGCGCCGTGCCAGTGCAACGGCGGGTCGGTCTGGTACCGCTACGTCGCCGCCACCGACGGGCGGCTCGTGCTCACGCTCACCGCCGCCGGGGACCTCGACGCGACGCTCGACGCCTTCCTCGCGCAGCGCTCGCAGCTCACGCTGCAGGACAGCGACGTCACCGACGACCAGGGCAGCGCTTCGGTCACGGTGCCGGTCCGCGCCGGCCAGACCTACCTCGTCCGCGTGGCCCAGCGGCTCGGCTCGGCGCCGGGGACGTTCAGCCTCGTCTTCGACGCCGCGGCGCCCGCCGTGCGCCCGCCCGGCCAGCCCCTGGGCCGCCGCGGCGCCACGGACGCGCTCGACCGCGTCCTCAAGCCGGTCGCCGCCTTCTCGCGCCGGATGAGCGCCGGCACGACGTACCGCATCAACATCGTCCCGGTCGGCGGCGGCGATGACACCGGGCCGGCCTGCCGCGCGCGCCTGGACCTCTTCGCGCCGGGCACGCGCAGCTTCTCCGCCTCGCCGGTGCGCACGTCGGGCTGCGACGCCTACGTCCTCTTCACCCCCGCGCGGGGCGAGGGCGGCCTGTACGTCCTGCGCGTGTCGGCGCCGTCGTCGGTCCGCGGGGCGCAGCGCTTCCACCTGCAGGTCGCGGCGGCCGACGCCAGCGACACCGCCCCCGGCCTGCCGCTGGCCAACCACGCGCGCGTGCGCGGGGCGCTGCACGCCTCGGGCGTCGACCGCGTCGACCTCTACCGCTTCACCGTCACCAGCCGCTCGGAGCTGAAGCTCGCCCTCAGCGGGAGCGACCAGCCGCTCACCCTGCGCCTGCGCGACGACCGCGGCCGCCGCATCTCCACCGGCGACGGCGAGATCAGCCGCCAGCTCCGCCCCGGCCGCTACTTCGTGTCGGTCACGGCCCCCGCCGGCGTCGACACGCGCTACGTGCTGCTGCGCTCCTCGCGCACGATCACGAGCGCCGGCGTCACGATTTCCGGCGTGGCGCGCGCCAGCGGGCAGCTCGGCGGGACGCTGACGGTCGGCGTGCGCGTCGGTCCCTCCGTGGCCGGCACCGCGCGCGTGACGGTCGAGCGCCTCGACCCCGAGTTCGGCTGGCAGTACGTGCGCACGGTCGACGTCCGCGTCGCCGGCGGGCGGGGCAGCTTCGGCCTGCGGCCGCCCGCGGTGGGCCGCTTCCGGGTCAGCGCGCGGTACCTCGGGACGCGCGACTCGGCCCCCAGCCGGAGCGGCTTCGCGCAGGTCCTCGTGGTCGGAGGCTGACCGATCTCCGATCGCTAGGCTCAGGCCATGGCCACCGAAGAACGCCTGACCGTCGCCCCCATCGTCGGCCCGGACGACCCGCGCCGCTTCACCGACTCAGGGATCGAGGTCAAGCCGCTCTACACGGAGGCCGACCTGCGCCAGGAGCTCCGCCTCGGCGAGCCGGGCGAGTTCCCCTACACGCGCGGCGTGCATCGCGAGATGTACCGCAAGCAGCCGTGGACGATGCGCCAGTACGCGGGCTACGCCTCGGCCAAGGAGTCCAACGAGCGCTACCGCTACCTGCTGTCGAAGGGCTCGACCGGCCTGTCGATGGCGTTCGACCTGCCGACCCAGCTCGGCCTGGACTCCGACAACCCGCGCTGCCTGGGCGAGGTCGGGCGCACCGGCGTCGCCATCGACACGATCGACGACATGCGCACCGCGTTCGACGGGATCCCGCTCGACGAGGTCTCGACGTCGATGACGATCAACGCGCCCGCCGCGGTGCTGCTGCTGCTCTACGAGCTCGTCGCCGAGGAGCAGGGCGTGCCGAGCGAGAAGCTGCGCGGCACGACGCAGAACGACGTGCTCAAGGAGTACATCGCGCGCGGCAACTACATCTACCCGCCCGAGCCGACGATGCGGCTGACGACCGACCTCTTCGCGTACTGCAAGGAGCACATCCCGAAGTGGAACACGGTCTCGATCTCGGGCTACCACTTCCGCGAGAAGGGGGCCTCGGCGGTTCAGGAGGTGGCGTTCACGCTGTCCAGCGGGATCGCCTACGTGCAGGCGGCCATCGACGCCGGCCTCGCGGTCGACGACTTCGCCCCGCGCCTGGAGTTCTTCTTCAACTGCCACAACAACGTCTTCCAGGAGGTGGCGAAGTTCCGCGCCGCCCGGCGGATGTGGGCCCAGATCATGCGCGAGCGCTTCGGCGCCGAGAAGCCGCGCTCGCAGATGATGCGCTTCCACACGCAGACCGGCGGTGTGACCCTCGCGGCGCAGCAGCCCGAGAACAACATCGTGCGCGTGGCGCTGCAGGGCTTCGCCGCGGTTTGCGGCGGCACGCAGTCGCTGCACACGAACGGCTTCGACGAGGCGCTGGCGCTGCCGTCGGAGCGCGCGGCCCGGATCGCGCTGCGGACCCAGCAGATCCTCGCCGCCGAGTCGGGCGCCACCGACACAGTCGACCCGTTCGCCGGCTCCTACTTCGTCGAGAACCTCACCGACGAGATCGAGGAGCGCGCCCAGGAGCTGATCGACAAGGTCGAGGAGATGGGCGGCTCGGTGCAGTGCATCCCGTTCATGCGCGCCGAGGTCGAGCAGTCCGCCTGGGGCTACGAGGAGCGCTACCGGATCAAGCAGGACATCGTGGTCGGGGTGAACGAGTACGTGACCGACGACGTGGACGACGTCGAGATCCTTCGCGTCGACCCGGAATCAGAGCGCCAGCAGGTCGAGCGGCTCAAGAAGTTCAAGGAGGACCGCGACCAGGACGCCGTGAAGAAGCGGCTCGAGGAGATCCGCGAGGTCGCGAAGGGCGACGGCAACCTGCTCCACCCGATCCGCGCGGCGCTGAAGGACCACGCCACGCTCGGCGAGGTGTCTGGCGTCATGCGCGAGGAGTTCGGCGAGTACTCGGAGGCCTGAGCGCTACCGGGGCAGGGGCTCAAACGGCCCCCGCCACCGGCGCGCCTGGGAACGTCTACCGGCCGTCGTTGCCGTCGTCCGTGTACGG
>JAXDHQ010000228.1:0-3665 GCA_034664395.1 Solirubrobacteraceae bacterium | reverse complement strand
GGGCCCGCGGGCCGCCACCCACGAGCTGCAGGTCACCCCGCTGGGCGAGGTCTGGGTGCCGTAGGGCTACGCGCGCGCCGCGGCCGCCGGCGTCCCGAGCGCCTCGAGCGCGCGGGCGGTGTCGGTGTACTCGGTGAACTCCACGCCCTTGCCGTCGCGCATCCTCCAGAGGTGCAGCGACTCGGTCTCCAGCGGGCCGGCCGCTCCGACGCCCGAGATGCGGCAGCGCACGACGACGGTGTCGCCGCCGTCGATGAACTCCAGCGGCGCCACGCTGAGGTCGCGCCAGTGCTGCGACAGGTCCTGGAAGAACTCGATCACCTCGTCGTGCCCGTGACGGGTGCCGCCGAACGGCATCGCATCGGGCGTCTCCCAGGTGATGTTCGGATCGAAGGCCGCGAGGACCGCGGGAATGTCCTGGCGGGCGAAGGCCTCGTAGCCCTCGCGGATGGTCTGGACGTCCTGCGCTGACACCGGGAGCTCCTCTCGTCGACGATGGCGCCTCGCAGCGACTGTACGCCGGTGCGCACCCGCCGGGCAAGGCGTCGCCGTTAAGGCGAAGCGCCGCCGGGACCAGGTCCCGGCGGCGCTCGTCTCCCCTCGTTGGGAGTGCTGTGCGCGGTGCCTCAGGCGGGCGGAGGCACCAGCCAGATGCGTCCCTGCAGGTTGAGGTTCCCGGCCGTCGGGTCGTCGCCGACGTAGACGTTGCCGGTCGCCGGGTCGATCCCCAGGCCGCTCACGTTCTGGAAGCCGAACGTGCTGGCGCCCGCGGTGCCGCTCGTCGCGTACGTCGCGAGCGCGCCCGTGGCCACCGTGTAGCGGTAGACCACCGAGACGTCGCCGATGAACACCTGCGTCGCGGTGGCCGCCAGCGACAGCGGCGAGGCGACGGTGCTCAGGCCCACCGATGCGGCCTTGCAGCCCCCGGTGCACGAGGCGACGTTCGCGATGCGGGTCACCGCGCCGTTCTCGGCCAGGTACAGGTCGTTGCCCGTCGCGGCCAGTGACAGCACCTTCTTGGCGGTGGCCGACTGCCCGACCGATTGCGCGGTCTGGCTGTTGCCGGCCGGGTTGGTGATCCGCACGAGGCTCCCGTTCTTCAGGAAGCCGACGTACAGGCTCCCGTCCGAGCCCAGCGCCACGGCGTCGGGCCGGTTGCCGCCGAGACCGGCGTTGGGCGCCAGCACGACCGGGTTGCCCAGCGTCTCCGACGTGGGGTTGAACGTGTAGCGCACCACGCCGGCGCTCTTGGCCGACGAGTCGGGGACGTACACGAACTGGTTGCTGGGGTCGTAGGCCGGCTCGCCTGCGGCGACCGCGGCCACCTGGCAGGTCGAGCTGTTGATGCTCCCGGCCTCGACGCGGCACATGCCCTGGAGGTGGTCGGCGACCCAGAGGTGGCCGCCGAGCGCGCCGTTCAGCCACACCTGGCCGTTGGGGTTGGTCTCGTTCTGCGCGTACAGGCTGCCCGTCGTGAGCGGCGTGCCGCCGGCACCACCGCCGCCCGGCGGGGGCGGAGGCGGCGGCGGAGGCGTCGACGGCAGCGGCGAGGAGCCGGCGGCGATCGTCCAGATGCGCCCCTGCAGATTCTGGGCGCCCGCCGTGGGGTCATCGCCCACGTACAGGTTGTCGGACGGGTCGACGCCCAGGCCGGTCACGTTCTGGAGGCCGAACGTGCCGCTCGAGGTCGATCCGCTCGTGGCGTACGTGTCCAGTGCGCCGTTGTCGAGGTTGTAGCGGTGCACCGACGAGGCGTCGCCGATGTACAGGTACCGCGGGCTCGGGGTCGGGCTGAGCGCCGCGTCCGTCGCCAGCGACAGCGGCGAGGCGATCGTCGCCAGGCCGAGCGAGGAGGCCTTGCAGCCACCCGTGCAGCTCGACGCGGTGACGTTGAGGATCCGCGACACCACGGCGCTCTCGGCCAGGTACAGGTCGTTGCCGACGAAGGTCATGCCGAGCACCTTCTTGCCGTCCGACGACGCTGCCGCCGACTGCACGCCCTGGCTGACGCCGCCGGGGTTGGTGATCCGGACGATGGTGCCGTTCTTCAGGAAGCTGACGTACAGGTTCCCGTCGGCGCCGAGGGCCACGGCGTCGGGCTTGTTGCCGGCCAGGCCGGCGTTGGGCGCGAGGACGACCGGGTTGCCGAGCGTCTCCGACGCCGGGTCGAACGTGTAGCGCACGACGCCGCCCTTGTTGGCGGCCGAGTCGGGCACGTAGACGAAGTGGTTGGTCGGGTCGTAGGCGGGCTGGCCGGCGGCCTTGGCGGCGACGGCGCAGGTCAGGCCGTTGAGGCCGCCCGAGTCGACGCGGCACATGCCCTGCAGGTGGTCGGCCACCCACAGGTGGCTACCGAGCCAGAGCTCGCCGTTCGGGTTCGTGGCTCCGGATGCGTAGAGCGAGCCGGTGGCGGCGAAGCTGGGGCTGGCGATGGATGCGAGGACGAGGGCGGCCAGCGCGAGCATGGCCACCGGGAACGAGCGGCGGACGCGGCGCGATGCGCGGCGGCCCCCTGTCCCGGGCGAAGGCGCGCCGTCCTGGCGCACTAGGATGAAGGCAGACATATGTGACGGACCCCCCTAGGTCAGTCGAGAGAGCGGGAGCGCAGAGTCCTCCATATGCACGACAGCGCGCAGGCGCACTTCGTGCATGTTCGGGTCCCACGTTGGTCGCATTCCGGTGGACCATGGTCGTACGACCTCGTCCCCCGATCGGCCGCCGAGATGCCGCATGCAGGGAGGCGAAGCGCAATGAACGACACGCCGTCACGAAGCCCGCGCCGTCGCCGCTCCACGCGCGCGCGTGCGCTCGCAGGGCTGCTGGCCGGCGCGACCCTGCTGACCGGCTGCGGGACCGCGACGCTGGTGTCGCACGGTGCGTCGAGCGGCTCGTCCGCCGGCGGACGCATCCTCGCCGGCTCCTATCGCTCCACCGCGCTCGACGGCACCGAGCACTACGCCGTCTACCTGCCCCCGGGCTACGACCGGGGCCACAAGCGCTACCCGGTGATCTACGCCCTGCATGGGCTGCCCAGCGACGCCAACGGCTACCGGAGCATGGGCATCGCGAGCTGGGGTCGCGACGCCCAGCAGGCCGGCCGTCCGGCGATCGTCGTCGCGCCGCAGGGCGCGCGCGCCGGCGACGCCGATCCCGAGTACCACGACTGGGGACCGGGGCGCGACTGGGAGACCGCGATCGCCGACGAGCTCGTGCGGCGCATCGACGCCACGTACCGCACGATCGCCAACCGGCGCGGCCGCGCCGTCGTCGGCGTCTCGGCGGGCGGCTACGGCGCGAGCATCATCGGCGTGCGCCACCCGCGCACGTACTCGGTCATCCAGTCCTGGAGCGGGTACTTCCATGCCACCAACCCGGAGGGCGACGCGCCGCTGGACCTCGGCTCCCCCGACGCCGACGACGCCGCCAGCGTCCACAGCTACGTGCAGGCGGCAAAGCAGTTCGCGGCGCGCCACCTGCCGATGACGTTCGGCTTCTACGTCGGCGACGCGGACCCCCACTTCGTCCCCGAGAACGAGCAGCTCCACAGCGAGCTGCTGGCGGCGGGAGTGCGCCACACGTACGCCGTGTACCCCGGCGCCCACACCGCCGCCTTCTGGGGCGAGCACGAGGAGGAGTGGATCGGGGCGGCCGTGCGCGCGCTGCGG
>JAXDHQ010000227.1:0-11432 GCA_034664395.1 Solirubrobacteraceae bacterium | reverse complement strand
TACCAGACGAACGCCGAGAAGGAGTGGCTCACCAGGTAGCGCAGGAACCAGGCGATCGACGCGTACCCCACGATGAACGCCAGGATCGTGGCCACGATGGTCGCGCCCACGCCGTAGTCACTGCCGTTGCCCACGTCCTTCAGCTCGAACAACCCCGACAGCACGACCGCGGGCACCGACAGCAGGAACGAGTACCGCGCGGCGGTGCGGCGGTCGAAGTTCAGGAACAGCCCGGCTGAGATCGTCGCGCCCGAGCGCGAGACGCCCGGCACGAGCGCCAGCGCCTGCGCGAGTCCGATGAGCAGGCCGTCGCGGCGGGTGAAGTCCTCCAGTCCGCGGTTCTGCTCCGAGCGCGCCTCCGCGCGGAGCATGACCAGCGAGAACAGGACGAGCGCGGCGCCGACGAGCTCCAGGGTGCGGAACTGGTGCTCGATCGGGTTCTTGAACGCCAGGCCGAGGACGGCGATCGGGATCGTGCCCAGGACGATGTACCAGCCCAGGCGCGCGTCGAGGTCCTTCGGCGCGCGCTCGCGCGCGAAGACCGAGCGCACCCAGGCGGAGGCGATCCGCCACAGCTCGGTGCGGAAGTAGACGAGGACGGCGGCCATCGTCCCGAGCTGGACGACGGCGGTGAAGGCCGCTCCGGGGTCCTTCCAGCCCAGGAACGCCGGGACGATGCGCAGGTGAGCGGTGCTCGACACGGGCAGGAACTCGGTGAGGCCCTGCACGATGCCGAGGACGATGGCTTGCAGGGCGTCCATGGCGCCGCCGCAGCCTACTCAGAGTCGCCCGCGATGGGGCCTAGCCGGGGGTGCAGGCCGTGGAGCTCGAAGGCACGGAAGCGGTTGAAGCGCGGGTGCTGGGGCCCGTGGAAGTCGGCCGAGCCGGTCGTGAGCAGGCCCCGCCGGGCGCAGTGCTCGGCGAGCAGGCGGGTCTGGTCGCCGTCGTGGGTGATGTAGAAGGCCTCGACGCCGTCGAGGCCGTCGCCGGCGAAGCGGTCGACGGCGGCGAGGACCTCCTGCGGGTCCTCCACGTCCCAGAACGGGTGCGCCCAGACGGCGACCCCGCCGGCGTCGTGGACGAGCGCGATCGCCTCCTGCACCGTCGGGGTCGTGCGCCGGCGGAACGCGGGGGCGCCAGGAACGAGGTAGGCCTCCAGCAGTTGCGAGCTGTTCACGACTCCCTCGCGCTCGAGGCGCATCCTGTTGGCGGGATGATCGAAAGCCGCCTGGGCCAGATGAGGACGACCGACCGACTCGCGCTGAGGCAGGTCGAGCGCGAGCCCGCACTCGCGCAGCGCCTGCGCCATGCGGACGGCGCGGGCGGTGCGGTCGGCGCGGAAGGCCCGCAGCGCGTCGAGGAACGCCGGCGCCCGATGGTCGACGAGATAGCCCAGGACGTGGAGGTCCTCGCGCTCGCCGTCGAGCGCGGACAGCTCGATCGCGGGCACGACGCGCAGGCCGCGAGCGTCGCCCGCCTGGAGCGCCTCGTCGACGCCGTCCACCGTGTCATGGTCGGTGAGCGCCAGCAGCTCGACGCCCGCGTCGGCCGCCGCGGCCACCACCGCGCGCGGCGCTAGCGCGCCGTCCGAGCACGTCGAGTGCGACTGCAGATCGAACGTCGGAGCGGCCACGGCGGTCGGCGAGGCCCGCGGTCGGCTAGGCCGCGGCCGGATCCTCGTCCTGCTCGGGATCGTGCTCGGGCGCGGCCTGGCTGAGGGCCACGGGCCGGGGCAGCTTGCGCGCGAGCGCGTCGACGCGCTCTCGGACCACGCCGGCCGCGCGCCCGACCACCGCGCGCTCCCCCGCGCTCATCGCCGGCCAGCGCTCGCGCAGCGCCTGCAGCCCCCGCTCGGCCTCGTCCAGCGCCTCCCGAGCCGCGGTGAACGCGCCCTCGCCGGCCTCTGCCTCGGCGCGCTCCACGGCCAGCGACGCGTCCGCCAGCATCTTCAGCTCGACGTCCATCGCCCCGCAGGCTAGGGCTCTGACCGGTCGCTACCATCCCGGGGCGCCCGGGCGCATCTCCCCCGCGGCACGCGCCGACGTAGCTCAGCTGGTAGAGCACATCACTCGTAATGATGGGGTCGGGGGTTCGAGTCCCCCCGTCGGCTTCGGGATCCCAACTCCGCTGCGCGTGGGCGAGGGCATGACTTCAGGACTCTTGCTCGTTGCCGGTCATCTCGAGGATGCAGACCAGGTCGACGAGGCCTGTGAAGGTACGTGGGTCGTGTCCGGTCTTGGTGGCGATCTGTTGGAGTCGGTAGCGCACGGTGTTGGGGTGGACGTGCATCTGCTCGGCGGCTTTGGCGACGTTCAGGTCGGCGTCGGAGAAGGCGCGGATCGTTTCGACCGCTGCGGCGAGATCGTCGTCTGAGAGCGCCCGGAGACCGTTGCCCTTGGAGGCGATGACGGCCTTGGTCGTCGCGGTCGCGCCGATCACTGCGCATTCGAGTGAGGACAGGTCGTCGAGCGACACGATCGGGCGGGTCGCGGACGTGTAGGACAGCGAGAGGGCTGCTTCGCGGTAAGCCTGCTGCACGCCCGCGAAGCCCTGAGAGGGAACGCTGATGCCGTAGCGGACATCAACGTGGTGCTCGTCGATGGTTCGTTGGCGTGCCGCGTTCAGGCTTGCGATCTTGGCGCGGGGCGAGGTTCCGGCGGAGATGAGGACGAGCTCTCCGTGGCGGATCGTCACGAGGGGCCTGACGGTCCCGAGCGACATGCTCTCCTCGAGCGCGTCCCTGGCGAGCTGGAGTGCGTCGCCGACCGCGACCGTTGTCTGCTCGACCCTCCCGACGACGGTGAGGAGCTGTCCGGTTGGGTCCAACCCGGGGGCGGCGGGATGGCGCCGGCCGGGGTCGATCGGCTGGCCGTCGATGAGGCGCTCGACCAGGTCTCGGGCCGCTCGACCGCTCTGCGTCCTCAGCCGGTTCTCTTCGCGCAGGTACGCCTCTGCAGCCTGGGTGGTGATGATGTCGATCGCGGCGATCGCTGAGCGTGCGAGCCCGAAGCCGGCTTCTCGGGAGATCCTCAGGCGCGTGGCTTCGTCGGCGCACGCGTCCCAGTAGGCGAGCAGCGCGACGCGGTAGGCGTGGATGAACTCCTCGAGGCTGATCCCCTGATGAACGCGCCGCGCCGCCACCTCACGCAAGAACGCCAGGTCCTCGCGGCGTAGCGTCGAGCCCTCGGCGAACGTTCGCGCGAGCACCTCCGCGGTCGCCGTCGCGCCGGCGCGAAGATCGTTGATCAGCTCGGGCGCCGCGTCCCTGTAGCCGGGGATGTCCTCGAAGACCCGATCCGCGATCGCCTGACCGATCTCGGCATACCGGCCAGCGAGCGCCTCACCCACCCGGCGCATGGCGCGTCCGTGATCGCGCCTGACCGGTACCTGCTCGGAGCCCTGCGGAGGCGCTTCCATGGCTTGGGGGATCGTACATAAGACGCCACGGAAGATTGGAACTCTCGCTAACGCCAGAACACGCGGTGGCTGGCACGCTGCTCACTCACAGAACGAAGGAGCAGCAATGTCGACGATCACCCATGACAACCTCGAAGGGCAACGGGCGCTGGTCACCGGCGCCACGTCGGGCATCGGTCGCGCGGTCGCGCTGCAGCTCGCCCGGGACGGGGCCGAGGTCGTGGTTCACGGCCGCGACGCGGCGCGCGGCGCCCAGACGGTCCAGGAGATCACCGCCGCTGGCGGCAAGGCCAGCTTCGTCGCTGCCGACCTCGGCGACGCCGCCGACGTTCAGCGCCTGGCAAGCGACGTCGGCGACGTCGACATCCTGATCAACAACGCCGGGATCGCGCTCTTCGGCCCGACCGCAGAGTTCGACGTCTCCGCGTTCGACAAGATGTTCGCCAGCAACGTTCGGGCGCCGTTCTTCCTTGTAGCGGCGTTCGCTCCCGGAATGGCTGCGAGGGGCCACGGCAGCATCGTCAGCGTCAGCAGCATGGCCGGCGGCGTCGGGCTCGTGGGGGGCGCGGCCTACGGCGCGACGAAAGCGTCGCTCGAGGCGATGACGCGCGCCTGGGCCGCGGAGTACAGCGCGAGTGGGGTGCGCGTCAACGCGATCGCCCCAGGACCCGTCTACACGCCGACACCCTCAGGCCCGGAGTTCATCACGGCGCTCGGAGAAACCACGCCGATGCACCGCGCTTCCCAACCCGAGGAGATCGCTGAGGTCGTCGCCTTCGTCGCATCCCCGCGAGCCAGCTACATCACCGGCACCACCGTCGCCGCCGACGGCGGACGCAGAGCGATCTAGCGCGAGCGGTGAGGCGTTTCCGCGCCGCCGCGCGCGGCTACCCTTGCGCCCATGGCGGCCGAGAGGACCTACAGGGTCGGGATGATCGTCCCGAGCTCGAACCTGACGATGGAGACCGAGCTTCCGGCGCTGCTGCGCCGGCGCGAGGAGGTGCGGCCCGAGGAGCGGTTCACGTTCCACTCGAGCCGCATGCGCCTGAAGGACGTGACGCCCGAGGAACTGCGGGCCATGAACGCGCAGGTCGGACGGTGCGCGACCGAGCTCGCCGACGCGGCCTGCGACGTCGTCGCCACGGCGTGCCTCGTGGCGATCATGGCGCAGGGGTCGGGATTCCACTGCCAGACCGAGCGCGAGATCGCCGACGTGCTCGCCGAGGAGGGCGCGGACGCTCCCGTGGTCTCGTCCGCGGGAGCCCTGATCACGGCCCTGCGGGCGCTGGAGGCCAAGCGGATCGCGATCGTCACCCCCTACATGCGCGAGCTCACGGCGCTGGTCGCCTCGTACATCGAGGGCGAGGGCATCGTCGTGCACGACTCCCTGAGCCTGGAGGTGCCGAACAACCTCGCGGTCGCCAAGCTCGATCCGACGGACCTGGTCGAGCACTGGCGCCAGCTCGACCTGACCGACGTCGACGCGATCGTGCTGTCGGCGTGCGTGCAGATGCCGTCGCTCGCCGCCATCGCCCCGGTCGAGGAGCTGTCCGGCCTGCCGGTGCTCTCGGCCGCGACCGCGACGACGTTCTGCATCCTGCGGGCGCTGGGCCTCCCCACCGCCATCCCCGGCGCCGGCCGCCTGCTGAGCGGAGCGGTCGACGACCGCGTCGAGCTCGCGCTGCCGCGCCGCTCGTGACCTAGGCGCGCAGCCGGTACCCCGCGCCGCGGACGGTCTCGATCGTGTCCGCCCCGAACGGGCGGTCGATCTTCTCGCGCAGGTGGCGGACGTAGACGTCGATGATGTTGGAGCGGTTCTCGTAGTCGTAGTCCCAGGCGTGCTCGAGGAGCTGGAAGCGGTCGAGGACCTGGCCGGGGCGGCGCATGAAGGTCTCCAGCAGCGCGTGCTCCTTGGCCGACAGCGAGATGTCGACCTCGCCGCGCCAGACGCGCTTGGAGGCGGGGTCGAGGCAGAGGTCGCCGACCTGGAGGATCGCGGCGTGCTCGATCGGGCCGCGACGGACCAGCGCCCGCAGGCGGGCGAAGAGCTCGTCGAACGAGAACGGCTTGGTGAGGTAGTCGTCGGCGCCGGTGTCGAGGCCCCGGACGCGGTCCTCGATCGCGTCGCGCGCGGTGAGGAGCAGGACGGGCGCCCAGACGCCCTGCTCGCGCAGCTTGGCGCACACCTGCAGGCCGTCGAGGCCGGGGAGCATCACGTCGAGGACGATCGCGTCGTACTCGGTGGAGCCGGCCATCCAGATCGCGTCCTCGCCCTTGATCGCGACGTCGGCCGCCATGCCGTCGGCCCGCAGGCCGCGCCGGAGGAGGCTGGCCATCTTGAGGTCGTCTTCGACGACGAGCACGCGCATGGACCGCAGTCTCGCGCCCGGACATGAGCGCCGGATGAACGCCGCGGCGACCTCGGCCCGGGGTTCATCTCGGGCTCATCGGCGGTTGCGAGCGTGCCGAGCGTCCCCCTCCACCAACCAAAGGAGACACCGATGTTCGAGCGATTCCACCGCAGGTCCGTAGCGGCCACGGCCGCTGCCCTCCTGGCCGCACTCGGGGTCGGCGGCGTCGCGATGGCGCAGTCGAGCGGTTCGACCACGCCCTCGCAGAGCACGCCGAAGCCGGCCCAGTCGCAGGCGCCGGCCTCGCCCACCACGGAGGTCCCGGGCCAGGAGAGCACCGCGCCCGAGAACTCCGCGACCGACCCCGACAACGTCCAGCAGGGCGACCAGGGGTCGGCGACGAGCACCGCCGCGTCGAGCGGCGCCGCCGCATCGAGCGGAACCGCCGCGTCGAGCGGCACCGACCAGCCCGACGCGGCCGGCGAAACGGCCGACAGCGGAACCGAGCAGCCGGGCTCTGAGCAGCCCGGCAACGACGGGCCCGGCGGCCACGCCGACGAGCCCGGCAACCCCAGCGCCGACCACCAGGCGCAGGGAAGCGAGTAGCGGCGCGGGCACCGTCCCTGCCGCGGATGTGAGCGCGACGGCCCCCGGCACCCGCCGGGGGCCGTCGTCGTCTCGAGGGCCTGCCTCAGGCCGGCGCGCGCTCGGCCGGCAGCTCGATCCACACGTCGGCGCCGCCCTCCGGCCGGTTGCGGGCGTGCGCCTCCCCGCCGTGCGCCTCGGCGATGACCTGCACGATCGCCAGGCCCAGGCCGGCGCCCCCGCGCCCCCGCGCGCCGTCGGCGCGGGTGAAGCGCTCGAACGCGCCGGCGAGGAAGTCCTCGGGGAACCCGGGGCCGTCGTCGCGGACGTGCAGGCGCACCCGCCCGTCCCGCGTCTCGGCCCCGATCTCGACCGATCCGTCGCCGTAGCGCAACGCGTTGTCGACCAGGTTGCCGATCGCCTGCTCGAGCCGGAGCTGATCGGCTACGAGCGCCAGATCGACCGGCGCGCTGACGGTCAGCCGAACCCCGTGCTCGGTGGCGCGTCGCGCGAAGCGCTGGCTCACCGCGGCCACGAGATCGGCGGCGCGCAGCTCGGCGAGGCGCACCGGCAGCCGGCCCTGGTCGGAGCGGGCGATGACCAGCAGGTCCTCGGCGAGCTGGACGACCCGATCGGCCTCCTCCGCCGCCGACGCGATCGCCGCGTGCGCGCTCGCGGCGTCGCCCCCCTCGCGCAAAGCAAGCTCGAGCTCGCCCTTGAGGATCGCCAGCGGCGTGCGCAGCTCGTGGCTGGCGTCGCTGACGAAGCGGCGCTCGCGGGCGAACGCGTCCTCGAGGCGGTCGAGCATCTCGTTGAGGGTCTCGCCGAGTCGCGCCACCTCGTCGTTGCGCGGCGGAACCGGCAGCCGGCGCCCCGGCCGGCTCGCCTGGATCTCGCGCGCGCCGCGACGCATGCGCTCGACCGGTCGCAGCGCGCCGGCCGCGGCCCCGTACCCGGCCAGCGACGCGAGCAGGAGCGCGATCGGGCCGCCGATGAGCAGCAGGACGCCGAGCTCGTGCTGGGCCGCGTGGTTGGGCGCCAACGCGGCGCCCACGACGACGATCAGGTGGCGGTCCTGAGCGACGACCGGCGTGGCGAGCAGCCGCACCGCACCGGGATCGAGCGGCGAGCTCTCGTGCTGAAGCAGCGTCGTGCGACGCGCCGCGCGGCGCACCTCGGAGGGACTCAGCAGCGCGCGGCCGCGCAGCGGCGGCGTCGCGTCGACGACCTTCCCGCGGGTGTCGAGGATCTGGGCCAGGCTCTCCCCGCGCTCGGTCAGGGGGCTGCGCCCCGACTCGGCCAGCCCGGAGTCGGCCTGGCGGATCAGCGCGGTGACGTCGCCGGCGCGCGAGCGCAGGCCCCGGTCGACTCCCGCGTTCAGCGTGCTGCCGAGCCGCAGGTAGAGGAACAGCCCGACGGCCAGGAGCAGCACCGCCATCACGGCGGCGAACGCCAGCGTGACGCGCACGCGCGTCGGCACGCGTGAGAAGAGGGCGCGGCCCACGGGCGACAATCTAGGGCGCGCGGATGAGCGCCCGATGAACGGCCTCGTGCCTCAGCCCGCGCCGGGCCTCCGGCGGCGGAGCTGCAATGCCAGCGACGCCGCCGCGGTCACCAGCGCCAGCAGGCCGGCGACGAGCGCCACGGTCGCCGTCGTGCTCGAGCCGCGGCCGGTGTCGGCAGCGGTCGGCGTCGGCGCCGAGGCCGGCGTGCCGGGACTCGCCGGGGCCCGCCCGCCGTGCACGCTCACGACGTCCTGCGGCACCGCCCTCTCGGTGATCTGCACCGTCGGCGACGGGGTGTCGCCGTCGGGCGGGCCGATCCAGCGGACGATCTCGCCGCCGGCGTAGCGCTGCAGCGTCTTGAACGTCGCCGCTCCCTGGCGGACCGGGTTGCGCGCGATGAAGGACAGCTCGCCGTAGCCGTCGACCGGGATGCTCCCGCCCCTCCAGCGGATCTGGGCGATCTCGCCGCCGCGGCGCACGAGCTGGACCTTCCACGGCGGCTGGGCGTCGGCCAGCGCGAACGTGATCCCGGGCGGGAGCTGGACGTCGACGCCGGTCGTCGGCCGGCCGTCGGGCGACTCGTTGGGGACGAGCAGGCGGTAGCGCTGGAGGTCGGCCGGTCGCGAGGCGGCCGGCGCGATCGTCACGTGCGCCGACGCGGCGGACGCGGCGATCGCGCTCGCCGCGGCGGCGAGCGCGAGGGCCCGAGGGCCCCCGCGCAGCACCGCGTGGCTCACGACGAGGCCGGCGGCGCGTCGACGATCGTCAGGCACGAGCTCGGGTGCTCGCTGGCGGCCGCACCGGTCCACTGGACGATGTCCGGGTTGCGCCGGCTGCCGTTCTCGAGGTTCGTGTAGAACTGCGAGAAGCCGAAGCACAGCTTCCCGGCGAACGGCGGGTTCTGGAAGCGGACGGGCCACTCGCCGTAGAAGTGCGGCGCGACCTCGTCGTCGCGGCTCCTGGCGGTCCACGAGATCCGGCTCACGGCGAGGACCGCGTTGCCGTCGCTGTCCTTCTTGCCGGTGTCCGTCGTCTTCATCCGCACCTTCCAGTCCGGGAGCTGCCTGACGGAGATCGACTCCTGCAGCGGCTGCGGGACGTACATGACGATCTTCCACGTGCGCTGGGTCGGGGTCTCGTTGGGCGAGCGCACGACGTACGTGCCGCGGGCCGAGGTGAGCAGCGAGCCCTGCGGCTGCAGGGCGCTGATGGTGGTGTGCGCGCCGGCCACGGCCGGGATGGCGAGGGCCGCGGCGGCCATCGCCGCGGCGACGATGGCAGGGGTCTTGCGGTGCATGTCGGTGGTTCCTTGTTTCGAGATGAGGTGTTCAGGCGGCGTCCGCGCGGATGGCGAACGCCGTGGTGAAGCGGCGCGTCTTGCCCGCGCGCTTGTAGGAGCCCGAGACGACGATCTGGTAGGCCGCCGGCTTGGAGAAGGTGAACGCGATGTGCTTGGCCGCACCGCGGTCGAGCAGGACCGCCCCCGACGAGTCGGTGACCTTCACGCGGGCCCGCGAGAGGCGGAACGTCGCGCGCTTGGGCACCTTGACCGAGACGAGGTTGATCGTCGAGGCCTGACCGGCGACGGGCGCGTCGTCGGGCGCGACGTGCACGGTGACCGTGGCGCCGTCGTCGGACACGGTCTGATGCGCGCTCGCCGGCGCGGCGAGGGCCAACGCGGCGAGCAGGCCGGCGAGCAGCGCCGCCGGACGGTGGATGTGATGAGGCATGTCGCTCCTTGACAGATGAGTCGTTGCTCCCGCGCCGAGCGCGGGCGGTCCCTATCGCGAGGCGAGCAGCGCGGGCGGCGGGCGGACCGCCAGCGAGCATGCGATGAGGCGGCCGCCGCGCGGCACCCGCCGCGGCGGGACGCGTCGCAGCGCCGCGAAGGATCCGCGTGCCGGGAGGCGCCGGGCGCGCCAGGCCGCCGCGAAGCGGGCGACCCGGTGCTCGCCGACGTATCGGCCACACAGCAGCGGAAAGACCAGCAGCAACGCCGGCGACAGGAACAGCACGCCGGTCACGGCGCCCGGGACGTGGCAGAGCGAGGCGAGCACGAGCAGCGCGCCGAAAGCAGCCACCGCGAGTGAGACCCGGGGCTTCATGAGACGCGGGAGGTTACCGGCCCTGGCAAGACCCCCCTGGACAAAAAGAACGGGCCGCACTTTGCGGCCCGTTCGGGAGGAGAGATATGAGGTTGTGCGGAGCAGTGTGCCGTCGCACCACTCATAAGTCCAATACCAACCTTCTCTCAGAGTCATAAGATCCGGCGATGGATCTCCGGCAGCTCCGCTACCTCGTCGCCCTGGCCGAGGAGCGGCACTTCACGCGGGCGGCGGCGCGCGTCCACGTGGCCCAGCCGGCGCTCTCCCAGCAGATCCGACGGCTCGAGGACGAGCTCGGCCTGCCGCTCGTCGATCGCACGACGCGGCGGGTGGCGCTGACCGACGCCGGCGTCCTGCTGGTCGACCGCGCGCGCCGGGCGATCGGCGAGGTCGACGCGGCCCGCGCGGAGCTCGCGGAGATCGCCGGCGTGCGCGCCGGCCACGTCGTCATCGGCGCCATGCAGTCGCTGGGGCCGTTCGACCTCACCAACCTGCTCGCCGCCTTCCACGCCCGCCACCCCGCGGTCGAGCTCACGGTCTCGGAGGAGGTCAGCGACGCGCTGCTGGGGATGGTGCGCGCGGACGCCGTCGACATGGCGTTCCTGTCGCTGACCGAGCGCGTCGTGCAGGACGGGCTGGCCGTCCAGCCCCTCGGGACCGAGGCGCTCACGGTGCTGGTGGCGCCCGGCCACAGGCTGGCGGCGCGCCGGCGCCTGCGGATCGCGGACCTCGCGCACGAGCGCTTCATCACCTTCCGCGAGGGCGCGGGCCTGCGACGGATCATCATCACCGCCGCGCACGAGGCCGGCTTCGAGCCGCAGATCGCGTTCGAGACCAACGAGGTCGAGCGCGCCCGCGCGATGGCCGCGCGCGGCCTCGGCGTCACCATCGTCCCCGAGTCCGACGCGCACCAGCACGGGCCCGCGGTGGTCGCCGTCGCGCTGGACCGGCCGGCGCTCACGCGCGACATCACGCTGGTGTGGCGCCGCGACCGACGGCTGACGCCCGCCGGCGCCGCGTTCCTCGCGCTGGCGCGCACGGCCGATCGCACCGGGGCTCCCGGCGCGGGCGCCTGAGCCCTACGACGTCGCCTGCGAGCGCTGCGCCGGCACCGCGCCGTTGGCGCGGTCGAGCAGCCAGGCGGTGATCTCGGGGGCCGGCATCGGCCGGCTGAGGTAGTAGCCCTGCGCCTGGTCGCAGCCGTACTCCTCGAGCTGCTCCCACGCCGACGGCGTCTCGACGCCCTCGGCGACGACGCGCAGGCCGAGTCGCTGCGCCATCTCGGTTGTCGAGCGGACGTTCGCCTCGTCCGCCGGGGACGTCTCCATCGCCATGACGAACGACTTGTCGATCTTGAGCTCGTCCATCGGGAGGCGCTTGAGGTAGGACAGCGCGGTGGAGCCCGTGCCGAAATCGTCGAGCGACAGGCTCAGGCCGATCTGCTTGAGCGCCTTGAGCACCTCGATGAC
>JAXDHQ010000226.1:0-6044 GCA_034664395.1 Solirubrobacteraceae bacterium | reverse complement strand
CGACGATCTGCTGGCCGGCGACCTGGACGCGGCTCCCGCCGCGGCCCAGGGCGGCGGCCGGCGCTGAGGAGGAAAAGCCATGAGCGAACGGCTCATCGTCATCGGCGGCGGCGGCGCGGGGATCTCCGCTGCCACCACCGCAAAGCGCGTCGACCCCGGCCTGCGGGTGGCGCTGTACACCGAGTTCGAGGACATCGCCTACTCGCCGTGCGGCATCCCGTTCGTACACGGCGGGGAGATCCCGCGCTTCGACGACCTCTTCCTCTCGACCGTCGACCGGTACGTCTCCGACGGCCTCGAGATGAACATGGAGACGGTCGTCACCGACCTGGACCTCGACCGCCGCACCGTCACGGCGCGCAGCCAGACCGTCGGCTTCGACAAGCTCATCGTCGCTACCGGCTTCAAGTGGAAGAAGCCCGACGTGCCGGGCTCGAACCTCGAGGGCCTGCACTACGTCAAGAACATCCGGGTCGCGATGGAGTTCGACAAGCTCCTGGACTCGCTGAAGACGATCGTCGTCGTCGGCTCGCACCCGGTGGCGGTCGAGATGGCCGGCAACCTGGGCCACCGCGGCATCGACGTCCACCTGGTCGACGAGGGCTCGTGGGTGCTGGGCGAGGTGCTCGACCCCGACGTCGCCGCGCCGGTCCACGAGTCACTGGAGAAGCGCGGCGTCACGCTGCACCTCGGCACGCGCCTGGAGGCGTTCATCGGCGACGAGCACGTGCGCGCGGTGGCGACCTCCGACGGCGAGATCCCCTGCGACGCGGTGATCGTCGGCCTCGACAAGGAGCCCAACGCCACGCTCGCGGCCGCCGCGGGCCTGACGACCGGCACGACCGGCGGGCTGGTCGTCGACGACCACATGCGCGCGAGCGTCGACGGCGTCTGGGCGGCCGGCGACGTCATCGAGGTCCCGCACGGACTGACGATGATCCCGGTCCAGGGGCTCACCGGATCGCACGCCTACTCGCAGGGACGCGTGGCCGGCGCCAACGCCGCGGGCGACGACCGCCACTACGACCCGGTGTGGGTGCCGTGGGGCATGGTCGCGGGCGACTACACGATCGGCGGCTTCTCGTTCGGCGAGACGCTCGCCACCGCGATGGGCGTGCCCTACGTCGTGGCCAAGGGCGTCGGCGTCTCGCGCGCCCGCTACTTCCCCGGTGCCACGCGCACGCACGTCAAGCTGCTGGCCGAGCCCGACACGCACCGGCTCATCGGCGCCCAGATCCACGGCGGCGAGGGGGTCAAGGAGCGCTGCGACTTCCTGGCCTTCGCCGCCCGGCGCGGCGCCACGCTGGAGGACATCGCGTGGATGGAGAACATCTACTCGCCGCCCATCGGCGCCCTGTTCGAGCCGATGGCGATCGCCGCCCAGACCGGGCTGGCGGCGCTGGCGAAGTCGCGCAAGGGCGGCGAGGAGCCCCAGCCGGCGCCCCCGGTGCCGGCATGAGCACCAGGGAGCGCCTGCAGCGCCAGCTTCGCGGGCAGGCCGAGCACCACCTGCTCGAGGCGGCCCAGGAGACCCACCGCCGCGAGCATCCCGAGGGGACGGTCGCGCCCAACCACCCGCCCGCCGGGTGGTTCTGGCGCGTGATCTTCGTGCCGGTCTACCGGCGGCTGCCGTGGGGGATCAAGCGCCGAGCGATGCACGCGCTGCGCATGACCGCCGACTTCAACGGCTGGACGGCGCCCGACCGCCGGCCGGGCGAGCCGTGGCAGCCGCCGACGGGGCCGGCGGCGCCGGCTCGGCCTGCGCAGCACGAGTAGCGGCGCCGCGGGCGCCGCGGGCGCTCCTCCGCTCGTCCGCGATGGCGCGCGGCCCTCGGCCCGCGAGCGCCACCCGCGACGGCGCACACCACGAACGTCACGAGACTGCGCGGGCCATCTCCCCTCGGTGCCCTGGCCGCGCGGTGCCGCGAAGGGATGGCGGCGACGGGTCGCCACCGCGCACCACGCGCTCACCGCGTTTGCCCGCGCGGCGCCGGGGCAAGTACGCCGCCATGGCGCAACGACACGCCGTCGGGATGCTCATGCTCCATCACGGCACGCCGCGCGACCGGCAGGCGCGTGAGGAGCTCGGCGCCGCGCTGCCGCCGGGCTCGGAGGTCGGCGAGCCGGACGACATCGGCGTGTTCGAGGTCAGGCTCGACGCCGGGGACCGCGAGGACGCGCTGCAGCGCACCTGGGACGCCGTCGCCGCTTCGGGCACCGACGACCACATCGTGTTCCTCGAGCACCCCGAACTCCCCGAGCACTGGCGCCGCCACAGCGTGCCGGCGCCCCAACGCTAGATCGGCATCGGGTTGGGGTCGGGCTCGGGCGGCTCGGGGGCCGGCGGCTCGGGGTCGGGCGAGGGCGGATCGGGACCGGGGATGTCGACCGGCGGGCGCACCGGCGTCACGCCGGCGCCGCGGCGCCGGGCGCCTCGGTCACCAGGGCCTCCAGGGACGCCCGCACCCCGCGCGGGAGCACGATCACCGGGCAGTGCGCCTCGGCCACGACGCGGCGCGAGACGCTGCCGAGCAGCACCGCGCGCAGCGGGCCGTAGCCGCGCGAGCCGCACACGAGCAGGTCCAGGCGCTCGGAGAGCTCCACGAGCACGTCGGCGGGGTCGCCGACGAACACGTCGACGTCGATCGGGACGTCGCCGTCGAGCTCGGCCACGAGCTGGCGCAGCTCGCGCTCGGCGCGCGCCTTGTGCTCGCCCTCGACGTCCTCGCGGCGCTTGCCGCGCTGCCCGGCGACCGACGGCTCGGTCTCGCCGAACATCCGGAGCGTCACCTTCACGACCGCGATCACGCGCAGCGTCGCCCCGAGCCGCCGGGCGAGCGCGTGCGCGCCGTGCAGCGCCTGACGCCCCTCCTCCCCGTGGGCGTACGCGACGCCGATGGTGGCCAGCGGGCGCTCGGGCGTCCACGCCCTGGGCGCGACCGCGATCGGGCACGGCGCGCCGTGCAGCAGCCGCTCGGCCGTCGACCCCGCGAGGACGCGGCCGGGGACCGATCGGTGGCTCGAGCCCACCACGAGCAGGCCGGCGTCCTCCTCCTCGGCCGCCTCGTGCAGCGCGCGGGCGGCGCTCACGCCCTGCAGCCGGCGGCAGTCGACCGCGATGCCGGCCGCCCGCAGCTCGGACTCGAGCGCCTCGACCGCGGGCGCGCAGTCGGTCATCAGGTCGTCGTCGACGATGGCGTAGGTGAGGCTCTGCCCCTCGGAGATGGGCAGGACCGGAGTCCTGGCCTCGACCGAGACGAGGATCAGCGGCGCCCCGGTGATCCGGGCCAACATGACGCCGAAGTGGAGCGGGCCGTCGTCGACCCTCCTCGGATCGTGGCCGACGAGGATGGGCTTGGTCATGGCGACGCTTCCTCCTGGGCGTGAGGGATACGTCAGCCAGTAGGGCGACCCCGCTCGGGGGCAAGCGCCGGCGCTAGGCGCCGGCGGCGGCGTAGACCTCGTCGAGCAGCGCCTCGCGGTCGGCGACGGCGTAGTGCTCGGCGAGGTAGCGGTCGGTCTCCGCGCGCGGCGTGCCCGAGAGCGCCATGTCGAGGGCGACGATGCGGGCGGCCTCGGCGTCGGCGCCCGAGGCGGCGGCGGGCGCGGGCGCCGCGACCTCCGGCTCGGGCTCGCTCGCCGGCGCGCGCAGCTCGTCCGCCAGCGCCTCGGCCGCGCCGAGCTCGTCGTGCAGTCGCGCCGCGCCCTCGCGCAGCGCGCCCAGCAGTCCGGTGGCGTCGGCCTCGAGCTGGTCCAGGCGCGCCCGCAGCCGGTCGGCCGCCTCGGTCACGTGCGCGACGCGCTCGCGGGCGTCGGCCTCGGCCGCGGCGCGGATGTCGCGGGCGCCGCGCTCGGCCGCCTCGACGATCGCCCTGACCTGCGCGCCCGCCTGCTCGGACAGCGGCGCGCCGGACGCGGCCCGGCGCTCGAGCTCGGCGACCTCGGCGGCGACGGCGTCGAGATGCGCGTCGACGGCGGCCCGGTCGTAGCCCCCGTGGCCGTCCGTCGGGAGGTCCCGCCGCGCGATGGACTGACGATCGAGGGCCACGGTCGTCTCAGCCTAACGCGTAGCCCGCCGCGGTCCGCCGGATCAGCCCGTCGCGGACGAGCCCGTGCAGCGCGGGCTCCAGGCGCTCGGGCGCGATCCCCGCGGGCAGCCCCTCCCCCGCCGCCAGCGCGGCGACGACGCGGCCGCGCACCCAGCGGTTGGAGTCCTCGAAGCGCTCGCGCCCGCCGCCCGGCGATCGCGGCGCGGCGGCCTCCGGCCCCGCGCATCCGCCGGAGAGCGGGCAGACCGGGCAGCGCGGCGCGCGGGCGGTGCACACCGTCGCCCCGAGCTCCATCGTCGCCTGGTTGAAGTCCGCCGCCCGCCCGGGCGCGGGCGCCAGCGCGCGGCCCACGCGCGCGAACACCCGCCGCGCGTTGGTGTCGAGGGCGACCTCGTCGCGGCCGAACGCGAACGAGCCCAGCGCGGCGGCGGTGTACGGCCCGACCCCGGGCAGGTCCTGGAGGCGCTCGGGCCAGCCGTCGCGCGCGACCACCCGCGCCGCCTCCCACAGCCGCGCCGCGCGCCGGTTGTAGCCGAGTCCCACCCACGCGCGCAGGACCTCCTCCAGCGGCTCCGCCGCCAGCGCCGCCGCGGTCGGCCAGCGCTCGATCCACGCCTCGTAGCGCGGCACCACCCGCGCCACCTGCGTCTGCTGGAGCATCACCTCCGAGACGAGGATCGCGTACGGGTCGCGCGTGCGCCGCCACGGCAGATCGCGCCGCTCGCGCTCGTACCACCCCAGCAGCGCCTCGACGGCGAGGTCGGTCGGCATCGCGGCGAAGTACCTAGGCCGGCGCCTCGTACTCCCGCATCGCCACCAGCTCGCGCCGCAGCTCGCGGATCTCGTCGCGCAGCCGCGCCGCGTACTCGAAGCGCAGGTCGTCGGCGGCGGCGAGCATCTCCTCCTCGAGCTCGACGATCGCCTTCTGGATGTCGCCCGTCGACATGTCCTGCGCCTTGGCCCGCCGGCGCTCGCTGCGGCGCCGGCCCTTGGGCGTCTTGCCCTCGGCCTGCAGGAACTCGGCGATGTCGCTGATGCCCTTGACGATCGTCGCCGCGGTGATCCCGTGCTCCTCGTTGTAGGCGAGCTGGATCTCGCGCCGGCGCTCGGTCTCGCCGATCGCCGCGCGCATGGCCGCCGTCTCGCGGTCGGCGTACATGAGCACGGTGCCCTCGATGTTGCGGGCCGCGCGCCCGATCGTCTGGATGAGCGACGTCTCGCCGCGCAGGAAGCCCTCCTTGTCGGCGTCGAGGATCGCCACCAGCGAGACCTCGGGCAGGTCGAGCCCCTCGCGCAGGAGGTTGACGCCGACGAGCACGTCGTACTCGCCCAGGCGCAGGTCGCGGATGATCTGGATGCGCTCGAGCGTGTCGACCTCGGAGTGCAGGTAGCGGACCTTGAAGCCCATCTCCAGCAGGTAGTCGGTGAGGTCCTCGCTCATCTTCTTGGTGAGCGTCGTGACCAGCACGCGCTCGTCGCGGTCGACGCGCACGCGGACCTCGTTCATGAGGTCGTCGATCTGGTTGCGCGTCTCGCGGACCTCGACCTGGGGGTCGACGATCCCGGTCGGCCGCACGATCTGCTCGACGACGCGCGGGGAGTGCGTGCGCTCGTACTGGCCCGGCGTGGCCGAGACGAACACCATCTGCGGCGTGATCGAGAGGAACTCGTCGAAGGTCTGCGGGCGGTTGTCCAGCGCGCTCGGCAGCCGGAAGCCGTAGTCGACGAGCGTCTGCTTGCGCGAGCGGTCGCCCTCGTACATGCCGCCGATCTGGGGCACCGTCTGGTGGGACTCGTCGATGAAGCAGACGAAGTCGTCGGGGTAGTAGTCGAGCAGGCAGTAGGGCCGGTCGCCCGGGTTGCGCCCGTCGAGGATGCGCGAGTAGTTCTCGATGCCGTTGCAGAAGCCCATCTCGCGCAGCATCTCCATGTCGTACTGCGTGCGCTGGCGCAGGCGATGGCTCTCCAGCAGCTTGCCCTCGGCCTCGAGCTCGG
>JAXDHQ010000225.1:0-11950 GCA_034664395.1 Solirubrobacteraceae bacterium | reverse complement strand
CGTCGTCGGCATTGCCGGCCTGCTTGGCCACGCTGACCCACGGCCCGGCGGGCGGCACGGGGTGGACGACCTCGCGCCCGCCGGCCGCCAGCTCCCACCCGCGGGCGCGCAGCCGCAGCGCCAGATCGGCGTCCTCGCGGTAGGCGCGCGGGAAGCGCTCGTCGAACCCGCCCACGTCCGACAGGGCGGCGCGGCGCAGCGCGAGGTCGGCGGTGATCCAGCACGCGCGCTCGAGGCCCGCGACGTTGCGCTCCCAGTCGGTCGGACGGCGGCCGTCGGGCAGGGGCACGCGCACGCGTCCCTGGACCGCGGCGACGCGTGGCCCCGCCCCCGCCAGGTCGGCGGCGAGCCGGCGACCCCAGCCGTCGGAGGGCACCACGTCGTCGTCGAGGAACGCCACCCACGGCGCCGAGGCGGCGCGCCAGCCCAGGTTGCGCGCGGCCGCCGGCCCGCGGCCCGCGGCCCGCACGACCTCCACGGCGCGCGTCACGCGCAGGGCGCCGCCCGCCCGGCGGTCGTCGACGACGATGACGCGCCGCGCCGGGGCGCCCGCGACGGCCTCCAGCAGGCGCCCGAGCGTCGACCGCCCCGCCGTGGGGATCACGATGTCGATGCTGGATGGGGCGTGCGCAGGACCGGCCGGCAACCCTTTCTTCCTCCACGTGCGGCGTGAGAGAAGGCGGCGGGGGCCGGGCGCGCCTTCAGGGTGCCGCCGCGCTACCCGGGTCGGCGCGCGCGGGAAACGCCAGCGTGGGGAGCAGCGGTTGGCGCGCCGCGGCGGCGTCCTAGTGGCACTGGTGCAGCGATGGCAGCTCTCCCGGCCACCCTCGCGCGGCGGCGCACCGGACGCGGCCAGGATCGCGACCGCGCCCTCCGCGACCGCGCGCTCTTCGCCCACCCTGGCGAGGACGGTCTCCCGCGGCATCGCGACGCGGTCATCGAGCGCTTCCTGCCCCTCGCCCGCCAGCTCGCGCTGCGCTACAGCCGCCCGAGCGAGCCCTTCGACGACGTCTACCAGGTCGCGTGCCTGGCCCTGATCAAGGCCGTCGACCGCTACGACCCCACGCGCGGGGTCGCGTTCTCGAGCTACGCCGTCCCCACCATCGTCGGCGAGATCAAGCGCCATTACCGCGACCGCACCTGGGCGGTCCACGTCTCGCGCGACCTGCTCGAGGCGGCGCTGACGGTCGAGCGCACCGCAGAGGAGCTCTCCGGCCGCCTCGGTCGTCAGCCCACGGTGGCCGAGCTCTGCGGACGCTTGGGGATCCGCCCCGAGGCGGTGCTCGAGGCGCGCGAGGCGGTGTGGGCGCGGCGCGCGACGTCCATGGAGCAGCCGCGCCTCGCCTCGGGCGTCGGGGACGCCTCGACGCTCGGCGAGTCGCTCGGCGCGATGGACGAGGGCTTCGCTCGCGCCGAGCAGCGCGCGACGCTGGCGTCGCTCATGCGCTGCCTGTCGCCGCGCGACCGCGAGACGCTGCGCCTGCGCTTCGACGAGGACCTGACCCAGGACGAGATCGCCGGCCGCCTCGGCATCAGCCAGATGCAGGTGTCGCGCATCCTGCGCGCGACGCTCGAGCGGCTGCGCACCATCGCCGCCGGCGCCGCCTGAGCGCTCCACGCCGGGAGTAGGATCGGACGGGAGATGGTGCCACCCCCGAGGACGCCGGCCGCTCGCTGGGAGCGCCTGCTCGACCTCGATCCCGATCTGGCCGAGGCGCTCGACGAGCCCGCCGCGGCGCGCGCCCGCGACCGCGTCGGCGTGGCCGCCGTCCGGCTGCCGGCCGGCTCGTGGCGCCGCGACGAGCTCGCCGCCCCCGCGCGCCACGCCTTCGCCCTGCTCGTCTGCGACGGGCTGATCGTCCGCGAGCTCGACCTGGCCGGCACGGTGGCCGCCGACCTGCTCGGTCCCGGCGACCTCGTCCCCGCCCGCCCGCAGGCCGAGCCCCTGCTCGCCCCCGGCGAGCGCTGGCACGTCGGCACCCGGGCGACCGTCGCGATCCTCGACGACCGCCTGCTCCCGGCGCTGCACGCGTGGCCGGCGCTGAGCTCGCGCCTCATCGAGCGCGGCGCCCGCCAGGCGGCACGCGCGGCCGAGCAGCGCGCGATATCCCAGCTCCCGCGCGTCGATCTGCGCATCCGCGCCCTGCTGTGGCACCTCGCCGAGCGCTGGGGTCGGATGGGCACCACGGGCGTGGTGCTGCCGCTCGAGCTCACCCACGGCGCGCTCGGACGGCTCGTCGGCGCCCGCCGCCCCACGGTCACCCTCGCGCTCGGCGACCTCGCCCGCGAGGGGTCGGTCGTCCGCCGCTCGGACGGCTCGTGGGTCCTGCGCGCCGACTCGCGACCCGACGGCGGACGCCAGGTGCGTGCCCCGGGGCGGGTCCTGGCCCGGCTCGGACCCGGCGCCGGGCGCCGGCGCCCGAGGCCCCCAGGCGACGCGTGGAGCACCACGCGGACGGCCTGACGAGTCCGCGTCGGTCCCAACTCTCGGCGACCTAGCGCGTCGGCCCGTCGTCGATCAGCGTCAGGCGCGCGTCGAGTCCGGTCATCTCCAACAGCCGGCGGACCGGACCGGGCACGGCGATCACGACGAGGCGCACGCCGTTGGATCGCGTCCGCCGGTCGACCGCCACCATCCACGCGATCGTGGTCGAGTCGGCGAACGTCACGGCGCGCAGGTCGATGACGACCGCCTCGACGGACCCGGGCTCGAGCGCGGCCCTCACGGCGTCGTCGAGCGTCTGGCGCGCGGCGAGGTCGAGCTCTCCGTCGAGCACGATCTCGGACGCATGGCCGCGCCGGTGCACGACGCAGCCGAAGGGCGTGTCGTCGCGCGTGAGCGCCTCGGAGACGTGAGGGTCCATCGCGGTCGACGGTAATCGCGGGCCGGCGGGCCGCGGGTGCGGCGCCGGATGGAGGTTGGAAACCAACCGGGGCCGGGTCACTAGGGTGCGGGCGATGGACCAGCGCCTCCTCGACGACCTGATGCAGTGGCTGCGGATCCCGTCGATCTCGACCGGCGGCGGCGACGCGGCCGACCTCGAGCGGGCCGCGGCCTGGGTGGTCGAGCGGGTCACCGGCGCCGGTGGCGACGCGCGCGTCGTGCCCACCGCCGGCAGCCCGCTGGCGGTCGGCGAGCTGAGGTCGGCGCGCCCCGATGCGCCCACCGTGCTGATCTACGGCCACTACGACGTGCAGGCCCCGGGGCCGCTCGACGCGTGGACCTCGCCGCCATTCGAGCCGACGATTCGCGACGGGCGGATCTACGCCCGCGGAGCCGCCGACGACAAGGGGAACTTCCTGCCGCTGCTGCACGTCGCCTGCGCGATGGCCGCCGCCGGTGAGCTGCCGGTCAACGTCCGCGTCCTGGTCGAGGGCGAGGAGGAGGCGGGCAGCGGGGCGGTGGCCGACTGGGTGCGCGCCGACGAGCGGGGCGCCGACTGCGCGGTGGTCTTCGATTCGGGGATGGTCGACGAGCGCACGCCCGCCATCACCCTCGGGCTGCGCGGCCTGGTGATGATGCAGCTCGAGCTGCGCGCCGCCCGGCGCGACCTGCACTCGGGCGTCTATGGCGGCAGCGCGCTCAACGCCCTGCACGCGCTGCACGCGACGCTGGGCGCCGTCATGCCCGGGCCCGACGGCCGCCTGCCCGAGGCGCTGCGCGCCGGCGTGGCGCCGCCGTCGGAGGCCGAGCGGGCCTCGTGGTCGCGGCTCCCGCCGGGCGACGAGCTGCTGGCCGCCGCCGGAGCGCGGCCGGCGTACCCGGGCGCCGGCGCGGAGTACTACGAGCGCAACGGGGCCGACACGTCCGTCGACGTCAACGCCATCCATGCCGGCGAGCCGCGCACGGTCGTTCCGGCGGTGGCGCGGGCGACGCTCTCCCAGCGGCTGGCGCCCGGCCAGGACGTCGACGCCGCCCGGGCGACGCTCGAGCGGCTGCTCCGCTCGGCCGTCCCCGCCGGCGCGGAGCTCGAGGTGCTCGCCGTCGACGTGGCCTCGCCGTCGCTCTTCGCGGCCGACGAGCCGGCGATCGCGCTGGCGGCCGGCGCGCTGGGGCGCGCCGCCGGCGTCGAGGCGGCGTTCGTGCGCAGCGGCGGGTCGATCCCGGTCGTGGCCGAGTTCGCGGCGCGCGCGATCCCCACCGTCGTCACCGGGTTCGCGCTCGAGGAGGACGCCTTCCACGCGCCCGACGAGTCGTTCCGCCTGGCCGGCCTGGAGCAGGGCGAGGCCGCGTCGCGCGAGCTGTACCACGCGCTGGCGGAGCTCTGAGCGCCGTCGACCTCGTGACCGCCCGCCGCGAGCTGCACCGCCTCGCCGCCGAGGTCGTCTCGCCCGCGCGCGTGGCGGCGACGGGGAACGAGATCGCCCTGGAGGCGCGGCCCGGCGGCTTCGGCACGCCGCCGTTCCCGGGCGGCGGCGAGGTGCGGGTGGAGGGCACGTCGCTGGTCACCGTCGCGGCCGACGGCGTCGAGCGGCGCCAGCCGATCGCGGTCGACGAGCGGGCGGCCGAGGAGATCGCGCGCGTCTTCGCCTTCGCCTGGGACGTCCTGACCGAGCTCGCGCCCGACCGGCCGGTCCACCTCTGGCCCGAGCACTTCGACGTGGCCATCGAGCTCGATCGGGCGACCTACGGCGTGTCGCCCGGCGACGACGACCACGACCTCCCGTACCTGTACGTCTCGCTGTGGGACGACGTCGGCCCCGACCCGCTGTGGAACGCCCGCGCCTTCCGCGGAGCCGAGCTCGACTGGCCCGTCGACCGGGCGGCCGCGCTGGCGTTCTTCGGGCGATGCCGGGCGCGGCTGGACGGGGTGGGGTAGGGGCGGCCGGGGCGCTCCCCGGCGCGCGCGGCGCTGCTCCCTCCCGGCGCCGGCGCCGCTGCGCGGCCAGGGCACCGAGGGGAGAGAGTCTGCGCAGTCTCGTGACGTTCGGGGTGTGCCCCGTCGCGGTTGGCGGTCGCGTCCCCCGGCGGGCGTGCGCCGGCACATCTGGAAGCTCACGATGGGGGGTGGGCTCGTTTGAACTCGAGAGTCGAGTTGAAGAGAGCCCACCCCCCAAGCGCCGCGGGCGCCGCTGCGACGGCGGAGACCCGGTTCGTCACGAGACGCCCCCGACTTCGCTTCCCCTCGGTGCCCTGTCGACCACCGACGCCGGCAGCCGACCGTCGCCCCCCGCGTCACCCGCTCCCGACCCGAGCCGTCCCCACCGTCACGAACCGATGCCCCCGTACGTGGACGACTCGCGTCTCGCCCAGGCGCTCCACCGGCAGCGCCGGGGTGGTGTGACCGTGCAGGAGCATGCTCGGGCGCTCGCGCTCGACGTACTCGCGCAGGCCCACCAGGCCGACGTGGGCCGGATCGTCGGGCACGTCGTTGACGCCGAACGGCGGGCTGTGGGCGAGCATCACGTCGACGCGGGCGAACCGGCGCAGGAGCCTGCTCGCGTCCCGCTGGCTCCACGTATACCGCGGCTCCCTGTGGTACTCGTGGCTCCCCGAGAACCCGCCGAACGTCAGCCCGCCGACCGAGACCTGCCGCAGGTGGACGCTCTCGATGCCCAGGGCCGTGAACTCGCCGCCGTCGTCGTGGTTGCCGTGGACGCCGAGCTTCGGGACCCGCAGGCGCTCGAGCGGCTCGAGGTCGTGGCGGCTGAGGTCGCCCAGGCACAGCACGAGGTCGATGTCGCGCTCGAGCAGCCGCTCGAGCGGGACGTAGGGAGGCTCGTCGGCGAGGACGAGCGCGCACAAGGGCGATCCGCCCGCGGCTGAGCCTAGATCGGGATGCCCCACAGGGGGAACCAGCGCTCGAGCTCGGGCTCGAAGGGCAGCTCGGGCCCGGTCGCCGCCTTGACCTGCAGCTCGCGCTCGGTGTCGCGCTGCTTGTCGCCCGCCGACGGCACGAACGGGTACCAGGACCCGCGCTTGTAGTTGTAGATCAGGTAGATCGGCTTGCCGTCGCTGTCCTGGAAGGCGAACACGGCGGCCAGGATGCGGTCGTTGTAGCCGCCGACGGCGAGCGCGTCGCTCACCGCGTTGACGCCGACCACGAGGTCCTCGATGTCGGGGTCGCGGATGATCATCCAGCGATAGCCGAACTCGTCGTCGCGCGTCTCGACGCTCGAGCCCATCTCCGTCCCGGTGCCCGAGAGCACCTCCTGCATGTCGCCGACGATCTGCTTGAAGTCGCCGGTCGCCAGCGGCTGGAAGACGATGCCGGCCACGCCGCGGGTCGTGATCCCCTGCTGCGCCTGCAGGCCGACGTACGCGGTGGAGAGCGCGAACAGGCGGTCGGGCGCGGGGCCCTTGACCTTGTGGCGGCCCAGGAGCGCGTCGAGGAAGCCCATGCGGCCAGAGCCTACGCGGTGCCCTGGAGCTGCGCCTCCAGTCGCTGCAGCGCGGCGATGCGCTTCTCCAGCGGCGGGTGCGTGGAGAAGAGGTTGAACACCGACTGCTTCGTCCTCGCCGGGAAGATGTAGAAGGCGTTCATCTCGGGGTGGGCGCGAAGGTCGGTCTGCGGGATGCGCTGCATGGTGCCGCTGATCTTCAGCAGCGCCGACGCGAGCGCGCTCGGGCGACCGGTGATGACCGCGGCGCCGCGGTCGGCCGCGAACTCGCGGTAGCGCGACAGCGCCTGCATGAGGAAGAACGAGACGACGTAGACCAGCAGCGAGACGAGGATGATCACCATGACGCTCGGCCCGTCGTCGTCATCGCTGCTGCTGCTGCCGCCGCCGAAGAAGAAGCCGAACTGCACGATCATCGAGGCCAGCGACGCGAAGAAGCTCGCCAGCGTCATGATCGCCACGTCGCGGTTGATGATGTGGGTGAGCTCGTGGGCCAGCACGCCCTCGAGCTCGGCGGGGGAGAGCAGGTCGAGGATCCCCGTCGTCGCGCACACCGTCGAGGCCTTCTGCGAGCGCCCCATCGCGAACGCGTTGGGCATCGACGTGTTCATGATCGCGACCTTCGGCTTGGGCAGGTCGGCCTGCACGCACAGGCGCTCGATCATCGCGTGGAGCTGCGGCGCCTCCTGGGGCGAGACCTCGTGCACCCCCATCGCCCGCAGTGCGATCTTGTCCGCGGCGAAGAGCTGCACGAGCAGCAGGGCGCCCGCGACGATGAGGATCGTCACGCCGCCGGCGCCGGCGGCGAACAGCACGCCGACGAGCAGCACGTAGACGAGGCCGAGGAGGAACATCGTCACGAGCATCCGGATCTGCAGCCCGGGGTCGCGACCGAACGTGGTGGGACGAGGCATGCAGGGAATCTTGCCAGACAACCGTCCCGGACTCCTACGGTTCGTAGGCAAACGGCCTCCGTGCTAGGGTCGCCGCGCCGAATCCCCTGCAAACGAGCCGGGGAGTCGGGGGACCCAAGAGCTTCATGGGGCGAATCCGGGCCGCGTGGCCCGGTAGCGCACGTCGCGAGCCCGACAGCTAACCCCGCAGGCACGCGACATAACTCTGGACCTCAGATTGACCCTTGCCCATGCCCGCTCCTAGGATCCGCCGCCGCATGCGCCTCCGCATCCTGCTCGCGGGCGCGGTCCTGCCGCTGGCCCTGTGGGCGGCGCTGCCGCTGGTCTCCGAAGGGGCCTCGCCCCAGAACGACCTCAACCAGGTCGAGCGCAAGATCCAGACGACCCAGGGCAAGATCGGCCGTCGCAAGGGCACCGAGCACCTCCTGACGACCCAGATCAGCGGCTACACGCAGCGCATCACGCGCCTGCAGGGCCGCATCGGCGGCCTGCAGCGCCGGCAGGCGACCGCCCAGTCCGACCTCGACGCCAAGCAGGCCGAGCTCTTCGGCATCCAGGACGACCTGCGCGCCGAGCGCCGGCGCCTCGTGCGCCTGCGCGCCCGCTTCGTGCAGGCGCGGACCGGGCTGGCCGAGCGCCTCGTCCAGCTCTACCAGGCCGACAAGCCCGACGTGGTCACGGTGATCCTGTCCTCCAAGGGCTTCGCCGACCTGCTCGAGCAGGGCGACTTCATGAAGCGCGTCTCCGATCAGGACCAGCGGATCGTCAAGCTCGTCCGCGACGCCAAGGCGCAGGCGACCGCCTCGGCCAAGCGCCTCGGGACGCTCGAGTCGCGCCAGCAGCGCGTCACCGCGATCGTCGCCCAGCGGCGCGACGAGATCGCCCAGGCCAAGCAGGGCCTGATCGACACCCGCGTGGGCCTCGCGAGCACGCGCACCGGCAAGCAGCGCGCCCTGGGCAACGTCCGGGCCTCCCGCCAGCAGCTCGAGGGCGCGCTGTCGAACCTGAGGGCCGAGCAGTCCAAGATCCAATCGACGCTGCAGCAGTCGGCCGGGACGCTGCCGGCCGGGGCGATCAAGCAGGGCTCGGGGGCGCTCATCTGGCCGGTCAACGGACCGATCACCTCGCCGTTCTGCGAGCGCCGCGCGTGGGAGGCGTGCCACCCCGGCATCGACATCGGCGTGCCGAGCGGGACGCCGATCCGCGCCGCCGCCGCCGGCACGGTCGTGCTGCTGCAGTCGGTCGGCGCCTCGGGCGGCTACGGGAACTTCACCTGCATCCAGCACACCGGCGCGATGTCGACCTGCTACGCGCACCAGTCGAGCTTCGCGGTGTCGCTGGGCCAGAGCGTCAGCCAGGGCCAGGTCATCGGCTACAGCGGCTGCACCGGCCTGTGCTTCGGTCCCCACCTGCACTTCGAGGTGCGGATCAACGGCCAGGTCACCAACCCGGTCAACTACCTCTGAGCGCCGCCGGCGCCGGGCGCGACGCGCTCGGGGGTGCGGGCGCTACCGTGGGGGATGCGCTGAGCGGCGTCAGCCGGTAACCGGGTGTGCACATCCACCGGCCGCGCGACCGCCACGATCGTCGGGGAGCACGCGCGAGCGGCTCGACCGCCGGTCCAGTCTCCGGCTGCCGAGTCCGTGCCGGCTGCCCATGGTCGCCCCCACGTCGGGGCGCCACGCTCGGAGACCGAACGAGATCGCAAGGAGTCCGAAACACCGTGTCCGCATCCCGCCCGATCTTCCTCACCGGCGCCACCGGCTTCGTCGGCATGGCCGTGCTGCAGCGCCTCCTCGACGCCGGGCACGAGGTCGTGTGCCTGGTCCGAGCCGCCGACGACCACGAGGCCGACGCGCGCCTGCGCGCCGTGCTCGCTCGCGTCCAGACCCCCGACACCAGCCGGGCGGTCGCGGTCGCCGGCGACGTCACCGCGCCGCGCCTGGGCCTCGGCGAACGCCACGACGCGCTCGCGGCGCGGGTGGGCACGGTCATCCACGGCGCCGCGTCCGTCGCCTTCGACCTGCCGCTCGACGACGCGCGCGCCATCAACGTCGAGGGCACGCGCCGCGTGCTCGAGTTCGCCGCCGCCGTGCCCGGCCTCGAGCGCGTGCTGCACGTCTCGACCGCCTACGTAGCCGGGGACCGGCGCGGGATCGTCTTCGAGGACGACCACGCGCGGGGGGCCTTCCGCAACTCCTACGAGCAGACCAAGCACGAGGCCGAGGCGCTCGTCCGCGCCAGCGGCCTGTCGTGGGCGATCGCGCGTCCGAGCATCATCGTCGGCGAGAGCGAGACCGGATGGACGGCGTCGTTCAACGTCCTCTACGCGCCGCTGCGCGCCTTCGGCGCCGGCGCCTACCCCGTCGTGCCCGCGCGCCGGCGCGCCCCGGTCGACGTCGTCTCGGTCGACTACGTCGCCGACGCCGTCGTGGCGCTGGCCGCCCACCCCGACGCCGCCGGCGGGACCTTCCACCTCACCGCGGGCGACCGCGCCTCGAGCGTCGGCGAGATCGTCGAGCTCGCCACCGGCGGCTTCGACCGCCGGGCGCCGCGACTGGTGCCCCCGCGCACGTACCGGCGCCTCGTGCACCCGCTCGTCGTGCGCCGCGTGGCGCCGTCCACCCGGCGGCTGCTCGAGCGCAGCGAGGTCTACTTCCCGTACTTCGCGATGCGGCTGCGCTTCGACGACGCCCGCGCCCGCGCCCTGCTCGGCCCGATGGGCATCGAGGCGACGCCGCTGCGCGACTACTTCGACCGCCTCATCGCGTTCGCGCGCGCGGCGCGCTGGGGGCGGCGGCCGCTGGGCCGCGCCGAGGCCGTCGCGCTGCTCGGCGCCGACGGCGCCGTCCGCGCGCCGGCGCTCAGCGGCCGGCTGGGCGGGGCGCCAGCGCCTGCGTGACGAACCGCACGGCGAGCGCCTGCAGCTCGCCGTCGTGCTGGACTGAACGGTGATCGCCGCCCGGGACCGCCACCAGGCGGCTGCCGGGCGCCGCGGCGTGCAGGGCGCGCGAGGTCGCGATCGGCACGCGCTCGTCGCCCTCGGCGTGCAGGAGCAGCAGCCGCTCGCCGAGCGCCGTCGCCGCGGCGACCTCGTCGGTGTGCAGGAGCTCGCGCAGGCCATGCTCGTCGGCGCGGAAGTCGAACTCGCGGCCGTGCACGCCGCGCGCGAGCTGCTCGCCGCTGGCGGGGCAGATCGCCACCACGGCGGCGGCGTCCAGGCGCGCGCCCGCCACGAGCGCCAGCCAGCCGCCCATGCTCGACCCGCGCAGGGCCACGGGCCCCGCGGGCAGCAGCTCGGCCATCGTCGCGACGTCGTCGATCGCCCCGGCGCCGAGCTCGCCCTCGCTCGCGCCGTGGCCGCGCTGGTCGAACACGAGCGCGGTCACGCCGGCGGCGCGCAGCGCCCGCGCGAAGTCGAAGTGGTTCTCCTTGGCCGAGCCGGCGCCGTGCAGCACGACGACGCCTCCGGCCGCCACGCCGTCGGGTGCGAACAGCGCGTAGGCGAGACCGTCGCGGGTCCCGAGCTCGCTCGGCGGGTCGACGTGGGCGGCGTGCACGGCCGTCAGCCTACGGCCCCCCGCCGGTAGCCTTGCGCGCGCCATGGCCGCGACCCGGCAGCCCAGCCACGTCTATCCGCTCGGCAGCCGCCTGACCCACGAGGGGCACCTCGAGGTCGGCGGGTGCGACGTCGTCGACCTCGCGCGCGAGTTCGGCACGCCGGCCTACGTCGTGGTCGAGGACGACATCCGCGCCCGGGCGCGCACCTTCGTCGCGGCCTACGCCGCCCGCTGCGACGACTTCGAGGTCCACTTCGCCTCCAAGGCGTTCCCGTGCACGGCGGTGCTGCGCATCCTGCGCGAGGAGGGCCTGGCCTGCGACGTCGCCTCCGGCGGCGAGCTCGCGATCGCGCTGCGGGCCGGCTTCGATCCCGCGCGCATCCACCTCCACGGCAACGCGAAGTCCGAGCGCGAGCTCGCCGAGGCGCTCGACGCCGGCGTCGGCCACGTCGTCGTCGACAACCACACCGACGTCGACCGGCTGGAGCGCCTGGTGCCGGCGGGCGCGACCCAGCGCGTCCAGCTCCGCGTCGCGCCGGGCATCAGCCCCGACACGCATCCGTCGATCTCCACCGGCGGGCCCAACACGAAGTTCGGCTTCGGCCTCGCCGCCGCGCCGGCCGCGATCGAGCGCCTGGACGCCTCCGACCGCCTGGAGCTCGAGGGCCTGCACCTGCACATCGGCTCGCAGATCTACGACGTCGAGAGCTTCCGCACCGCGCTCGAGGCGATGGCGAGCCTGGCCACGCACGGGATGATCAACCTCGGCGGCGGCCTCGGCGTCGCCTACGTCAACGCCGAGCACCCGCCCTCGATCGAGGACTACGTGGCGGCCAAGGTCGACGCCGTGCGCGACGTGATGGGGGGCGACGTGCGGATCCTCGACGAGCCGGGGCGCGCGCTCGTGGCCAACTCGACCGTGACGCTGTACACCGTCCAGTCGATGAAGCGCAACGTCGACCTCTACGTCGCCGTCGACGGCGGCATGTCCGACAACCTGCGACCGATGCTCTACGGCGCGCGCTACGAGGCGCAGGTCGCCTCGCGCTTCGGCGGCGGCACCTACTGTCACCTCGTGGGCAAGCACTGCGAGTCGGGCGACCTCATCGTCCGCGACGCCGAGCTCGCCGACCC
>JAXDHQ010000224.1:0-7711 GCA_034664395.1 Solirubrobacteraceae bacterium | reverse complement strand
CAGGGTTGCGCTCGCGTCGCGCCAGGGGACGGCCAGCGACGGCCGCCGCGGGACCGGCAGCCGTCGCGACGACCGCGCGCGCGACGGTCCCGCGGCCCCCTGGAGGGTGAGCCGCGCGGTGCGGGCGTCGAGGGCCCAAGCCGAGGCCACGGCGCCCGCGCGCGCCTCGGCTCGCACGACGTGGCGCTCGGTCGGGCAGGCGGCGAAGCCGCGCAAGGCGCGGGCGGCGGCGGCCGTCGTGACCAGCGCGAGCGCGGCCAGCGCCGCGACGGACGTCGCCGTCGTCGCGCCCGCCACCGGCTCGAGCGCCCATCCCCACGGGCCCGACCACAGCACGGCCCGCCGGCCGTCGGCGCTCGCATGGGCGAGGGCGACGAGGGCCGCGCCCACCGGCACCGACGCGGGGAGCGCGAGCGCGACGGCGCGCGACCACCGCGCCGAGCACTGCACGCGCGCCGCCATGGCGACGCCGAGCACGCTCAGCAGCGCGAGGCCCGCGGTCAGGCCGACGGCGGCGCCGGCGCCCACGCCGCGGCCGTGGCCGGCGAGGCCGACGAGCGCGACCGCGGCGATGACGGCGCCGGCGCCCGCGCCGACGGCCATCGCGCGCGCCAGCGGCCGCGCCGCCAGCGCCCGCCGCGAGAGCGGCGCAGAGAGCAGGAAGCCGACGTCGGGCGCGGCGAAGACGACGGGCCCCTGCCACGTGCCCCAGCGAGCGATGGCGACCACGGCGACGAGGGCGACCGCCGGGCCCCACACGGGCGCGGAGGCCGGCGTGACGAGCGACCCCAGCGCCGAGCTCGCCGTCCCGTAGAGCAGGGCGCCGAAGATGCCCGTGCTGATGGCGACCATGTAGAGGGTGTCCAGCCGCGCGCCCAGGCCGGGGCCCGGGCGCCGCGTGCGCCACCACGCGCGAACCGCGGCGACGGGCACGTCTGCCGCCACCGCGCTCAGGCGATCTCCCATCCCTCCGCGGCGGCGCGCTCGGCGACCTCGCGATAGCCGCCCTCGTCGAGCACCTCGCCCTCGCCCAGCAGCAGCCCGCGGTCGGCGAGCCCGTCGGCGAAGCCGAGCTGATGCGTCGTCAGCAGCACCGCGCAGCCCGTCGCCTTGCGCTCGAGGAGGATCGCGTGCAGCAGCGCCTGCGAGTGCGGATCGAGCCCCACCACGGGCTCGTCGAGGAGCAGGATCGCGGCGGGGCGGATGAGCGCGCACGCGAGCTGGGCCTTCTGGCGCATGCCGCGCGACAGCTCGGCCGGACGGAAGTCGCGCCGGTGGGCGAGGCCGAGGCGGTCGAGCAGCGCGTCGATGCGCGCGTCGGTCTCGGCGCCGGCGATCCCGTGCGCGACGGCGACGAGCTCGACGTGCTCGCGCACGGTGAGGTCGCCGTAGAGCAGCGGGTTGTCGGGTACCAGCGCGAGCCGGGCCCGCGCCTCCTCGGCCTCCGGCTCGGTGTGCGGGTCGAAGCCCTCGACACGCACCTCGCCCGCGCTGGGCTCCAGCAGGCCGGCCATCAGGCGCACCGCCGTCGACTTGCCGCTGCCGTTGGCCCCGATGAGCGCGACGCACTGCCCGGGCACCACGGTGAGGGAGAAGTCGCGCAGCGCCTGGAGCTTGCCGTAGGAGCGGCTCAGCCCGACGGCCTTGAGCGGCGGCGGGTCGTTCATCAGCGCTCGGCCGCCGGACAGGCGATCCGGTAGTCGCAGATCGAGCAGGCGGCATATGACGGCGTCGGCTCGAAGCCCTGGGCGAGGATGCCGTCGGCGACCTCGAAGACGGTGTCGGTGATCCAGTCGCGGTCGACCTCGTCGACCGGGAGCGGCACCTTGGCGTCGTCGAGGACGTAGAGGTAGGACTGGCGCGAGTCGGGCAGTCCCCAGGCCTCGCGGGCGCCGACCGCGTAGAGCGAGAGCTGGACGTCCTCGCGGAGCTGGGCCGAGCTGCGCGGCCGCCCGGTCTTGTAGTCGATGAGCTCGTAGCCGCCGTCGGGCAGCCGGTCGACGCGATCCACGCGGCCGCGCAGCGTGTGCGCGCCGAGGCGGAACGTGAAGGCGCGCTCGAACCACAGCGGCTCGGACGCCTCGCTGCGAAAGCGGTCGTGGTAGCGACGCAGCGCGCCGTCGGCCTTGGCGTGGAGCTGGCGCTCCTGGTCGGAGCCTCCGAAGCCGCCGCGGCGCCAGCCCGCCTCCAGCAGGCCCAGCAGCTCGTCGAGCGACCCCGCGCGGCCGCCCTGGTGGTAGCGCTCGAGCACCTGGTGGACGAGGATCCCGAAGCGCTGGTTGAGCGTCGGCTCGCTCGGGATCCGGAACACGCGCGCGAACTTGTACTTCAGCGGGCAGGTCCGGTAGGTCTCGATGTCCGACGCGCTGAGCAGCAGGCCGTCGCCGCGGGTGGGCAGGAACGGCTCGAGCGAGGGCTCGTCGCGGGCGGCGATCGCGGCCGCGCGGGCGCGCGCGTCGCGCTCGGCGTCGAGCAGCAGGTCGTCGAGGGAGCTCGTCTGCAGGATCTCGCGCTGCTGGGCGGTCACGGCGCCGAGCAGCGCCGCGTTGATGCCGGGCAGCGCGTCGGCGACAGACTGGCCCTCGGGGCGGCCCATGAGCGCGGCGAGCTTGACCAGCTCGAGGTAGCGCACCGACCCGTGGGCGACGTCGAGGTCGGTGTCCATGCGCAGCTCGCCCAGCCGCGTGCCGGTGCGCGGGATCGAGCGCAGCAGCTCGTCGCGCAGCGTGGCGAACGTCGCGTGCAGCGACTCGTCGGGGCCGAAGAGCTCCTCGTCGCGCTCCTCGTACTCGGCGCCGAGGGCGGCGCGCGCCTCCTCCAGGAAGGGCGACGGGTGGGCGAGCGCGCCGCTGTCGGTGCGCGTCGCGTAGGCGAGGACGAGCCCCTCGCCGGCGCGCGTCATCGCGACGTGCAGCAGGCGGCGCATGTCGGCCGCGTGCTCGGAGCGCGTGTCGGTCGCCAGCTCCTCGTGCAGCAGCGCGTCGGGGATCGGCTCGGCCAGCCGCCGGCGCGCGCCGGGCATCCGCGACGACTGCAGGCCCACCACGAACACGTGGCGGAACTCGCGCCCCTGGGCCGCGTGCATGGCCATGACCGAGACGGCGCCCGGCCGTGGCTCGGGCGTGCCCTCCTCGTCGTCGTGCAGGCCGGCCTCGGCCACCGCCGCCACGTAGCGGGCGAAGTCGCGGCCCGTGGCCTGGGGCGCCCGGCGCACGTAGGCGGCGGCCATGTCGCCCAGGCGGGCGAGCGAGACCAGGCGCTCGACGACGTCGGCCTGGGCGGCGAAGAGCTGCTGGCGGCGCAGCCCCAGGCGGTCGATGAGGCGGTGCACGAAGAGGTCGGGGCGCGCCGTGTCCAGCCAGGCGGCGGCCGCGCGGTGCAGCTTGAGGAAGCCGAGGATGCGCTCGCGCGCCTCGGGCGGGAGCTGCGGCGACTCGGTCGCGGCGACGAGCGCGCCGACCATGTCGAGCTTGCGCCGGCGCGCGATCTGCACCGAGCGCGCGATGTCGATCGAGCGCAGCTCGACCGGCGGCCGGGCCAGCGCGCGGACGACCGCGCCGGCGTCGCCGGGGTCGAGCAGCAGGCGCATCCAGGCCAGCACGTCCTTGACCTCGGCGCGCTGGAAGAACGCGGTCGCCCCGGCCAGCCGGTAGGGCACCGCGCGCTCCTCGAGCGCCACGGCGACGGCCTGCCCCTCGTTGCGCACCGAGCGAACGAGCACGGCGATCTCGTCCGGCGCGACGCCGGCGCGCACGAGGCGCGCGGCCTCGGCGGCCACGCCCTGGGCCTGCGCGCGCTCGCCGGCGCAGCGCCAGAAGCGCACGCGGCCACCCGGCGGCGCCTGCACCGCCTTGGGGATGCGGTCCTCGATCGGCGCGACGACCGCCTGGGCCGCCGCGAGCACGGTGGCGGGCGCGCGCAGCGAGCGCTCCAGGCGCACGGACCGGACGCCCGGGAGCTCGGCGGCCAGCGCGCGCAGGTTGCGCGGCGGCGCTCCGCGGCCGCGGCGCACCGCGCAGTCGTCGTCGCCGGCGGCGGTGACGCCGCCGTGCTCGCGTCCGAGCAGGACGACGAGCCGCAGGGCCGCGAGCTCGAGGTCCTGGACGTCGTCGACGAGCACGTGGCGCCAGTGCGCGCTCGTCCGCGCGCGGACGTGGGGTCGGCCGTCGAGCAGCGCGACCGCGCCGAGCAGCAGGTCGCCGAAGTCCAGCGCGCCCTGCTCGCGCAGCATCCTGTCGTGGGCCTCGTAGACGGTCGCGAACTCGCGCTCGCGCTCGGCTCGCTCGTCGCCGCCGGGCAGCCCGACGGCCCAGCGCGCCACCTGGTCGACGGTGACCATCGCCTCCTTGAGGCGGTCGATCCGGGCGATGACCGACGCGAGCAGCGTGGCCGGGTTGCCCTGGAAGTCGTGGACCCGCAGCGACAGCTCGTCGACCCGCTCGAGCAGCATGGCCAGGCGGTCGGCCGGCGTGACGGGCACGACGAAGGGGTCCAGGCCGGCCTCGAGGGCCTCGTCGCGCAGCAGGCGCGCGCAGAAGCCGTGGACCGTGTGGACGGCCAGCTCCTCGAAGCCGCGCTCGAGCTCGTCCTCCACGCCGGCGCGCAGCGCGTCGGCCGCCGCCTCGGTCGGCGTGAGGGCGAGCACGTGCTCGGGGGCGAGCCCGCCGACGGTCGCCAGCCACGCGTGGCGGTGCAGGAGCGTGCGCGTCTTTCCGGTGCCGGCGGCGCCGACGACGAGCAGCGGACCACCGGACGCCGCGACGACCTCGCGCTGCGCCGGGGTGAGGCCGTCGAGCGGATCGGGCACGCCCCTAGGATATGAGGCACATGGCTACAGCTTCGGACGCGCCGCCCGAGCTTCTCTCCTTCGACTGGCTCGGAGCCTGTCGCCGGGCCGCGCAGGGTCTGCGGGAGGTGCTGGTCGAGCACCCCACCAGCAGCGAGCGCGTCATCGAGACCGGCGAGCGCGGCGAGGGGGGCGACCGGACGCTGGTGATCGACGCCGCGGCCGAGGACGCCGTCTTCGGCGAGCTCGACCGCCTGCACGCCGCCGGCGCCCGCTTCACCGCGGTCTCGGAGGAGCGCGGGCTCGTCGACTACGGCGCGGGCGGCGACCCGCCGCTCGTGGTCATCGATCCCATCGACGGCTCGCTGAACGCCAAGCGCGGGCTCACCCACCACGCGCTGTCGATCGCGGTGGCGGACGGCCCGACGATGGCCGACGTCGTCTTCGGCTACGTCTACGACCTCGGGCCGGGCGAGGAGTGGCGCGCGACCCGCGGGCTGGGCGCGTTCCTCGACGACCAGCCGCTGGCCACGCCGCAGCCCGAGCGCCGCCGGCCCGACGGCCGCCTCGAGCTCGTCGCGATCGAGTCGGCCGACCCGCGCTGGCTGGCCGCCTCCAGCGACGCGCTGGTCAAGGTGACCGGCCGCCTGCGCGCGATCGGCTCGATCGCCGTGTCGCTGTGCCAGGTGGCGGCCACGCGCGTCGACGGGATGGCGACGCTGTGGAACTGCCGCGCGGTCGACGCCGCGGCCGGGCAGCTCATCGTCCGCGAGAGCGGCGGCCGCGTCGCGTTCACGGCGATGGAGGACCCGCTGGGCGCGCCGCTGGACCTGGAGCCGCGGTCGCCCGTCGTCGCGGCCCGAACCGACCGGGCGCTCGCCGAGCTGGCGACGCTCCCCGCGCGCTGATGGCCGACTGGCGCCTGGCCGAGCGGGTGGCCGACGCGGTGGCGGGCGGCGACTCCGGCGCGCTCACGCCGCCGCTGGGCGGCGCGGCCGACCTCGAGGCGATGACCGCCCGCGCCTTCGAGCGCGTGACCGCCTACTCGCGGCTCGAGCCGTCCACGCCGCCGCCGCCGCCGGAGATGGTCGACCGGCGGACGTGGGCGCGGGCGAACCTCGAGACCATCCGCGGCACGCTGGACCCGGTGCTGGCGCGCCTGGGCAGCGGTCCGCTGCAGTCGGTCGGGGGCGGCGTCGTCGCGGTCGAGGCCGGCGGCCTGGTCGGCTTCATGGGCCGTTCGGTCCTCGGCCAGTACGAGCTGGCGCTGCTCGACCCCGAGCGCCCGCCCCGGCTGCTGCTCGTGGCGCCCAACCTGCGCGAGGCCGCGAGCCAGTTCGAGGCCGACGAGGCCGAGCTGCTCGAGTGGGTGGTCTTCCACGAGATCACGCACGCGGTCCAGTTCACCGGCGTGCCGTGGCTGCGCGAGCACCTGGCGGCGATGCTGTCGGAGCTGCTCGCGTCGCTCAAGGTCGAGGTCGACCCCGCGGCGCTGCTGCGCCTGCCGAAGGTCGACGACCTGCGCGCGATGTGGGACGGCGTCCGCGAGGGCGGGCTCGTCCACGCGGTCGCGGGCCCCGAGCGCAAGGGGCTCATCGACCGCGTGCAGGCGACGATGGCGCTCATTGAGGGCCACGCCGAGCACGTGATGGACGCGGCCGGCGGCCCGGTGCTGCCGTCGCTGCCGCGGCTGCGCGAGGCGCTCGAGCGCCGCCGCAGCGAGAAGCCGCCGCTGGTCAAGCTGCTCGAGCGCATGATCGGCCTCGACCTCAAGATGCGTCAGTACCTCGTCGGCAAGCGCTTCTGCGACGCCGTCGTGCGCGGCTGGGGGATCGAGGGGCTCAACCGCGCGTGGAGCGCGCCCGAGATGGTGCCGACGCTGGCCGAGCTCGACGATCCCGCGGCCTGGGCGCGTCGAACGCAGGTTCGATCTGTAACCGCCGGCTCCTAGCGGTTTACAAACATGTGTTCGACGGGTAGCCTCGCGGCGTCCGAGCGAACCGAGAACGAACTTCCTAGCCGAGGACGTGACCATGGCCGAGCAGAGCACTCCCAGCACCAGCACGACCAAGCGCGCCGCGAGCGCGACCAAGCGCTCCACCGCCGCCAAGAAGGCCGCGGCGACGCGCAGCCGCACCCAGGCCGCCGAGGCGCGCAAGCGCTCGACCGCCGCCAAGAAGGCCGCCGAGACCCGCCGCGAGCTGGCCCGGACGCCCGTCGACCGCGCGCAGGAGTACGTCGAGCGCGCCGTGCTCGTCCCCGTGGGCGCCGCCTTCGTCGCCCGCGACACCCTGGTCGCGACCGTCGACGGCGTGCGCAAGCTCTCGCGCGAGAGCGCCGAGAAGGAGCTCGCCGCGCAGGGCAAGCGCCTGCGCAGCGACCTCAAGCGCTTCGAGCGCCGCGGCAAGAGCGAGCGCAAGCGCCTGGAGCGCGAGGTCCGCAAGGCTCGCAGGCGCGTCGAGCGCGAGGTCACCTCGCTGCGCCGCGACGTCACCAAGCAGGCGATCGTGCGCCGGCGCGGCGTCGCCGCGCAGGCCGACCTGCTCACCGCCCGGGCCCAGAACCTGCTGCAGACGGGCCTGACCCGCGGCACGCGGACGGCCACGCACGCGCAGGAGCGCGCCAGCGACGTCGTCTAGCCGGCGAGCCCGGCAGCACGACTCCCCCTCCTCGCGAGCGGGCCGCCCCGGCGGCCCGCTCGTCGTCGGTCCGGGGAGCTCGGGCGCGGGCCCTGTCAGAATGGAGGGCATGCCGTCCCGCGATGAGATCCTCAAGTCCCTTGAAGCCGACATCGACCCGGAGCTGCGCCGTACCATCGTCGAGCTCGAGATGGTGCGCTCGATCGACGGGGCCGACGCCCACGTCCGGGTCACCGTCTCGCTGACCACGCCGGGCTGCCCGATCCGCAGCCACTTCGAGAACGCC
>JAXDHQ010000223.1:0-5996 GCA_034664395.1 Solirubrobacteraceae bacterium | reverse complement strand
CCGCACTGCTACGGCCAGGGCGGACCGTCGTGCGCCGGCAAGAAGGCGCCGCTGCTCGGCTTCCCCGCGCACGCGTCCTCCGACGGCCTGGCCATCACGAAGGACTGGGGTGGCCAGGGCCTGACCGCGTTCGTGGCCGAGAACGGCTCGCTCGTGCCCACGGTCGACGCCGGGCGCGACGTGCGCGCGATCGCGCTGCGCCGGCGCCCCGGCGGCGGCTACGACGCGACCGCCACCGTGCTCGCCTCCGGCTTCGACGAGCAGGATCCGCTCGGGATGGCGATCGGGCCGGACGGCGCGCTGTACGTGAGCCTCTTCCGCACCGGCGCGGTGGTGCGATTCGCTCCCGGCCTGCGACCGACCTGACGGTGTACGCTCGGGCGCCATGACCGCCTTCGCCACCGTCCGCGTCGCAGCCGTGCAGGCCACGCCGGTCATCCTCGACGCCAGGGCCAGCGTGGCCAAGGCGGCCGCGCTGCTCGGCGAGGCGGCGGCCCGGGGCGCCCGCCTGGCGGTCCTGCCCGAGTGCTTCGTCTCGGTCTACCCCTCCAACGCGTGGGCGAGGACGGCTCCCTCGTTCGGCGGCTGGGACGAGCTCTGGGAGCGCATGTGGGAGGAGTCGGTCGACGTCGGCGGCCCGCACGTCGACGCGCTCGTGCGCGCGTGTCGCGAGCACGACATCCACTGCGTCATCGGGGTCAACGAGCGCGAGGACGAGCGCCCCGGCACGCTCTACAACACGATGCTCACGCTCGGGCCGTCCGGCGTCCTGCACCGCCACCGCAAGCTCATGCCGACGATGCAGGAGCGCGTCTTCCACGGCTTCGGCGCCGGCGACGACCTCGCGGTGGTCGACGTCGCCGGCCTCGGGCGCGTGGGCGGCCTCATCTGCTGGGAGAACCGGATGCCGCTCGCCCGCCACGCGGTCTACCGCCAGGGCGTGCAGCTCTGGGCCGCGCCGACGGCCGACGACACCGACGTGTGGCTGGCCTCGATGCGCCATATCGCCATCGAGTCCGGCGCCTTCGTGATCTCGGTGCCCCAGTACATCCCGGCGAGCGCGTTCCCCGCCGACTTCCCGGTCGAGCTGCCCGCGGGCAAGGACGTCTTCGGCGAGGGCGGCGCGGCGATCATCGAGCCGCGCTGGGGCGAGGTGATCGCCGGCCCGCTGCGCGGCGAGGAGGGCATGCTCGTCGCCGACTGCGACCTCCGCGCCGGGCTGCACGCCAAGCGCTGGTTCGACGCCGTCGGCCACTACGCGCGCGCCGAGGTGCTGGTGCCCGAGCGCCCGCCCACGGGCCCCGCCGCGCCCGCGCTCGCGCTCGCGGCCCCCGAGGACGGGCCCGAGCCGTAGCCGTGGTGTTCGCGCTGCGTCGCTGAGCGTCACGTCCGCACGCGGACCGCCGCGCACCGCAACCTTGGCCTCCGACACCTTGTTGAAGGTGAGGCAGGCCCCGCCGTCCCTGCGGGGCGCTCCCACCGACCGACCGAGGAGGTCGACCGACTCCATGCGATCCCGTTTCGCTTTCGCCCGACACATCCGCATCCGCCAACAGGGCCCGTGGATCCTCGCCAGCGCACTGCTCGTGGCGCTCCTCGTGGCGCCGTTCGCCGGCGCGTTCGGCGAGGGCAGCGGCGTGCGCGGCGGCGCGCGCAACCCGTCGCCCAACGAGCAGCGCGCGTACGTCAAGGAGACGGAGATCATCGCCAACACCTCGACGTACGGCACGCGCCAGTCCAACAAGTCCTCCAACGGCGGCGGCGCGGTCTACGGCTGCCGCTCGGCGGCGGGCGGCACGCCCAGGGGCAACGAGCCGTGCGTGCGCGCCAGCAACCTGGCCGACGGGCGCGCGTTCGAGTTCAACGCCCACGGCGGGACCGAGGTCGGCGCGATCAGCAGCGACAACCCCAACGCGGCGCCGTTCACCACCAACGCGCGCGGCGTGGCCACCGGCCTGAACGCCGACCAGGTCGACGGCAAGAGCGCCGACGAGATCGTCGCCTCGGCCCAGGCCCTGAACAAGTTCGCCGCGGTGGCCGGCTCCGACGGCGCGCTGGGCTCCAGCCGCGGGGTCAAGGCCGCGGCCCGCACCGCCACCGGCGTCTACACCGTCCAGTTCGACGCGGACGTCAGCAAGTGCTCCCGGACCGCGACCGTGAGCGGCGCGACGTTCGGGGTGGCGACCGTCGACCCGACGGCCGCCGACACCGCGACCGTCCACACGTTCGACGTCGCGGGCACGGTGGCGGACCGCGCCTTCAACATCACCGTCACCTGCTGAGCCCGACAGCCGTTTCGTAGGTCACGCGGCCCCGCCGGCCATCCGGCGGGGCCGCGCTCGTTTGCGGCCGCGGCGGCGGCGGGTACGCGCGCTGCACCCGATACACCTGACTCCGGGAGGTCAGTCGTGCGCCACGCCCTCGCGGTCCTCGCGACCGCCGTCGCCCTGCTCGTCGTCGCCTCGCCCGCCTTCGCCGATCCGCCGCAGGCGCCGCCGTCCGGGCGCCTCGTCGTCTCCGTGAAGATCGACCGCTTCGCCGCCAAGGGCGCCCGCGCCTCCGCGCAGGGCACGGCGACCGCGATCCTCACCGGCGTCAGCGGCCAGACGACGTCGATCAAGCAGAAGGTCACGCTGACCGCCGCGGCCGGATCGTCGTGCAAGGTGCTGCACCTGTTCCTGCAGCAGCTCGACCTGCAGCTCCTGGGCCTCAACGCCCACCTCGACAAGGTCCAGCTCGACATCACGGGCAAGCGCAGCGGCGGCGTGCTCGGCAGGCTGTTCTGCCAGCTCTCGCAGGGCGTCAGCCGCAGCTCGCTGCGCGCGGCCAACGCGCAGCTCGCGGCGCACCCGGCGCGGGCCATGCACCTCGAGGCGCGCATCGCCCAGCAGCAGGCCGCGCCGGGCGCGGCCGCGTGCCAGATCCTGGACCTCGTCCTCGGGCCGCTGAACCTCAACCTGCTCGGCCTCGAGGTCGACCTCAACCAGGTCCACCTCGCCGTCACCGCGACGCCCGGCGGGGGCGTCCTCGGCGACCTGTTCTGCCGCCTGTCCACCGGCCAGGTCTGAGCGTCAGCCGGTCGGGTCGCGCCCTCGCGCACGCGCCACCAGGTAGCGCGCGAGGAGCGCGACCCAGTCGGCCGCACCGCCGTAGAGATGGCCGAGCGGGCCGGTCACGACCCAGGCGGCCACGCGGGTGCGCGCAGGCAGGGGAGGGCGAGCCACGGGCGGACGCTATCGTCCGTTCGCCCATGCCCGCCGCCGTGAAGACGACCATCACCGAGCTGCCCGAGTCGCGCGTGCGCGTCGAGGCCGAGATCCCCGCCGAGGAGGTCGAGCGCCGGATGCAGGCCACCGCGCGCCAGCTCGGCCGCGACATGCGCATGCCCGGCTTCCGCAAGGGCAAGGTGCCGCCGCCGGTGGTCATCCAGCGCGTCGGCCGCGAGACCGTCCTCGACGAGACCGTCCGCGGGACGCTCGGACGCTGGTACCTCGACGCCATCGACGCCGCCGGCATCCACCCCGTCGGCGACCCCGACGTCGACCTCGGCGACCTGCCGAGCGAGGGCGAGCCGCTGACCTTCACGATCGAGATCGCCGTGCGTCCGACCGCGACGCTGGGCGAGTACAAGGGCGTCGAGGTCGGCCGCCGCGAGCCGGTCGCCGACGACGAGGCCGTCGACGCCGAGATCGCCGCCCTGCGCGAGCGCATGGCGCGCCTGGAGACCGTCGACGAGCCCGCCGGCCAGGGCGACTTCATCGTCATGGACTACGTGGGGACGCTCGCAGGCGAAGGCGGAGAGGCGGGCGAGCCGTTCGCCGGCGGCGAGGGCCGCGACCAGCTCCTCGAGCTCGGCGCCGGTCGCCTCGTGCCCGGCTTCGAGGAGCAGCTCCAGGGCGCCGCCGCGGGCGAGCAGCGCACCGTCACCATCACCTTCCCCGACGACTACGGCGCCGCCGAGCTCGCCGGACGCGAGGCCCAGTTCGCCGTGACCGTCAACGAGGTCAAGCGCAAGGACCTGCCCGAGCTCGACGACGAGTTCGCCTCCGACGCCGCCGGCTTCGAGACGCTGGCCGAGCTGCGCGAGGACGTCGCGGCCAAGCTGCGCGAGGCCGACGAGGCGCGCGTCGAGTCCGAGTTCCGCGAGGCGGTCCTCGACGCGGTGGTCAAGGAGTCCCAGGTCGACGTGCCCGAGGCGCTGGTCGAGGCCCGCTCGCGCGAGCTGTGGGAGCGCATGCTGCACCAGCTCTCCCACCAGGGCATCAGCAAGGAGGCCTACCTGCAGATCGCCGGCCGCGAGGAGGACGACATCGTGGCCGAGGCCAAGCCCGACGCCGAGCAGGCGCTGCGCCGCGAGGCGGTCATCGCGGCCGTCATCGAGGCCGAGGGCATCGAGGCGTCCGAGGGCGATCTCCTCGACGCCCTGCAGGCGACCGCGGCGCGCGAGGGCACGACGCCGGAGAAGCTGCGCCAGCGCCTGGCCAAGGCCGGCCGCCTGGACGACCTGCGCGACGACCTCGCCCAGCGGGCCGCGGTCGAGCTCCTCGCCGAGCACGCCAGCCCGATCTCGGTCGAGCAGGCCAAGGCGCGCGACAAGCTGTGGACGCCGGAGAAGGAGGCGCGCGACCCGGGGTCCGACCCGGCCGCCTCCCGCCTCTGGACGCCAGGTTCGTAGAGACGCTCAAGCGCGGCCGCGCAACGGCCGACGAACTGGAGAGGACGGGCACAGGCCGATTGCTAGGCTCTCCCAAGCCCTGCCGCCCGTTCCGCACCGCCGCCGCGCGCAGGAATCCGCACCGAGGACCCGAACGAAGCGAGGACCATGAGCCCCCTTGTCCCCATGGTGGTCGAGCAGACGTCCCGAGGCGAACGCGCCTTCGACATCTACAGCCGACTGCTGAACGAGCGCATCGTCTTCCTGGGGACGCCCGTGGACGACCAGATCGCCAACCTGATCGTGGCCCAGCTCCTGCACCTGGAGTCCGAGGATCCCGACAAGGACATCTCGGTCTACATCAACTCCCCGGGCGGCTCCGTGTACGCCGGCCTGGCGATCTACGACACGATGCAGTTCATCAAGCCCGACGTGCAGACGATCTGCGTCGGCATCGCCATGTCGATGGGCGCGCTGCTGCTCGCCGGCGGCGCCGCTGGCAAGCGGATGGCGCTGCCCAACGCCAAGATCCTGATCCACCAGGTCAGCTCGGGCTTCCAGGGCCAGGCGACGGACATCGAGATCCACGCCAGGGAGATCATCGACATCCGCCAGCGCCTGGATCACATCATCGCCAAGCACACGGGCCAGGAGTACGACAAGGTCCGCAACGACACCGAGCGCGACTACTTCATGTCCTCCGAAGAGGCCAAGAACTACGGGATCATTGACCGGGTGATCTCCGAGCACTAGCTTGGAGGCCGAGGGAGAGAAGAAGAGGGAATGGCTCGTCCGACCGACGCGAACGAACAGCTCCTCTGCAGCTTCTGCGGCAAGTCGCAGAGGCAGGTCAAGAAGCTCATCGCCGGCCCGGGCGTGTACATCTGCGACGAGTGCATCGACCTCTGCAACGAGATCATCGACGAGGAGCTGACCGCTCCGCCGTCGTTCGACATCGAGAACCTCCCCAAGCCGCGCGAGATCTACGGGGTCCTGGACGAGTACGTCGTCGGCCAGGAGGAGTCCAAGCGCACGCTGTCGGTGGCCGTCTACAACCACTACAAGCGCGTGCAGATGATGCAGTCCGACGACGCGGACATCGAGCTGCAGAAGTCCAACATCCTGCTGCTCGGGCCGACGGGCTGCGGCAAGACGCTGCTGGCGCAGACGCTGGCGCGCATCCTCAACGTCCCCTTCGCGATCGCCGACGCCACGGCCCTGACCGAGGCCGGCTACGTCGGCGAGGACGTCGAGAACATCCTCCTCAAGCTGATCCAGGCCGCCGACTACGACGTCAAGAAGGCCGAGACCGGGATCATCTACATCGACGAGGTCGACAAGA
>JAXDHQ010000222.1:0-3081 GCA_034664395.1 Solirubrobacteraceae bacterium | reverse complement strand
GACGCGGCGGCCGTCGGACATCCGGGCGATGCCCTCGCGGCCGACGACGCACGGCAGCTCGACCGGCCCGTACGCCCCGGCGGCGATGTAGAGGTCGACCGGGTTGAGCGCGCCCAGCAGCACCTCGACGACCTCGTGGGTCTCGTCGGCCTTGGGCTCCTTGAAGTCCCCGAACTCCGGGATCGTCCCGATCTCATGCAGCACGGCGGCGCGCAATGGACTCGCCTCCCCTCGGCGTCAGGTCGACGACGGCTCTTCGCGCCCGTGGCGCGCGAGACGCTCGGCACGCTCGCGCAGCTTCTCGAAGGCCCGATCGAGCTCGGCCGCGATCGCGTGCAGGCGGTCGTGCTGGGCGCCGTCGCGCCGGTGCGCCGGGATGGCGAGGAGCGCCGCCTCCTCGCCGCACAGGCCCTCGATGCGGGCGAAGAGGTCCAGGCCGGGAGGGTCCGGCGCGAAGTCGCCCTTGCCGCGCGTCGGCTCGAGGCCCTGGAAGGCGTTCATGCGACGGCCAGTAGGCCGGCGGCCGCGCCGGTCAACGCGGCGCTGAGGGCGTCACTCCAGGAGCCCGCGCCGCATGGCGACGGCCACGGCGGCCGCACGCTCGGACACGTCGAGCTTCTCGTACAGGTTCCCGAGGTGGGTCTTGATCGTGCCGACGGACAGGTGCATGGCACGGCCCATGGCCGGCGCGCTCTCCCCCGCGGCCAGCCGGCGCAGCACCTCGCGCTCGCGCTCGGTGAGGATCGGCCGGTCGATCGTGGCGCGCAGCCGGATCTCCCGGACGATCGCGAGCTGCGAGTCCCCGGTGAGGAACACGCCGCCCCCGGCGACGCTGATGATCGCCTCGCAGAGCTCGTCGCGATCCGTGCCCTTGGTCAGGCAGCCTGCCGCGCCGCCCTCGACGAGGTCGTAGGCGGCGGTCCGAGCGACGCCGTCGCTCACGAAGATCACGCGCGTCGGGAGCTCGTCGACGAGGACGAGGCCCAGGATCCGCCGCCCGTCGAGGTCCGGCAGCTCGGGATCGAGCACGGCGACGTCGGGCCTCAGCGTGCGCAGCAGCGCGACGACCTCGCGTCCTCCAGCCGCCTCCCCGACCAGCTCGAGGTCCGGGCACTCCCGGACGACACGCGCGATCGACTCGCGGAAGAGCGGCTGGAGGTCTGCCGCGACGACCCGGATCCTGCTGGCTGACTCGACGGTAGCCATGGCACAGATCAGTCCCTTGGTTGGAGAGCGGAATCGAGCACCCGTCTCTCGTTCGCAAAGGTATCGAGCGAACCGCGGTGCTGTCAATAGTCCTTGGGTCTGGATTTAGTGCGAGCTACACGGTCCAATTGCCTCACGGCAGGCGCAGCCTCCGTTGGGCGGCGCTGGCGTTCCCCTCCTGCGCGACGTGCAGGATCGCGAGCAGCGAGGGAATCGCTTCGGTTGCGGAGCTCGCGGCTCGGGCATCGCTCTGAGCCTGGATGTCCTGGGTCCGCTTCAGGAGCTCGACGAGGGCGGCAGACAGGTCACGCCAGCCCTCCTCGTCCAGATCCAGCGGGAGCCGATCGATGTGAGCGCCGGGAGGGTCGAACCCGCCCTGGCCGCCGGCCACCGAAGCTTCCGAGAAGATGCGACGGAAGAGCTGACCGGCCAGGCCTCGGCGGAGCGTGACCGGCAGCCGTTCCCACTGCTCGTCGTCGAGGAACGGCAGCATCGCCGGCCGGTAGTAGTGCTCGACCGCGCCGCGGCGCGGCTCGGTGCGCGAGAGCTCGATGCACCGGAGGTCGCGCAGGACGCGCGTGTGGTGGCTGACGGTCCCCAGAGGTTGCCCGAGTGTTCGCGCCACCTCGAGCGGGCTGGCCTCGCCGCGATCGGTGATCACCTCGAGGATCTGAAGCCGCAGCGGGTGTGCTAGCGCCTTGAGCAGGTTCGCATCGAAGGAGTTCGGCAAGCTCATGCGACCGCGGGCACCGTAACAGCGGCGCCGGCCCGTTCGCGATGAGTGCGGGAGGCATGCGTCCGGACGCGGCGCCGGCCGGACCATGCCCTCCCGGCTCAATGCCCCTTCAGGACCGCGCAGTCGGGCATCGTCGGACGCTCCAGGGTCTCGATCGTCATGCAGTCTCACCTCCCCTCGGACACATGGCGGACATATGGTGATCGAATCACCTGCGCCCGCGATGCGTCAAGGTCACGAGACTGTCCGCTGCTCCGCCCGCAGGCGCTCCTCCACCAGCAGGCTGAGTCGCCCGGTCGCGGCGCTCCAGCCGCGCAGGAGGGCGGCGGCGCGCGACCGCTTCGGCGGCCGGACCCGGGAGATCGCTCGGCGGGCGCCCGGGCGGCGGAGCTCGTCCTCGGCCGTCACGCGGCCGCGGGCCATGCGGGCGACCGCCTCGTCGTCGGCGGCCGAGGCCCTGCCGGCGTCGACCCAGGCGTAGCGGAAGCACAGTCCGCCGGCGAGGTAGCAGGCGCTGGCGAGGTCATGGGCCCGCACGCCGAGGTGGCCGCGAACGAGCTGCAGCGCCAGGCCGGCGCAGACCAGCCCCTTCGCGCTGCGGAACCACCGGCCGGCGCTGCCCGCCGACAGGACGTCGCCCGCGCGCCCCAGGCGGTGTTCGTTGATCGTCGAGAGCGCGAGCTCGATGCCGATCGCGCCCGCCTCGAGCCGGGCCAGCGCCGTGCGCGTGGAGTGCTCGTCAGGCAGGCCGCAGGCCTCGAGCGTCAGCCGGCAGGCGGCGGCGCCGGTCGCCGTCGCCGTCGCCACGAAGATCGGCGGCAGGAACGTCCGGCTGCGCGCCCACAGCGGCACCGCGGTGGCCGCGAGCAGGACGCCGGTGTACGAGCCGAGGTAGCCGCCCAGCGCAGCGGTCGCCCACCCCATGACCCGCGCCGAGCGGCGCGCGCCGATCAGGTCGGCGCCGACCGCTGCCGTCGCCGTGGCGCTGAACGCGGCCAGGCACCATGCCCCGGTGTTCATCGGCGAGCGCGGCTTGAAGATCCGCAGCATGTTCAGGAAGCGCGCGGGGCGTCCGAGGTCGGCGATGAGCAGCACCGGCGCCGGGAGGACCGCGCCGAGCGCGACGCGGCGGGCGATAG
>JAXDHQ010000221.1:0-6377 GCA_034664395.1 Solirubrobacteraceae bacterium | reverse complement strand
CGGCGCCCCACGCGCGGCGCAGCGGCCGCGCGACCCAGCGCAGCGGCGGGCGCTCGACGACGCGCTCGAGCGCGAGCAGCGGCGCGATCCGATAGCGCAGGCGCGCGCGATCGGCGACGACCTCGGCCTGCGCCTGGACGCCGGCGCGCATGTCGGCCACCAGCGCGCTCATGCCGGCCCCGGATGGCGGCGCCGGCGCGCGCCGGATGGCGCGCAGCACCGCCGCCATGACCGTGCCCTGCTGCTCCCACGACGGCCACGCGGCGGCCGTGCGCCGCGCGTTGTGGCGCAGGAAGTGCAGCAGCACGCGGTCGCGGGCGAGGAGGTCGAGCGCCCGCGCGGTCCCGCGCACGTCGTCCCACGCGACGACGAGGCCGTTCCAGCCGTGGCGCACGTACTCCTCGTGCCCGGTCACCGCGCTCGTCACCGTCGTCGCGCCCATGTGGAAGCCCTCCAGGGGCGGCCCGTACATGCCCTCGACGCGCGAGAGCTTGAGCACGACGTGCGACTCGGCGTACAGCGCCGCCATGTCGCCGTGCGCGACCGGGCCGACGACCCGATCGACGCCGGGCACCTCCGTCCCCGCGCCGTCGGCGCTGACGAGGGTCACGTGCCGCGGCTGGGACATCGCGGCGGTCGCCGCGAGCGCGTCGTCGACGCCCTTGAACCACACGCCGCGGTGGCCCTCGACCAGGATCCGCAGCGGCCCCTGGGTCAGCGGCGCCGGCTCGTCCGACCCCGCGAAGACGTCCTTGGCCATGCCGTTGCGCACGTAGTGGACGTGCAGCCCGGGCCGCAGCGCCTCGAGCGTCTCGGCGATCCAGCGCGCCTCGGTGACGAGCGCCACCGGCAGGTCGTGCGTGAGCGCGGCGCCCAGGCGCTCGGGCTCGTCGGGCCGGTAGAAGCGGTCCTCGAGCGACTGGACGAAGTACGCGTAGCGCTCGGCCCGGAGCTCGAACAGCGCGTACGTCGTCTCCCACCACGTCGCCAGCGCGATGTCGTAGCGCTCCTCGCGGGCGGCCGGCAGGCCGAGCACCGGCACGTCGGTCAGGCCCCGATGGCGCCAGTCGGGCACGTCCTGCTCGCGAGCGAGCACGAGCGCCACGTCGAAGCCGTGGTGGCGCGCGAGCTGGTGCGCATGCTCGACGACGACGCCCACGCCCCCCGAGAGCTGGAGGTCGTTGACGACGAAGGCGATCCTCACACCTGCTCGGCGGCCTCGGTCTTGGTGGCCGGGCCCTCCTGCGCCGGGGGCTCGGGCGGCCGGGCGCCGAGCCGCCGCTCCAGGTCGTGGACGTAGTCGCGCAGCTCGATGAGCTCGGCCTCGTGGAAGGCGAGCTGGCTCTCGCGCTGGCGCTCCCACGTGCGCTGGCCGTCGAGGTCCGCGGCGGCGACGAACGCGCGCGGCGCCAGCTCGTGGGCGCGGGGCCCGAACGCGGCGAGGAAGTGCGAGGGCACGCGCTCGGCGCCGACGGCGACGGGCGGCGCGGTGAGCTCGCCGTCGCCCTCGTCGAGCACGACGGCCGAGCCGGTGAGCGGCACCTGGCGGGCCACGACGTGCCCGGCGGGCAGCAGACGGCGCAGCTCCTCGAAGGCGCCGTCGCCCCACATCGTCTCGTGGAACGGGTTCTCCAGCGCCCAGAAGGCGTCGTTGGGCACGCTCAGGACGACGGTGTAGCCGAGGTCCGCGCTGAGCTCGAGCATGAGCTCGAGGACCGGGACGAACGTCGGCAGGTGCTCGAAGACCTCGAAGCACGTCACGCAGCCGTCGCGGCCGGCCTCCTCGGCGGCGTCTCGCACGCTGGCCACGTCGGCGGCGGCGGACAGGTCGGCGCGCAGCGTCGTGAGCGTCCCGGCGTGCACGTTGGCCGCCGCCTCCTCGAGGGCGTCCTGCGAGACGTCGACGAGGACGGCGTGGCCCGCGAAGCTCTCGCCGAGCGCGTCGGCGGCGGCCACGCCGGCGCCGCAGCCGAGGTCGATCCACACCGGCGCGCGGGCGATGAGCGGACCGGCGGCCGCGTAGCGCAGGTCGTGCTCGGCGCGGATCGACGGCCTGGTGTCGCGCGTGAGGCGCTCTTGCCACTCCGGCATGAGGCGAGAGCGTACCCTCCGCGCCGTGACGCTCGTGTTCTCCCGGGCCGACCTGCCCTATCGCGCGCCGGTCCCCGGGGCGCCGCTGCGCCTTGCCTTCGTCGGACAGTCGACGTTCTTCGAGGCCTGCGCGCTGCACGAGGACACGCGGCGCGTCGTGACCCGCTTCATCGAGTTCCGCGAGGGCGCCGACGCCGAGGCCATGCTCTCGACGCTGCACGACTTCCACCCGCACGCGGTCGTCGTGTTCCGCCCGGAGATCATCCCGCGCGGCGCGTTCGGCGACCTGAACGCGGCGACGCTCGGGTTCCTGACCGAGCCGATCCCGCGCACGGCGGGTCGCCGCGCGCATCCCGACCTGCGCCGGCGCCGCGCCGATCTCGAGCGCCTGGATCCGTCGAACTTCGACCGCGTCGTGTCCTTCGACCCGCTGATCGTCCCCACGGCGGACGAGTTCATGGCGGTCTGGCGCTCGCTGCCGATCCCGGTCGCCGACCGCATCTACGCCGACGTCCGGCGCATCGAGGGGCCCCCGCGGATGCTGTTCGTCGGGCGCTCGACGCCGCACCGCGAGTCGTTCCTGGCCAGGACGAAGGCCGAGCTCGACGTGCTGCACATCGCGTTCGGGGTCGCGGCCGAGGAGCTCGAGGCGGTGATGGCCGAGCACCACGTCGCCATCAACGTCCACAACGAGCCCTACCCGTCGTTCGAGAACCGCGTCTGCCTGCACCTGGCGGCGGGCCACCTCGTGATCTCCGAGCCGCTGAGCCCGACGCACGGTCTCGAGCCGGGCATCGACTACCTCGAGGTCTCCGCGCCCGACGACCTCCTGCGCATCGCCCGCAACCTCGCGCGCTTCCCCGACGCCTACCACCGCGTCCGCGTGCGCGGGCGGCGCAAGGCGGAGGAGTACCGCGCGTCGACCGTGTGGCCGCGCCTCGTCGGCGACCTGTTCCGCGACGTCGTGGCCTTCGGGACCCACCGCCCCGCGGCGCGCTAGCGCCGGCGCAGCAGGGCGCGCAGCACCCGGCGCAGCCGGACCGCGTAGCGGTAGGCGCGGGAGGCGGCGAGCGCGTTGAGCTGGTCGTTGACCCGGCCGAAGCTCACGAGCTGGCGCTGGGCGTAGCCGAGCGAGGCGTCGGTGTCGCGCATGAGGCGCCGGCCGGCGACGCGCACCGACGGCGGCGGCTCGCGGCGGATGGCTCGCAGCGCGGCCGCCATCACGGCGCTCTGCTGGTTCCACGACGGCCAGGCGCGGGCGGTCGCCAGCGCGTTGTGGCGCAGGTGGTGCAGCAGCGCGCGGTCGCGGGCCAGCAGGTCGAGCGCGCGCGCCGTGCCGCGCACGTCGTCCCAGTCGACGACGAGCGCGTTGTGGCGATGGCGGACGTACTCGTCGTGGCCGGTGACCGGCGTGGTCACGCACGTCGCGCCCATGTGGAAGCCCTCGAGCGGGGGCCCGAACATCCCCTCCACCCGCGAGAGCTTGAGCACGACGTGGGACTCGCCGTAGAGCGCCGCCATCTCGGCCTGCGAGAGTCGCGCCAGGACGCGGTCGGCCGTGGCCCCGGCGCCGGTGTCGTCGGGCGTCACCAGCGTCACGTGGCGCTCCTCGGCCATGACTGCGGTCGCCGCGAGCGCGTCGTCGACGCCCTTGAACGGCACGGCGCGGCTGCCCTCGACGAGGATCCGCAGCGGACCGTTGGCGGCCGGGACGACGTCCGCCGGGCCGGCGAAGACGTCCTTCGCGACGCCGTTGCGGACGTAGAGCGTGCGCGTGCCCGGGTGCAGCGCGTCCAGGGCGTTGGCGATCCAGCGCGCCTCGGTGACGTAGCGCACCGGCAGGTCGACGGCCGTCGCGGCGGCGATGCGCTCGGGCTGCCACGGCTCGTAGAAGCGGTCCTCCAGCGACTGCACGAACGAGGCGTAGCGCGCCGCCTCGAGCTCGAAGAGCTCGTGCGCCGTCTCCCACCACGTCGACACCGCGACGTCGTAGTGGAAGTCGGTGGCGCGGTCGAGCGGCAGCACGTGCAGGTGCTCCAGGCCGCGGAAGCGCCAGGCCGTCTCGGTGTGCTGGCCCGTGTGGACGAGCGTCACGTCGAAGCCGTGGTCGGCGGCCAGCCGGCTCGCGTGCTCCACGACGACTCCGACGCCCCCCGAGAGCTGGAGGTCTTGCGTGAGGAAGGCGACGCGCACGAGGGCGGCTATCGTAGTCGCCGCCGTGCCGGGGCTCCTCGATCGCACCGCGTACCCGTACCGGCTCCCACCGGCGCACGCGCCGCTGCGCGTGGCGTTCGTCGGGCAGCGCGCCGTCTTCGAGGAGTGCGCCCTGCACGCGCCGGCGGGCGGCCTGCTGCCGACCTTCGTCGACTTCCGCGAGGGCGCCGACGCGCGCGAGCTGCAGGCGGCCCTGCGGGCTGCCGCGCCCCACGCGGTGGTCGTGTTCGCGCCCGAGGTCGTCCCGCCCGGCGCGTTCGCCGACCTGCGCGCGGCGGTCCTCGGCGTGCTGGCCGACCACCGCCCGCCGCCCACCGCGGCCGAGTACGACCGCATCCTCTCGCCCGATCCGCGCGCCGGCGATGCGGTGTGGCGCTGCGCGCCGCTGCCGGTCGACGACCGGATGTACGCGCCGGTCGGCGCGGCGCGGCGGCCGCCGCGGGCCTGCTTCCTGGCGGCGTCGACCACGTATCGCGAGCGCTTCGTCATCCAGGCCAAGCACGAGTACGACGTCCTGCACTACGCGCACGGCCTGTGGGGCGACGCCCTGCGCGAGGTCCTGGGCAAGGTCGACGTCGCCATCAACGTGCACGTCGACGAGCACCTGGCGTTCGAGAGCCGCGTCCCGCTGCACCTGGCCGCCGGCCACCTCCTGCTCAGCGAGCCGCTGAGCCCGACGCACGGCCTCGAGCCGGAGATCGACTTCGTCCCGATCCTGCGTCCCGACGAGCTGCTCACGGTGCTCGGCCAGCTCCGCTGGTCGCCCGATCTCCACGACCGCGTGCGCCTGCGCGGCCGGGCCAAGGCCGAGGACTACCGCGCGTCGCGCATGTGGCCGCGCCTGGTGGGCGACCTGCTCGACGACGTCGCGGCCTTCGGCACGGCGCGCGCCGTCTCCTAGAGCTCCTCGGCGATCCGCGGCGCGCGGCGGCTGAACACGATCCAGCCGACCACGAGGATGACGATCGCCACGCCGAGCGGCGCGGCCAGGCGCAGCGTTCCCCCGATCGCCTGGGCGGCGCTGGGGTGGCCGGCGCCGAAGATCGCGTACCGCGACTGCTGCAGGATCGCCGCGAACGGGTTCAGCATCAGGAGCTGCGCGAGCTTGGGCTCCTTCTCCGCAATCGTCGACACGGTGTAGAAGATCGGCGACCCGTAGAACATGAGCGAGAGCACCACGTCCCAGATCGGCTCGATGTCGCGGTAGCGGACGTAGAGCGAGGACAGCAGCATCGCCAGGCCGGTCGCCAGCACGACGAGCAGCGCGACGAGGACCGGGAACTCCAGCCACTGCAGCCGCACCGCGCCGCCGTCGACGAGCAGGAAGACGAGCACCGGCATCAGGTTCAGCGCCAGGTTGAACAGCGCGTTGAGCACCACCGCCAGCGGCACCGCCAGTCGCGGGAACTCGATCTTGCGCACGAGGCTCTCGCGCACGACGAGCGAGCCGACCGAGCCCTTCGTGGCGTCGGAGAAGAACGTGTACATCACGAGCCCGAGCAGCAGCGCCTCGGCGTAGAACGGCGCCTTGTCCAGCGACAGGACCCGCGAGAACAGCACGTAGAGGATCCCGAACAGCATCAGCGGGCGCATGAGCTGCCACAGGTAGCCCAGCGCCGAGCCGAAGAAGCGCAGCTTGAAGTCGGTGACCGCGAGGGTCCGGGTGAGGATGACGAACCGGCGCAGGTCGGTGCCGGTCGCGTTGGGCCCCGTGACCCGGCGCCCGAGCCTGGGCTGCTCGACCGGAGCGACGCTCATCGCAGCGTCTCCGGTGTGAGCGCGTCCGCGCGGGTGACCGACTGCGCATAGGGGATGTCGACGAGGGTGCCGGTCGGCGTCACGCGCGTGACCATCACGGCCATCATCCGCTCGCGCAGCTGCAGCGTCACGCCGCCGAGGAGAGCGACCGCGGCGTTGATGAAGTAGCGGTCGGGGCCGAGGATGTTGTCGAACGCGACCCGGTAGACGGCCACCTCGCCGGCGCGGAACAGCCCGGGCGTCGGGTTGTCGAACACGCTCGACGCGCTGAAGAGCTGGTGATGCTGGCTGTTGACCATCGTCATCGAGAACAG
>JAXDHQ010000220.1:0-2640 GCA_034664395.1 Solirubrobacteraceae bacterium | reverse complement strand
CGATCGACGTGCGCGGCGACGCGCACGTCGATCCGTGGCGGGGAGGGTGGCCCGAGGCTGCCCTCCCCGCAGTCGTCAGGAGGGACGGCTCTCGGAGGGCTCGACGCCGTGGCGCGACCGGTGGAGCTCCGCCTGGGCGGTCTTGAGCATGGCGATGTCCACCATGTGACCGTCGAACATGATCGCCGCACTGCCTCGGGTCGTCGCCTCGGACATGGCCTGGATGAGGCGGTCGTAGTGGTCGAGGTCGGTCTTGGACTGACCGAACACCTCGTTGACGATCGCGACGTGCGAGGGGTGGATGACCACCATGCCCTCGTATCCGAGGCCGCGCCCCTGGAGCGCGAAGGCGCGCAGTCCGTCGAGGTCGCGGACCTCGGTCCACAGTCCGGTGATGGGGTTGGGCACCCCGGCCGCCCGCACGTCCAGGAGCGCCTGTGCCCTGAGCGTGAGCGTCTCCCATCCCTCGCGTGTCGATCGGTAGCCGATCGCGCGCTCGACGTCGCCGCCCGGGGTGGCCAGACCGCCCATGTACGCCACCCGGGTCGACGCCCGGCCGATCTCGTACGCTCGCCGCAACGCCGACGCCGTCTCGAGGATCGGCAGGATGATCGTGGCGCCGACCTCGCGGTGGGCTCGGGCCTCCAGCCAGTGCAGCATGCGACTGGCGACGACGACGTCGGTCTCGGTGGTCACCTTGGGCACGACGATGCCGGCCGCGCCGGCTGCGACGACCGCTGTGACGTCGTCCATGAACTCGGGGCCGTCGAGGCCGTTCACACGCACGAGGAGGACCGGCGCCCCGCGCTGCGATCCCTGTTCACGGATGAACCGGGCGACGTCGGCGCGGGCGACGTCCTTGGCCTCGGAGGGAACGGCGTCCTCGAGGTCGAGGATCAGCGCGTCGGCCTCCGATCGCATCGCCTTGGTGAACATGTCCGGGCGATTGCCTGGAACGTAGAGCTGAGACCGTATGGTGGGAAACCGACGCTCAGCCGCGCCGACAGCAGCGATGCCTCTCACCGCGCTCACGCTAGCTCTGAGTGTCGCGCTTCGCTAGCCATCGGATGGTGAACGTCGTGGGCGCCTTTGGTTGCGCGTGGACAGTTCGTGACACATCAGCGTGTTCGGGCGTCCGGTGGCGTCTCGGATCACGGCTCGGCCGGCGCGGGGGCCGGCGCGGCCCGGGTGCGCCGGGCCGGCACCCGCAGGCTGGCGGTGACCAGCCCCAGGCCGCAGAGGACGACGGTCGCGCCGACGATCTCGACCACGCCGGGCTGCTCGCCGAGGGCGGCCCAGGCGCTGCCGATGCCGATGACGGGAACGAGCAGGCTGAACGGGGCGACCTTCGAGGCCGGATGCAGGCGCAGCAGCCAGCTCCAGGAGCTGTAGCCGAACCCGGTCGCGATCACGACCACGTAGAGGACGGCGGCGACGCCCTCCAGGCTCACCGAGCCCAGCGCGTCGACGATGCGGCGCGGCCCCTCGAAGGCGAGCGACATCGCGAGGAGCGGCAGCGGCGGCACGAGGCTCGACCACGCCATGAGCGCCATCGAGTTGGGCGCCCTGGCGACGCGGACGACGACGTTCCCGGCGCCCCAGGACGCGGCGGCGGCCACGCACAGCAGCAGCGCGCCGAGCGGCAGGTGCGGTCCGGTGCGCCCGATCCCGATGATGGCGATGCCGCCCAGGGCGACGGCGGCGCCCACGAGCTGACGTCGGCCCGGGCGCTCGCCGAGCAGCGCGACGGCGAGGCCGACCGTGAACACCGCCTGGAGCTGCAGGACCAGCGACGCGAGGCCGGCCGGCATCCCCAGGTGGATGCTCGTGAACAGCAGCGCGAACTGGCCGGCGCTGAGCAGGAGCCCGACGCCGAGGACGTAGCGCAGCGCGATCGGGGGTCGCGGGAGGAAGAAGACCGCGGGGAACGCCACGAGCGCGAAGCGGACGGCCACGAACAGGAACGGCGGCAGCGACCGCAGCCCCACGTCGATGGCCACGAAGTTCGCGCCCCAGCCGATGGCGACGGCTGTGGCCAGGAGCACGTGACGGCGGGGCATGCCCGCCCCATGCTGCCAAAGACGAGGGAGAGGCCGGCGCGCGCCGCGCTAGACGCGGTACAGGAACGTGTAGATCGCGGACCCGCCGGCCTGCGACCAGCCCGCGAGGCAGTAGCGGCACGTGCTGCCGTCGTCGGCAGGCGCCTCGACGGTCTTCGGCGGGCGGCCCTCGACCACCTCGACCTCGAGGCTCGTGCCGCTCAGAGGACCGTCGTCGAGCTTGGCCGTGATCACTTACGCGGCCCCGACATGGCGCGAGCCGCACGCGGGCGCGCACGCGGAGCCCACTCGCCGTCGGCCTCGGGGTGGATCGACTCGCGGTGGTCGAGCCAGTGCAGCCATTCCTCCCGGCCGGCGACGGCGGCGGAGCGCTCGCCCGCCCGCCCGGCGGCGGCCAGCTCGGTCGACGTGCCGACCGCCCGAGCGCGGACACGCTCGGCGGTCATGAGCTGCTGTCGGGCCCAGCGCAGTCGACGGATCGCGCTGGCCCGGACTCGACGCCGCGCTCTTGCACCATTCACAGGCGGCAATGACTCCGCCTCCCTCGCCCCTCCAGGGTGGGTCGCACAGAGGCAGAGGG
>JAXDHQ010000219.1:0-4971 GCA_034664395.1 Solirubrobacteraceae bacterium | reverse complement strand
CACAGCCGCCCGACGTCGGCGGCGCCGGCGCCCTCCGGCGCCCGGGCGGGCGCGATCGCGTGGCGCGCGAGGAACGTCCGCAGCACGGCGGCGTCGCCCCCGCGGCGCAGGTCGAGGGTCGGCGCGTCGCGGCCGTCGAGCCACGTGGCGACGATCCGCGCATCGGCCACCTCGTCGGGCGACAGCGACGCGGTGGTGCCGGTGCCGTCGCCCCCGCGCAGCGCGCCGCTCGTACGCCGCTCGAGGTCGTCGACGTCGCCGAGCGGCCCCCAGTCGGCCACGCGGCCGCCCACGAGCCAGAAAGCGTCGAAGCGCCCGCCGCGCGGATGCTCGGCGAGCACGAGCCGCGCGTGCGAATGGGTGGCGGCCAGCACGCCGCCGAGCCGCTCGAGCAGCCACGCCAATCGCTCGCGGCGGCGGCGCAGCCACGCCGCGCGCTCGAAGCGCTGATCGGCGGCCGCCGCGCGCATCTGCCCGTCGAGGTGGGCGAGCAGCGCGGCGCCGCCGTCGCCGGCGCCGGTGAACAGCGCCAGCGCCTCGTCCAGGCGCCGGCGGTACAGGTTGGGGTCGAGGTCGCCCAGGCACGGCGACAGGCAGCGCCCCATCTGGCCGTAGGCGCTGGGCGAGCCGCGGCGCGGCAGCGCGCGCCCGCAGTGGCGCAGGCCGAAGAGCGAGTTGAGCTGCTCGAGCAGCTCGACCGCGGCGGCCCGCCCGCGCAGCGGCCCGACGCTGACCCCCCGGCCGGTCGCCGGCGTCGGCGCCACCTCGAGCACCGGGAAGGCGATGTCGAGCCGGCAGCGCAGGTAGACGTAGTCGTCGACGTGCTTGGAGCGCGCGTTGCCCGGCGGGCGCAGCGCGCGGATGAGCCGGCTCTCGAGCACGAGCGCGCCCAGCTCCGAGGTGGTGCGCTCGTGCTCGATCGTCTCGGCCTGCCCGACCCAGGCGCCCTCGTGCGAGGAGGGCGCGAAGTGGGCGCGGGCCCGGCTGCGGACGCTGACCGACTTGCCGACGTAGATCACCTGGCCCGACGCGTTGCGCACGACGTAGACGCCGGGGTCGTCGGTGAGGTGGTCCATCGCCGGCAGCCGCCGCCGCGCGCCGCGCGTGCGCGCGGGACCGTCGGTGGCGCCGGCGCGCGGGCGCCGGGGCCGCGGCGGGCGCAGCAGCGCCAGCGCGTCGCCCAGCGTCGCCGCATGGGCGCACAGCCGCGGGAACAGGGCGCAGAACACGCGGGCGCAGGTCTCGGCATCGGCCAGCGCGCGGTGGGAGACCTCGACGTCGATGCCCAGCGACTCGGCCAGCGCCCGCAGCCGGCGCTGGCGCGCCAGCGGGTGCAGCCGCCGCGCCAGCGCGACCGTGCACAGCAGCGGCGGGTCGGGCCACGCGACGCCGGCCCGGTCGAACGCCTGGCGCAGCACGCGGCGGTCGAACGACGCGCTGTGCGCGACGAGCACGCGCCCGTCGATCTGCGCGGCGAGTTCGGGCAGCATCGCCTCGGCCGGCGGCGCCTCGTCGACCATGGCCTGGGTGATGCCGGTGAAGCGCTGGATCCCGCGCGAGAGCGGCGCGCGCGCGGCGACGAGCGTCTCCCAGCGTTCGTGCAGCTCGCCGCCCCCGACGAGCACGGCGCCGATCTCGGTGAGCTCGCACGCGTCGCCGCCGAGGCCGTTGGTCTCGGTGTCGACGACGAGGAACTCGGCGGTCGCGACGGGCTGATCGAGGTCCATCTCCCCGATGGTGTACGCCTTGCGCAGGACGGCACGCATGCTCCCTTGCGCCGGCAGTGGCGGGTCCCGCCGCCAGCCGGGGTAGTCTCGGGGGGCACCTAGGTCTGGAAGGAGGCCCAGCATGACGATCTCAGCCACCAGCCAGGAGACCGACCCCCAGGTCGCCCAGCGCGAGGCCTGGGTCACCTACAGCGAGAGCTTGCGCGACCTCGCGGGCAAGGACTACGAGGACGCCGAGCACACGTCGTGGGAGCGCCTGCAGCGGGCGCTGCAGGACATCGACGCAGCGAACGCGACCGTCCAGACGACGCCGGGCGCCCTCGACTAGATTTCCCCCCAGGGCGCACGGGCCGCCCTGGGTCGACCGGGAGATCACGGATGCAGATCAGGCGCAGGGCGGCGGCAGCGGCATCCGCGGGTGCGGCCGCCGTGCTGGTCGCCTGCGGCGCCGCCGCCGACTACCGGAACGACCCGCGCCCGCCGTCGCCGATCGTCCTCACCGCCGCGATCAGCGACCGGAGCGTCTCGGTCTCGCCGCGGGCGTTCGGCGCCGGCCCGATCTCGCTCGTCGTCACCAACCAGACCGCCACCGCCCAGCGCGTGATCCTCGAGAGCGCCAGCCGGCCCGGCGCCGGCCCGGGGCTGCGCCAGGAGACCGCGCCGATCAGCCCACGCGACACCGCGACGCTCGACGCCGACGTCGAGCCCGGGCGCTACACGGTGCACGTCGAGGGCGACGGCATCACGGCGGCGCGCCTGCGCGTGGGCGGCAAGCGCGCGAGCGCGCAGAACGAGCTGTTGCAGCCGTAGACCCCGCGCCGGGCCGTCTGCGACGATCGCGCGACATGCCGGTCCGCATCGCCATCGCCGCCGTGCTCTGTGCCGGGCTCCTCGCCGGCGCTGCGGCCGTGGCGCAGGAGCCCCCGGCGCCCACCCCGGCACAGCAGTCGCCGCAGGCGCTGTTCAAGGGCGTGCTGCTCGACGACCCGCTGACGGCCAGCGGCGTCAAGCGCCTGCTGCGCACCGACGCCGGCTTCGTCTCGCCGACGCCGACGTTCGCCGACCTCACCGGCGACGGCAAGACGGACGCCGTGGTGACCGTCGAGGACGGCGGCGCCGCGGGCGCGATCGCCGCCTACGTCCTCTCCGCCGACGGCGACGCCGAGGGCAAGCTGCACGCCGTCCTGCGCAGCCAGTCGCTCTACCAGGCGCTCACCCGCGTCACCGGGACCACCGTCACCGTCACCGAGCCGCGATTCGCGCGCGGCGACGACGTGTGCTGCGCCACGCGCTCGCTCCAGCGCGACTACGCGTGGGATCCGCAGGCCCGGACGTTCACCCGCCGCGGCGCGCGCATCGTCGCCGGCACGCGCTGAGCCCCCTCCCAGGCGAGGTGTGGTTATCCGCACTGGCGCAACCACTGCGCCGGTGCAATACTTGCGTGCGTGCAAGCAACCACTGCGCCAGCGAAGGTATCCGCGAAGGAGCTCGCCGCGGAGCTCCTGGACCTCTGGCATCACCTCATGCGCGGCAACAGCGCCTGCCTCTACACGCTGCTCGACGAGCTCGACGTCTCGATCACGCAGATGAAGGCGCTCCACGCGCTGTCGGACTGCGACAGCGAGATCTCGGTCAAGGACCTCTCCGACCGGCTCGGCCTCTCGCTGCCCGGCGCCAGCCGAACGGTCGACGCGCTGCTGCGCCGCGGCTGGCTCGAGCGCCGCGAGGACGAGCACGACCGGCGCATGAAGCGCGTCCGCATCACCGACGGCGGTCTCGACGTCGTCCGCCGCATCGAGGACGCCCGCCTCGTGGGCCTCGAGCAGTACACCGCCTCGCTCACCCCCGAGCAGCGCTCGCAGCTCGCGACCGCGCTCGCCGACCTCCCCCACCGCTCATGACCCGAATCCGCTCTGCCATCACCGACGACAACCGCCGCTGGTGGACCCTCGGCGCGATGTGCTTCGCGCTCTTCATGATCATGCTCGACAACACGGTCGTGAACGTCGCCCTGCCGGCGATCCAGCGCGACCTGCACTCCTCGATCAGCGGGCTGGAGTGGACCGTCAACGCCTACACGCTGAGCTTCGCCGTCCTGCTGGTCACCGGCGGGCGCCTGGGCGACATCTTCGGCCGCCGCCGCATGTTCCTGTTCGGCGTCGTCGTGTTCGGCCTCTCGAGCGCCTTCATCGGGTTCTCCCAGACCGAGGCATGGCTGGTCGGCGGCCGCGCCGTCCAGGGCGTCGGCGCGGCGTTCATGATGCCGGCGACGCTGTCGATCATCTCCAACGCCTTCCCGCCCCACGAGCGCGGCAAGGCGATCGGCACCTGGGCGGGCGTGAGCGCGCTCGCGCTGGCCATCGGCCCCGTGGTCGGCGGCTTCCTAGTCGAGAGCGTCTCGTGGCAGTCGATCTTCTTCCTCAACGTGCCGGTCGCCGCGCTGGCCGTCTTCGTCACCCTGGCGGCGGCGCGCGAGTCGCGCGACGAGACCTCGACGCACCACGTCGACATCCCGGGCGTGACCACGATCTCGGTCGGCCTCGCCGCCCTGGTGCTCGCCCTCGTCGAGGGCAACTCGTGGGGCTGGGGCTCGCCGGCGATCGTGGCCCTGCTGGCGGCGGCCGCCATCGGCCTGGTCGGCTTCGTGGTCGCCGAGCGCCGCGTCCCCGAGCCGATGGTCGACTTCGGCTTCTTCCGGTCGCGGTCGTTCCTGGGCGCGAACCTCGTCGCGTTCATCGTCAGCTTCGGGATGCTTGCGATGTTCTTCTTCCTCGCCCTCTACATGCAGAACATCAAGGGCTACTCGCCGCTGCAGGCCGGCGTGCGCTTCCTGCCCTCCACCGTGGTCATCATCCTCGTCGCCCCGATCGCCGGCCGCCTGTCGGACCGCGTCGGCCCGCGCCCGCTGATGGCCTCCGGGCTGGCGATGGTCGCCGGCTCGCTGTTCTGGCAGGGCCATCTCACGCCGACCACCAGCTACGGCTTCCTGGTGGGCGCCTTCGTGCTGATGGGCCTGGGCATGGGCCTCACCATGTCGCCGATGAGCACCGCGGCGATGAACGCGGTCGAGCCCGCCAAGGCCGGCGTGGCCAGCGGCATCCTGTCGATGAGCCGGATGGTCGGCGGCACGTTCGGCGTCGCGGCGATCGGCGCGCTGTTCCAGTCGCTCTCGAAGGCCAGGGTCGCGAGCGACCTCGCCGGCGTGCACCTCACCGCCTCGCAGCACGCAGCGGTGACGGACGGC
>JAXDHQ010000218.1:0-15720 GCA_034664395.1 Solirubrobacteraceae bacterium | reverse complement strand
GTCCGCTCCCCGACGACGCGCGCCCGCCCGCGATCCTGCAGCGCGCCGGTGACGATCTCCGAGGCCGACGCGGTTCCTCCGTCGACGAGCACCGTGAGCGGCGCCTTGGGCACCACCGGGTCGCCGGTCGCGCGCAGCGTCTGCTCCGGCACCGCGCGCCCGCGGGTGGTGACGATCGGGCCGTCGGTCAGGAACGCGCTGGCCACGAGCTGGGCCTCGCTCACCAGCCCGCCGCCGTTGCCGCGCAGGTCGAGCACGAACGCGCGCGCCCCGCGGTCGACCAGCCGGTGCAGCGCCGCGTCGACCTCGCCGTGGGCGCCGGAGCTGAACTGCGCCAGGCGCACGACGCCGACGGGACAGGCCCGGTCGCGCCGGAGCTGCGAGGCGACCACGGGCACGGTCACGGTCGAGCGGCTGACGGTGCGGGTGCGCCGGTGCCCGCCGCTGATCCAGGTGAGCCGGACCTGGCTGCCGGGCGGCCCCTTGATCAGCGACACCGACTGCTCCTGCGGGCGGCCGGCCAGGCTCTTGCCGTCGGCGGCGACGATGAGGTCGCCCGGATGCATGCCCGCCCGCTTGGCCGGCGAGCCGTCGTAGACCGCGTCCACGCGCAGCCCCTTCGGGTTCTCCGACACCGCAAGCCCGACGCCCGAGAACTCGGAGTTCTGCGCCTGCTTGAAGCGCTTGTAGTCCTGTGGATCGAAGTAGTTGGAGAAGCGGTCGCCGAGCTTGGCCACCACGCCGGCGATCGCGTCGTCGGCGAGCGCCGACCTGGGGATCTGGCGGTAGTAGTTGTCGTGGACGCTGTCGATCGCCTCGCGCACCGCTGCCGTGTCGCCGTCGGCCACCAGCACCGAGCGCACCGGCCCGGGCAGCCATCCGGGATGGCGACCGCCCACCCACAGCCCGATCACGAGGACGATCGCGAGAGCGAGGAGGGCGAGGCCGAGCTGAGCGGGCGAGCGGCGGCGCACCGTCTGAAGGGTAGGGCGCGCCGCTCGCTACACGCGCAGGAAGCGGCGCAGCGAGAGCCCCGAGCCCAGGGCGCTCACGCCCACCGACGCGCCGAGCAGCACGGTGATCAGGACCCAGAGATGGATCGTCCTGGGCGCGGCGAGCAGCGCGAACTGCGAGATGAGCGGGTCGAGCAGGGCGATCTTGCCCACGAGCAGGAGCAGGATGGCCAGGATCCCCCCGAGCGCGCCGAGGATGATGCCCTCGATCACGAACGGCCAGCGGATGAAGGAGTCGGTGGCGCCGACGAGCTTCATGACCTCGACCTCGCGCCGGCGCGAGAACAGCGACAGGCGGATGGTGTTGGACACCAGCAGCACGCTGGCCACCACGAGCAGCACGGCCAGCAGTCCGGTCGTCAGCTTCACCACGCGCGTGGCGACGAGGATCTTCTGCGTGTCGTCCTTGGAGTCCTTGACCTGGTCGATCGACGGGTCGATCGAGGTGCGCCCGCCCCCGGGCGCCGACGGCGCCAGCGCGTCGCGCAGCTTCAGCGCGTTGTCGGGCCGGTCGGGCGTGATCCGGAACGTGTCCGGCAGCGGGTTGGAGCCCAGCAGGTCGTACGCGTCGGGATAGCGAGCGCGCTGCTCCCTGAGCGCCTGCGCCTTGGAGACGTACTGGACCTTCCCCACGTGGGCGACGCTCGTGTTCAGCAGGCTCTGCACGCGCGTGACGTCCGCCGGCTTGGCGTCGGTCTTGAGGTAGACGTTGACCAGCACGCGGCTGCGGACGTCGTTGGCGGCGCCGGTCGTCGCCTGCACCACGGGGATGAACACGCCGAGCACGAGCACGGTGACGAGCACCGAGGCCATGGCGGCGAAGCTCGGCACCGCGTTGCGCGACATCGAGCGCAGCGCCTCGCGCAGGAAGAACCCGGCTCGCATCAGTCGCGGAAGGCGTCGTCGAAGTCGTCGCCTGGCTCACGCACGCGCCGCGGCTCCGGGGCGGGCTCGCGCAGCAGCGCGCCGAACTCGGCGGTCGACATGTCGCGCGGCGCGTACAGGCCCGAGAGCTCGTCGCGGATGATGCGCCCGCGCGAGAGCTCGATCACACGGCGGCGCATGCGGTCGACCATGGCCGAGTCGTGGGTGGCCACGATGACGGTCGTCCCGGTGCGGTTGATCCGGTACAGGAGCTGCATGATCCCGATCGACGTCTCGGGGTCGAGGTTGCCGGTCGGCTCGTCGGCCAGCAGCAGCGGCGGGTGGTTGACGAACGCGCGCGCCACCGAGACCCGCTGCTGCTCGCCGCCGGAGAGCTGCTCGGGGAAGTTGTGCAGCTTGGTCGACAGGCCGGTCAGGCGCAGGATGTCCGGCACCTTGCCGCGGATCTCCTTGCGCGTGCCGCCCGTGACCTGCAGCGCGTAGGCGACGTTGTCGTGCACGGTCCGGTTGGGCAGGAGCTTGAAGTCCTGGAAGACCACGCCGAGGTTGCGCCGGTAGAGGGGGACCTTCTTGCGCGGGATCTCGGAGAGGTCGCGCCCCGCCACGCGGATCGAGCCGCCCGTGGGCTCGAGCTCCTTGATGAGCAGGCGCATGAGCGTCGACTTGCCCGAGCCGGTCGAGCCGACGAGGAACACGAACTCGCCGCGGCGGATGGTGAACGACACGTCGTCGACGCCGGTGTCCCCGCCGTCGTAGCGCTTGGACACACGACTGAACTCGACGACGGGCGCCGCCGTGGGATGAGCCGCCTCGCGGGCGACGATCTCGGCTTCGGTGGTGGCCATGCCCGCTGCGAGGTTAGCGGGCAGGCGCCGGTTCCCTGCCCACCACCCGGCGGTGCAAGGGGGCTTGCACCTCACGGGGCTTCCCGAACGGCGGGCGGTAACGCCGGGGTCTTAAGACCTAAGTCCCATCGTGTCCTCGCGTGACGAACACCATGCTTGACAGTCAGAGTCAGTGATGCATCCGTCCCACGCCCTTGGTCGCGCCTGCGCGCGGTGCACCCCCCACACCGCCCCGGGACTCGCGACGTTCGGAGCAGACGGGACGAGACAACGGAGTGCAGCGGGAGTCGCGCCGGCGGTCAGTCCACCCCCGGTGGCCGCCGGCGCAGACTTCCCGCGCTCCTCCTCAGGCCTGCGCGGGGCCGTCCGCGCCGGAACGTGCGCCGGCGCTTCCCTGGGCCTAGCCGCCCGGACCGGCCCCGCGCCGGAAGCCGAGCTCCTGCCTCGATGCCGCTCGCGCTCGCGCGTGCGCATCGCCGCCGGGGCCGCGCTCCCCGAGCGCTCTCGTCGTCACCCCCCATCGACGTCCGCGCTCTGAGCGGCACCCGGCGCTCCCACGGACCGGGGAGCGCCGGGCGGCCGCGCGACGCGCGCACCCGCGCCCGACGCCCCCGGGCCCGAGCGATCCGATCGCTATCGTCAGGCGACGATGCCGCAGATCACCTCCTCCGTGGCCCCCAACGGCCTGGCGATCCACCGCGTGGCCCTGGAGGGGACGCGCGCCACGACCATCCTGGTCGCCTTCGACGCCGGCGCCCGGACCGAGCGCCCGGAGGAGAACGGCATGGCCCACTTCCTCGAGCACCTCGTGTTCAAGGGCGGCGAGATCTACGACGACTACCGCAAGGTCAACGAGACCGCCGAGCGGATGGGCGGGACGCTCAACGCCTACACCTCGCACGACCTCGTCGCGTTCCACATCACGGTGCGCGCCGCGGCGGCGATGGAGGCCACCGACCTGCTGACCGACTTCGTCGGGCGCCCGCGGCTGGACCCGGCCGAGCTCGACAAGGAGCGCGGCGTGGTCATCCAGGAGATCCAGCGCTACAAGGACCAGCCCTCGGCGGTGGCCGAGGAGCTCATCGACCGCGCGCACTTCGGCGACCACCCGCTCGGCCGCACGGTCCTCGGGCCCGAGGACCACCTGCGCACCTTCACGCGCGACGCGATCGTCGCCTTCCGCGAGCGTCGCTGGTCGGGCGCGCGCGGCGGGGCGTTCATCGTCGGCAACCTCGACGACGTCCCCGAGAACGGCGCCGTCCACGAGCTCTTCGGCCGCTTCCCCGACCTGCCCGCGCCCGAGCCCTACGTCCCGCCCGACCCCTTCGCGCCGCGGGTGCTCATCGAGGAGCGCGACAGCAACCAGTCGCACCTGCGGATGTCCTACCGCCCCGAGGTGCCCGTCGACGATCCACGCGCGCGGGCGGCGTTCACGATCTACTCGACGCTGCTCGGCGGCTCGATGGGCTCGCGCCTGTTCGACGAGATCCGCGAGCAGCGCGGGCTCTGCTACTCCGTCTACGCCATCGACCACGCCTACGCCGACGTCCCGGTGCTCCAGCTCGGCTCGGGCCTGGAGTCCGGCAAGTGCGTCGAGGCGTACACGCGCATGCGCGAGATCGTCGGCGAGCTGGCGCAGGACGGCCCGCGCCAGGAGGAGGTCGAGCGGGCGCGCGCGTACGCGGCCGGGCGGCGCGTGCTGGCGTTCGAGAACACCAACGCCGTGGCGCGCTACGCCGCCAACCAGCGGATCGTCTTCGACGAGGACATCGACCCCGACGCGGCCATCGCCGTGCTCGACCAGGTCACGTTCGACGACGTCGCCGAAGTCGCGCGCTCCGTGGACCCCGAACGGCTCGCGGTGGCCTGCGTCGGGCCGCACGGCTCGGGCGAGTTCTGAGCCCTTCCCGGCCGCCTGGCGGTCGGGCACAATGGGCGCGTGCCCGTGGCCGAGGCCCTCAACGATCGCGAGCTGCAGCGCTACGTCCAGCGCGTCGGCGACCGCTGGCCGCTGCTGGAGGCCCGGCTCGGCGGCGCGCGCCTGGAGGACGCCCGCGGCGCCGGTGCCCAGCGCGAGCGCGGCCCCGAGTACGTCGTCGTGTTCGTCTCCGAGCGCTTCGACGGGGTTCCGTGGCTGGAGCGCGTCTACCAGGCGGGGAGCCTGTGGGACGCCGGCGAGATGGGCGATCACGCCGACGTGCACTGCTACACGCCGGCCGAGTACGAGCGCAAGCGCACCTCCCTGGCGCGGGTGCAGGCGGCCGCCGATCGCGGTGTCGACCTGCTCTCCCCCTGACCTAGGTCCCAGGCGGCATGCGCGAACTGCCCCCACATACCGTGACATCCCGGGGGTACTGTTGTCGCAGGTCATACCAGTGACCCCTGCCCGATGACCCCCCTCTTGCTCCGAACTCAGACCGACGAGCGCCTCTTGGCGCTGGCCGCCAACGGCCACGACCGTGCCTTCGAGGTCATCGTGGAGCGGTATCGCAAGCCCCTGCTGCGCTATCTGCGCCGGCTGCTCAGCGAGCCGCTGGCCGAGGACGTCGTGCAGGCCACCTTCCTCAACGCGTGGCGCGCGCTGCAGGCCGGCACCGGCGTGCGCGAGCTGCGCCCGTGGCTCTACCGGATCGGGCACAACCAGGCGATCAACGCGCTCAAGCGCGCCGGCGCCGTGCTCGAGCCCCTGCCCGAGGGCGGCCCCGTCGCCCTCGTGGGGCTCGGACCCGACGAGGAGGTCGAGCGGCGCGACGAGATGCGCACCGCGCTGGAGGGCGTCGCGGCCCTGCCCGACCGCCAGCGGACCGCGCTGCTCGCGGTCGCCGTGGAGGGTCGCGCCCACGCCGACGTCGCCGCCGAGCTCGGCCTGACCGACGGCGCCGTGCGCCAGCTCGTGCACCGCGCGCGCTCGTCGCTGCGCGCCGTCGCCACGGCGATCACGCCGACCCCGATCGCCACCGCGCTGGCCTCGTCGCACGACGTCACGGCGGGCCGCATCGCCGAGCTCGCCGCGGGCGCCGGCGGCGCCGGACTCACCGGCTTCGCCATCAAGGCCAGCGCCGTCGCGGTCACCGCCGGCGCCGTCGTGGCCGGCGTGCCCCAGCGCGACGCGTCGCACGCCCATCGCGCTCCGGCCAAGGTCGCGGTCGCGTCGGTCGCTCCGTCGTCGAGCCAGAAGGCCGCCACGACGGTCAGCGACAACTCGGCTCCGGCCGTCTCCGCGACGCCCGTCAAGGCCTCGGCCAAGGGCCGCCACCGCCGCGGGAAGGGCTCCGGCTCGTCCGGGCGCCGCGGTCAGGGCGAGCGTCACGGCTCCTCGGGCACCTCGCGCCGACCGACGATCGTGGTCCCCACGACGCGCCACCACGACTCCTCCGACGAGCAGCACCACGGCGACAAGCACTCGGGCAACGACGGCGCCGACCACGCCGACGGCGAGACGCACGGCGGCGGCGGCGACGCCAAGGGCCGCAAGGGCACGCACGACGAGGCCGACAAGGGCGGCGGCAAGGCGCCCAACGGCGGCGGCGACTCCGCTTCGCACGACGAGCCCTCCGACCAGCCGCAGTCGGACTCCCCGCCCTCCGCCGACGGCAGCGACGTGCCGCGCGCCGACGACAGCCCCGCACCCTCGGGCGGCGGTGGCGGCGGGACGAGCGGGGCCGCAACGACGACCGGCGGCAGCAGCCCGGTCCCGAGCGGCAACAGCGGCGCGTCCGCCAACTGACGTCCGCCTACGCAACGGGCGTCGAGCTCGCGTGACATCGGGGCGAGGCCGATGTCAGAAGGATCATGAAGAACACCCCTCGTTTCCTCTTCCTTCTCCTCTGCGCGTGTGCGGCGATGCTCGTCGTCGCGGCGCCCAGCATGGCGAAGCACAACTCGCGCGGCGATCGCAACCACGACGGCCTTCCGGACAAGTGGGAGCGCGCGAACCACCTCAGCCTGCGCGTCAACCAGGCCAAGCGCGACCAGGACCGCGACGGCCTCAACAACCGCGGTGAGTTCATCGCGGGCACCAACCCCCGTGACGCCGACACCAACGGCGACGGCACCGACGACGGCGCCGAGGACGCCGGCACCGTCGTGTCGTTCGACGCGGCGACCGGCAAGCTGACCATCAAGCCGTTCAACGCCGACCCGGTCGTCGGCCTCGTCACCCCGGACACCGAGATCGAGTGCGGTGACCGCGAGGAGGCCGACAACGACGCCGGCGACGACAACGGCGGCGACCACCACGGCGGCAACGCCCGCGCGGCCGACCACGGCGGCGGCGGTGGCGGCGACGACAACGGCGACAACAACGACAACCAGGGCCAGCCCGGTTGCGACGCCACCATGCTGACCGCCGGCATGGTCGTCCGCGAGGCCGAGCTCGAGACCACGGCCATGGGCCTCGTGTTCAAGAAGGTCGAGCTCGTTCCGGCGGCGCCCACGCAGCCGGCGCCCCGTTCGCCCAACTAGCCGGCCCGATCCGTCACGCGTCGCCCGGCGTCTCCTGTGCGAGCCACTCGTCCAGGAGGCGCCGGGCTATCGCGTCGCGTGGGGGCAGGCGCAGGCCGCCTGCCCCTTCGCGGATCTCCTCGCGCGACCACCAGCGGACGTCCTCCAGCTCCTCGTCGCGCGTCAGGGGCTCGCCTCCCGCCCACCTGGCGGTGAAGCCGAGCATCAGCGAGGCCGGGAACGGCCACGGCTGCGACGACCGGTAGACGATGTCGGTCACCTCGACGCCGGCCTCCTCGCGCACCTCCCGGGCCACCGCCTCCTCGAGGCTCTCGCCCGGCTCGACGAAGCCTGCCAGCGCGCTGTAGCGCCCGGCGGGCCAGCGGGCCTGGCGCCCGAGCAGCACCCGCTCGCCGTCGGCGACGAGCATGATGACCACCGGATCGGTGCGCGGGTGGTGGTCGGCGCCGCAGGACGGACACGAGCGCACGTGACCGGCCTCGCGCATGACGGTGGCCGCGCCGCAGTTGGCGCAGAAGCGGTGGCGGCGGTGCCAGTTGAGCAGCGCCACGGCGTGGGCGAGCAGGCCCGCGTCGGACTGCGACAGCGACCCGACGAGGTCGCGCAGGCCGCGGCGCTCGCCGGGGAACGCCGCGCCCGGATCGGCGGCGAACAGCGCCCGGCCTTCGCGGTCGATGCCGAGCAGGACCGGGTCGACGCCCGCGGGCAGCTCGGCCGGCGCCACGAGCCGCGGCTCGTCGCCGTCGACGAGCACGCCCTCCTCGTCGGCCAGGACCACCCGCGACGCCGGGTCGGCGAGCCGCTCGGCCAGCCAGGCGTCGTCGCTCCGCCGCGCTCCGGCGCGATCGAGCGCGGCGCCCGCGAACGTGTTCGGCGCGATCAGGGGACCCGCCACCCCTAGCCGATGGCGACCATCCGCTCGATCGGCCGCCGCGCGCGGTCGGCGATCTCCGCGGGCACGCGAACCTCGTGGACCCCGTCGCGCAGGCAGTCGCGCAGCTTGGTCAGCGTGATCATCTTCATGTAGCGGCAGGAGGCGCGCTCGTTGGCGGCGACGAAGTCGACCTCGGGCGCCGCGAGGCGCAGCGGGTGGAGCATCCCGGTCTCGGTGGCCATGATCGCCGTCGTGCCGGGCTCCGCCGCCGCGGCGTAGGCGAGCATGCCGCCGGTCGAGAGCATGTGGACGCCCTCGGGCTCGACGTCGCCCGCGGCCACGTACTCCATGACCGAGGTCGAGCAGCCGCACTCGGGGTGGATGAGGAAGTCGGCGCCGGGGTGCTCGGCCCGCATGCGCGTGATGTCGGCGGGCCGGATGCCGGCGTGGACGTGGCACTCCCCGTCCCACACGTGCAGCGCGCGCCCGATGCGCTTCTCGACGAAGGCGCCGAGGAACATGTCGGGCCCGAAGAGGATCTCGGTGTCCGCGCCGTGCTCGCGCAGGATGTGCTCCACGACCTCGACCGCGTTGGCCGACGTCACGCAGTAGTCGGTGAGCGCCTTGATCTCCGCCGTCGTGTTGACGTACATGACCGTGACGGCGCCCGGGTGGGCGGCCTGCCAGGCGCGGAGCTGGTCGGGCGCGATCGAGTCGGCCAGCGAGCAGCCGGCGTCGACGTCGGGGATGAGGACCGTCTTCTCGGGCGAGAGGATCGACGCCGTCTCGGCCATGAAGTGCACGCCGCAGAAGGCGATGGTCGAGGCCTCGGTGGCGGCGCCCTGGCGCGAGAGCCCCAGCGAGTCGCCCACGTAGTCGGCGACGTCCTGGACCTCGGGCACCTGGTAGTTGTGGGCGAGGATGACCGCGTCGCGCTCGCGCGCGAGCGCGCGCACCTCGTCCTGCAGCGCGGGGACGTCCTCGGGCCCGGCGGAAGCGGTGGCCACTGGGGCCATGGGGAGGTTCACGGCAGGGGCTCCAGGAGAAGGGACAGGTCCAGCGCGGGGGCGGAGTGGGTCAGCGCACCCACCGAGACGAAGTGTACGCCGGTCTCCGCGACGTCCCGGATCGTGCCCAGGTCGATGCCGCCGCTGGCCTCGAGCTCGGCCCGGTCGCCGACGCGCTCGACGATGGCGCGCAGCTCGTCGGGTCCCATGTTGTCCAGCAGCAGTCGCGGGGCGCCCGCGGCGAGGGCCTCGTCGACCTCCTCGACCGTGCGGCACTCGACCTGCAGCGGCACGTCGGGCGCGGCGGCGCGCACCGCATGGACGGCGGCGCCGACGCCGCCGGCCATCGCGGCGTGGTTCTCCTTGATGAGGACGGCGTCGTAGAGCCCGGCCCGGTGGTTGGTCCCGCCGCCGGCGGCGACGGCGGCCTTCTCGAGCGCGCGCAGGCCCGGCGTCGTCTTGCGCGTGTCGAGGACGCGAGCGCCCGTGCCGCGCACCGCCTCGACGTAGCGGGCGGTCAGGGTGGCCACGCCGCTGAGGCGCTGGAGCAGGTTCAGCGCCGTGCGCTCGGCGGTCAGCAGCCCCGCGGCGGCGCCCTCGACCTCGAGGACCGGGCCGCCGTCGCGCCACACGCCCTCCGGCGCCAGGCGGGTGACGCGTACGTCGGGGTCGAGCACGCGGAACGCCGTCTCGGCCGCCTCGAGGCCGAAGACCACGCCCGGCTGCTTCTGGGTGATGCGCGCGCGGGCGCGCGCGCCGCGCGGCACGGTCGCCCGCGTGGTCACGTCGCCGGGGCCGACGTCCTCGGCCAGCGCGCGGCGCACCAGCGCCTCCAGGTCGCTCTTCTGCGGGGCCATCTCGGCCCCGAGGCTATCGAGCGCGGGTCAGAGGACGATCTCGCAGTTGCGCGTCCGGTCGCGGCGGTCCTTCTCGACGCGGTCGCGCCCCGGGCCGCAGTCGATGACGTCGGCGCCGCCGCCGAAGGAGCGGATCGTGTCGTTGCCGGGCCCGGCGAAGATGCGGTCGCGGCCGAAGCCGCCGTTGAGCTGGTCGGAGCCGTCGCCGCCGATGATCGTGTCGTCGCCGCGGCCGCCCTCGATCTCGTCGCCGCCCAGCCCCCCGTCGAGGCGGTCGTTGCCGGTGCGCCCGAAGAGCGAGTCGCGCCCGCGCCCGCCGAGGAGCACGTCGTTGCCGCCGGCGCCCTCGAGGAAGTCGTCGCCGCCCGCGCCGCTCAGGCGGTCGGCGCCGTCGGTGCCGCGGATGCGCTCGGGGGCGTCGGTGCCATGGCAGCCGCGGCAGGCGCGCATCTGCTCGTAGGCGGCGGCGCGGGCGACGATGTCGTCGTCCCACGGCACGCCGAGCGCCCTGTAGGTGTCGGCCAGGCCGGCGACGGTGGGCGGCGCGGCGCCGGCGGGCGCGGCGGCGATGCGCTCGCAGCCGGAGAAGCCGATGCGGCTGCGGTCGAGCCGGTGGCGGGCGTCGGCCGCCTGGGCGTCGGGCGTGAGGTAGGCGACGTCGTTGCCGGGCCCGCAGTCGGCCGTCGCGGTGCCGGTGCCGACGAAGAGCTGGTCGTCGCCCTCGCCGCCGCGCAGCACGGCCAGGCCGCGGGAGCCGACCTGCCAGAGGACGTCGTTGCCCGGGCCGCCGTCGAGCGTGGCCGAGCCGGTGTCGACGATCGTGTCGTTGCCGTCGCCGCCGACGGCCGGCAGCCCCCGGTACTGCCCGGAGCCGGGGAACAGCACGTCGTCGCCCGGGCCGCCGTCGAGGCCGTCGTTGCCGGTGCCGCCCGAGAGCAGGTCGTTGCCGTCGCCGCCGGTCATGAGCTTGTCCGCCCCGGCGTTGCCGAGGATCACGTCGTCCCCGGGTCCGCCGTCGAGCTCGCGGTCGTCGCCGAAGCGCGACTCGCCCACGAAGTCGTTGCCGTCGCCGCCGCGCAGGATGTCGTCGCCGTCGAAGCCGTCGAGCGAGTCGTTGCCCGGGCCGCCGTCGAGGACGTCGTTGCCGGTCACGCCGAGCAGGCGGTCGTTGCCGTCGCCCCCCTCGAGGCGGTCGTTGGCCGAGCCCCCGTCGAGCTCGTCGTCGCCGCCCTCGCCGACGAGGCGGTCGCCGCCGGTGCCGCCCGAGAGCAGGTCGTTGCCGTCGCCGCCCAGGAGCAGGTCGGACGACCCCTCGCCGCGCAGGACGTCGCTGCCGGCGGTGCCGCGCAGCGTGTCGGCCAGGCGGGTGCCCTGGCGGGTGAGCGCCGAGGCGCCGGCCGGCGCGAGGGCGAGCACGGCGACGAGGACGGCGAGGACGAAGCGACGGTGGGGCATGCGATGGCGCCTACCCAGCCTACGCCTCGTCGGTTCGCGCGCCGCTCGCGACCTGCGACGAACGGCGCCGGCGAGCCGGTGAGCGGTGCGCGCGGCGCCGTCCCCGCGGGTACGGTCCCCGGTCAGTGCGCACCGCCGAGCTCGACCACTGGCTCCCCGATCCCGCGGTGCGTACCCGCCACCGGCGGGCGTCGGCCGCGCCCCCTGAGCGCCTCTGGCAGGCGGCGGGCGGCGTGCGGCTGGCCGACACGCGCAAGCTCGGACGCCTGGTGCGCTGGCGCATCCCCGGCGTCCACGACGAGCAGACCTTCGGGGCCCTGCTGGCCGACTACCCGTTCTGCCTGCTCGCCGAGGGCCCGGACTGGTCGGTGTCGGGGCTGTGCGGGCGGATCTGGACGCTGCAGCGCGACTACCCGCGGCTCGCGGGCCCCGAGGAGTTTCGCGGGTGGGACGAGCCCGGGACCGTGCGCGTCCTGTTCGCCCACTGGGTCGAGCCCGACGGCGACGGCAGCGCGATCGTCTCCGAGGCGCGGGTGGCGCCGGTCGACCGCCGCGCCGAGGTGCGGCTGCGCTCGCTGTGGGTGGTGGTCGGCGTCTTCGAGCGGCTCATCGGCGCCGAGCCGCTCGCGCTGGCCGCGCGGCGCGCCGAGGACGGCGGCTACCCCGCCGCCTGATGGCCGCGGCCGTGCTCGAGCCCGGCCAGTCGCGACGTGCCCTCGTAGACCGTGCGCCCGCGGCGGCGCACGCGCAGGCGCAGGATGCCGGCCAGGTGCTGCGGCGCCCAGGCGTCCAGGCGACGGCGCTCGAGCGGGACCGGGACGGGCAGCAGGTGCGGGGCGCCGCCGTCGGCGTGGGCCTCGACCTCGATCCCGCCGCCGGACAGCCGCCAGCCACGCTCGTCGACGCCGACCCGCAGCGGGCGCAGCGGACGCACGACGGTGCGCACCTCGCCGCCGAGCGCGACGACCAGCGCGGTGGCGGTCGCGCGCAGCGGTCCGACGCCGGCGCGCCCGCCGGCGAACGCCACGCACGCGTCGGGGCGGTCGAAGCCGTGGGCCTGCCCCCACCACCAGCGCGGCGGCATGCCGCCCGCGCCCCAGTTCTTCTCCGCGTAGGCGGCGGCGCCGTCGAGGTCGAGCTCGTCGTCGCCCACGCGCGCGCTGCCGCTGACGCGGGCGCCGAGCAGCCACGGGTGCCAGTACTGGCTCAGGCCCGGGACGAGCTGCGCCGGCCCGAGCGCCCCGAACGCGCGCCGCGGCCACGGGACCGGGTCGGCGAAGCGGACGTCCAGGCGGGCGTCCGGGCCGAGGTCCAGGCGCAGGCCGCGCTCGTCGGCCGCCACGGCGTCGCCGGAGCGGACGGTGAGCCCGCGCGCGGCGGCGCTCGCGTCGGGCAGCGTGGCGGCGCGCACGGCGCCGCCCGGATGCGCGGCGAGCGAGGCCATCGCCCACGGGCGGCCGGCCGCGTCGCGGCTGATGGCGACGATGGCGACCACCACTGCGCCGGTCGCCGGCTGGGTGATGCGCCAGAAGTGGCCCTCCATGCCGACCCCGTGGTAGCCGCGCGGGTCGCCGAAGGGCGGGTCGGCCCCGGTGCGGCGGTAGGCCGCGAGCATCAGCCGGTCGTCCTGCCCATCGGCGGCATGCTCGCACAGGGCCGGGTAGGTTCTCCCCCGATGAGTCGCCCCCCGGTCGCCGTGGGACGGGCGCGCCCCCGAGCGGCGGCCTGGCCCCCGGTCGTGCTCTGGCGCTTCAGCCGACCGCACACGCTGATCGGGACCTCGCTGTCGATCCTCGGGCTCTACGCGATCGCGGCGAGCGCCGATCGCGCGTCGGGGGTCGTCGACCTGCTGTGGACGCTGCTCGCCGGCGCGTGCGTGAACGTCTTCATCGTCGGGATCAACCAGATCCAGGACGTCGAGATCGATCGCCTCAACAAGCCGTGGCTGCCGATCGCGGCCGGCGCGCTGTCGCTGCCGGCGGCGCGGCGCATCGTGGCCGTCGCGGGCCTGGCGCCGCTCGTGATGGCCGTGACCCAGGGGGTCGTCGAGGTGGTGGCGGTGTCGATCGCGCTGGCGGTCGGCTGGGCCTACTCCTGCCCCCCGCTGCGCCTGAAGCGCTTCGCCGCGCTCGCCGCCGGGTCGATCACCTTCGTCCGCGCGCTCGTCGTCAACCTCGGCGTGTGGCTGCACGTCGCCGGGCGGCCGATCAGCGCCGGGGTCTGGGCGCTCACCGCGGTGACCGTCCCGTTCTCGTTCGCCATCGCGGTGCTCAAGGACGTGCCCGACATCGAGGGCGACCGCCGCTTCGACATCGCGACGTTCTCGGTGCGCCTCGGGCCGCGGCCGGTGCTCGCCCTCGGGGTCGGAGCGCTCACCCTCGCCGGCGTCGGCATGGCCGTCGCGGGACCCCTGCTGCTGCCCGGCGCCAGCCCCGCCCTGCTCGTCGGCGGGCACGTGGCGGGCCTGGCGGCGCTCTGGCGCTGGGCGCTGCGCGTCGACCCCGCCGACCCGCGCGCCGTCGCCGCCTTCTACCAGCGGGTGTGGGTGCTGTTCTTCTGCGAGTACCTGCTCGTCCCGGCCTCCTACCTCATCGGCTGACCGATGCGCTTCATCCAGCACAAGCAGGAGGCGCGCTGGTTCTACCGCGTCGTGTCGACGGGCTACGACCGCTGGATCAACCCGCTCTTCTGGACCGTGCCGATGCGCGACCGGGCGCTCGAGCTGGCGCGCCTGGACCTGCGCGGGCTCGACGTCGTCGACGTCGGCGCCGGCACCGGCTTCGCCACCGAGCGGATCGTGCGCTCGGTCGACCCCGAGCGCGTCACGATGCTCGACCAGAGCCCGCACCAGCTCGGGCGGGCGCGGCGCAAGCCGGCGCTGGCGGCGGTCGACAAGCTGCTCGGCGACGCCGAGGCGCTGCCGTTCGCGACCGACTCGCGCGACCGCTACGTCTCGACGGGCAGCGTCGAGTACTGGCCCGACCCGCAGCGGGCGATGGCCGAGGCCTACCGCGTCCTGCGCCCGGGCGGGATCGCCCTGCTGGCGGGGCCGCTGCGCCGCACCCATCCGCTCGCCCGCGCGCTGTCGGACGCCTGGATGCTGTTCCCCACCGAGGACGAGTACGTCGGCTGGATGGAGCGCGCCGGCTTCGAGGACATCCAGCGCGTGCACGTCGCGCCGGCGTGGTGGGACTCCGGGTGGGACCCGTACGCGGTCGCCGTGGCCGGGGTCAAGCCGCGCGCCGGCGCGTCGCCGCTGGCGCTCGGGCCCCCGCCGCCCGAGGCGCCGCAACGCCCGACGCCGGTGCGGCTGGCGCGCTTCGCGCTCGGCTCGCTGGCGGGGGCGGCGTTCGTTCCCGTGGCGCTGTGGTTCAGCGTCAAACGCCGCCTCGCGGGCCGCCGAGCGCCGCAGACTGACCGCTGAGCGCCGCATCTTTTCCGGAACGTGCGGAATCCGACCAACCTTCGGCCCGCGGCCGCGTTGATCGAAGTGGGGCAACCGGCCACGGCACCGACGACCAGTCGCAAGGATGACGGCAGGTCTTTGGGGGGGAGGCAGCGTCCCGGGCACCGATGCCCGGGACGCCGCCCCACCGCCGCGGCCCCCACCTCTTCGCGACCCGGGACCGCGAAGGTGCCCAGGATGGCCTGGTCTTCCCATCTGGACTTGCTCTTGGGTCGCCATACTGGGACCCTCGGAGCCGACAGCGCTTGCAAGCCTGGCGCACGGACGCGCCCGCTCCGGATGCGCACACCCCCACCGCGCCCCGGAGTTTCGCCCTGAGCCCTCGGCCGGTTGCCCCCATGTTCCGTGCCGAGGGCTCTCGGCGCCCTCGCGCTGGACGGTCTGGGCGTGTTCGCGCGCTGGCCAGATCGGACAACGATCGGCGGTCGCGGCGGTCGATCGTCTAATTCGCGCCATAGGTGCGGGAACTGCCCCCCACACGCTTGCGCGAGTGGCGCATACTGCTTCCATGGCGGCCGCCGCAGTTCTCCAGAGGCCCCGCCCCCGCGCCGGGCGCCGCTTGGCGCTGGCCGTGCCGGACGAGCAGCTCGTCGCCCGGGTGCGCACCGGCGACGCGGCCGCGTTCGAGGCGATCTACGACCGGTACCACGGGCACCTGCTCGCCTTCTGCCGGCACATGCTCGGCAGCCGCGACGAGGCCGAGGACGCGCTCCAGCACACCTTCGCCTCGGCCTACCGGGCGCTGCGCGGCGACGGCGCCGAGCTCTGCCTGCGGCCGTGGCTCTACACGATCGCGCGCAACCGCTGCCTCTCGGTGCTGCGCGTGCGTCGCGAGGAGGCCGAGATCGACGGCA
>JAXDHQ010000217.1:0-9792 GCA_034664395.1 Solirubrobacteraceae bacterium | reverse complement strand
CTCCTGGCGGGCGCCTGGGAGCGGGTCCTGCCCGGCGCCGTTGCGGTGGCCGGGCCCGCCTGCGGGTAGGATTTCCGCTCGCGCGTCCGCGCTCGACGAATTCTGCCCGCATACGGTGCATTTCTCGTCGAGCACGCTCCCGCGAGGACGCCGCTCGCGCCCCGCGGCGCCCCCGACTCCGCTTCCCTCGATGCCAGGCGCGGCGCAGCGCCGCCAACGCGAGCCGGAGACCCACCGGCGCAGCGCCCTACCGGGCGTCCATCGAGCCTCGGCGGCGCCAGCGCAGCGCGAGCCACAGCGCCACGCCGCCCACCACGATCGCCGCGACGCCGCCCAGGCCCGCCACGTTGACGATGCGCTCGGCGCTGTGGCCGGCGTAGTAGGCGAGCAGGCCGATCGACGTCGCCCAGGCGATCCCGCCGAGCGCGTTGTAGAAGAGGAACTTCGGCCACGACATGTGGTTGACGCCGGCCATCCACGCCGCGGTGATGCGCAGGCCGGTCACCCATCGCCCGAGGAAGACGGCCTTGGGCCCGTGGCGCTGGAAGAACGGCTCGCCCACCTCGAGCACCCGGCGGCGGTGACGCTCCAGCGGCCCGGGCGCGGTCAGCAGCCGGCGGCCGAGCTTGCGCCCGATCGCGAAGCCGGTGTTGTCGCCCACGATCGCCCCCGCGGCCGCGACCGCGATGACCACCTCGATCTGCAGCTTGCCCCGGCTCGCGAGCACCGCGGCGGTGATGAGCGCGGTCTCGCCCGGCACCGGGATGCCCATCGTCTCGATGGCGATCAGGACGAACAGGAGGGGGTAGCCGATGTTGGCGGCGACGTCGACGATGCTGGCGAGCACCCACCGCTTCTACCATGCCGCGGTGCCCGCCCCCTGGACGATCACCGCCCGCGACCCCGGGTCGCGGGCGCGGGCGGGCGTCCTGAGCACGGCCCACGGCGAGGTTCGCACGCCGGCGTTCGTCCCGCTGGCGACCAAGGCGACGGTGCGCGGGCTGCTGCCCGGCGAGGTCGCGGCGCTCGGCTACGACATGGTCCTGGGCAACACGTACCACCTGTTCCTCGACCCCGGCCACGAGCGGATCGCGCGCTTCGGCGGCCTGCACGAGTTCATGGGCTGGCGCGGCCCGATCGTCACCGACTCCGGCGGCTTCCAGGTGTTCTCGATGGGCCACGGCACGGTGGCCGACGAGATCAAGGGCCGCTCGCCCCACGGCCGCCAGCGCATGGGCGCCATCCTCGCCATCGAGGAGGCGGGCGTGAGCTTTCGCTCCTACCTGGACGGCTCGCGGCGGTTCATGGCGCCCGAGACGTCGATGGAGATCCAGGCCGCGCTGGGCTCCGACCTCGCGCTCGTGTTCGACGAGTGCACGCCGCTGAACGTCACCCGCGAGTACACGGCGCGGTCGACCGAGCGCACGCACCGCTGGCTGCGCCGCTGCCTGGACTGGCATCGCGACCACGGGCCCGGCGGCCAGCTCGTCTACGGGATCGTCCAGGGCGGCGTCCACCGGGACCTGCGCGTCGAGTCCGCGCAGACCGTGGCGGCCAGCGGATGCGACGGCATCGCCATCGGAGGCTCGCTCGGGGCCGACAAGGAGCAGATGCACACCGTCGTCGACTGGACGACCGCGGCGCTGCCCGAGGACCGCCCGCGTCACCTGCTCGGCATCGGCGAGATCGACGACCTCGTCCGCGGGATCGAGCTCGGCATCGACACCTTCGACTGCGCCATGCCGACGCGCCTCGGCCGCCACGGGATGGCGCTCGTGCCCGACCCCGGACGCCGCTGGCGCGTCGACCTGACCCAGGCGCGCTGGCGCGACTCCGACGCGCCGATCATGGACGGCTGCCCGTGCCCGTCGTGCGCGCTGGGCCTCACGCGCGGCTACGTGCGCTACCTGATCCGCGCCCGCGAGCTCACGGGCATGCGGCTGCTCACGCTGCACAACCTGGCGTTCGTCGAGCGCGTCGTGCGACGCCTGCGCGACGCGATCGCGGCCGGCACGCTGGCCGAACACGCGGCGGCGCTGCGCGCCGGCGCGGCGCCGTGAGGCGCGGCTATCTGCCCGTGTTGTCGCGGACGAGCTGCTTGATCTGGTCGACGCCCTGCTGGACGTCGTCGTAGACCACGCGGCGCAGGCGCACGGCGCTATCGGACGTCGAGGTCGCGACGACCGCGGCGGCGCCGCCGGCGGCGAGCAGGAGCAGGATGAGCAGCGCGCCGAAGACGCGGCGCGCGCGGCGGGGGCGGCGCTGCCGGCGCTGCTGCTGGCGGCCGCGCGCCGACGCGGCGGGCGCGGGGGCCGCGACGGGCGCGGGCGGGGCTGGTCGCGGCGCGCGCGGCGCCCGCGGCTGACGCGCCTGGACCGGCGCGCGCGCGACGCTCGTGGCGCCCGCCGTGCGGGGCGCGCTCACGCTGGTCGCCGAGGTCGCGGGGCCGGCGACGCGCGTCGCCGAGGTCGCGTCGGGTCCAACGCCGCGGGCGCCGTCGGCCAGCGAGCGGCGCAGCGCGTCGGCGCTGGCGGGGCGATCGCGCGGGTCGAGCGCCAGCGCCCGGTCGACCGCGAGGGCGAGCTGCGGCGTGACCTCGGGGTTGAGCTCGTCCAGGCGCGGGGGCATCTCGCGCTGCTGCTTGAGCGCGAGCTCGGTGAGCGACTGGGCCTCGTAGGGCAGCCGGCCCGAGAGGAGCTGGTAGGTCACCACGCCGAGCGCGTACAGGTCGGCCGCCGGTCCGGCGCGCTCGCCCGCGGCCTGCTCGGGCGCGAGGTAGGCGGCGGTCCCGAGCACCGAGCCGACCTGGGTGATGCCCGACTCCTCGCTGACCGCCTTGGCGATGCCGAAGTCGGCGAGCTTGACGACGTCGTCCTCGCCGCGCAGGAGGTTGCCGGGCTTGACGTCGCGGTGCACGACGCCGTTGCGGTGCGCGTACTCCAGGCCGCGGCAGGCCTGGGCGACGATCGACAGCGCCTCGCGCAGGTCGAGCATGCCGCGGTCGCGCAGGATCTCGGCGCCCGACTGCCCGCGGACGAGCTCCATGACGATGTAGTGGCGGTGCGAGGCCTCGTCGAGGCCGAAGTCGAAGACCTGGACGATGTTGGGGTGCACGAGGCGCGCGGCGGACAGCGCCTCGCGGCGGAAGCGCGCGACGAACTGGCTGTCGTCGGCGAGGTGCTCGGCCAGCAGCTTGACCGCGACGTCGCGCTCCAGGCGGCGGTCGAAGGCGTGGAGGACCGTGGACATCCCGCCGACGCCGAGGCGCGCGCCGAGCTCGTAGCGGTTGGTGAGGATCTGCTCGGCCATCATCCGCCGTTCCCGGGCGGCGTCCCGCCCGTGCCGGTGCTGGTGCCCGTCGTGGCGCCGGTGGTGCTCGGCGGAGTCGTGCCCGTCGTGCCGGTCCCGGTCGTGCCGGTCCCCGATGTGTCGGTCCCCGTGCCCGTGCCCGTGCCCGTGGTGCCGGTGCCGCTCGTGTCGGTGCCGGTGGTGCTGCTGTCGGTCGTCTGCGTGTCGGTGCTCTGGGTCGAGGGCTGCGTCGACTGCTGCTGGGTCGTCACCGACGGCTGCGAGCACGTGGTGCTCACGCGCGCCTCGAGGTTGGTCAGGCCCGAGCGCAGCCGGGCGGCGAGCTGCTGGTCGACCGTGCCCGGGAGGGAGCTGGCGAGGTTGCGCGCCCGCACGACGGCCTGGGTCGCCGCATCGCAGCGGCCCGCGTTGTAGTCGGCGGAGACCTGGCTCAGCGCGCCCTCGAGCTGGGACGCGTCGCCGGCGGGGATCTTGTGGTCGGCGCCGCAGGCGACCAGCATCGCCGTGGCCGCCCCCAGCGCCAGCGCGGTCAGGCAGTGCAGGAGTCGCATCCTCATTGACCGTACTCCAGGCGCTCGGCAAGGGAGTCCGGCAGGCGGGCGGCGCGGATGGCCGCGGCGGCGCCGCCGACGTCGTATTCCGTGCGCCGCCACTGCGCCGTCCACGCGCCGGTGTCGAGCAGCAGCCACGCCGCGCGCGGGTCGCCGTCGCGCGGCTGGCCGACGCTGCCCGGGTTCAGCAGCCACTCTCCGGCGCTCAGGTCCGCTTCGTCGCCGCGGCGCCGGGCGGCGCCGGTGGCGGGCTCGCCGTCGGGGCGCTCGAACGCCAGCGCCACGTGCGAGTGCCCGACGAGCGAGACGCGCTCGGCCTGGGCGTCGAGGCACAGCTCGGCCAGCAGCGCGGACAGGACGTACTCCCACACCGGGTCGCGCGGCGAGCCGTGGTAGAGGCCGACCCCTTCCGCCGCGCCCGTGGGCTTCAGCGAGGCGAGCCAGTCGCGGTGGTCGTCGGCGATGACCTCCTGCGTCCAGCGCGCCGCCAGCGCGGCGCCGGTCGAGAACTCCTCGACCGAGATGTCGCCGGTCACGGCGAGGTCGTGGTTGCCGGCCAGGCAGACGTCGGCGTGCTCGCGGGCCAGCGCGCAGCAGTCGTTGGGGTCGGCGCCGTAGCCGACCACGTCGCCCAGGCACCAGACCTCGCGGGCGTCGGTGCGCGCGACGTCGGCGAGCACCGCCTCGAAGGCGTGCCGATTGCCGTGGATGTCGGAGACGATGGCGACCTGCATGGGACGCGGCTGCCCATGGTGCATGCTGTGGCGGTGGACCGTCCGCGTCGCGTCGCCCTGGCCGTCGTTGGCGCCCTCGGCGTCGCCGAGGCGGCCGTCCTGCTGCTGCGGCCACGCGATGGCGTCATCGCGCCCGCGGCGGTCGAGCCGGGATCGTACTTCACGACCGACGAGATCGACCACGCGCGCCGCTTCCGGCGCGGACAGCTCGTGCTATTCGCGACGGGCGTGGCCGTCGAGGGCGGCCTGCTGGCGGGGCTCGTTCGGCGCCCGCCGCGGGCGCTCGCGCGGCGCTTCCGGCGCCCCGAGCTGGCGGCCGCCGGCGCGGGCGCGGCCCTGTCGGTCGGGCTGGCGGCGGCGCAGCTCCCGGTGAGCGCGATCGCCCACCGGCGCTCGGTCGCCGTCGGGCTGTCGACCCAGGACTGGGGGCCGTGGCTCGGCGACGTCGGCAAGTCGACGGCCATCGGCGGGGCCTTCGCGGGCGCCGGCGCGGCGGCGGCCGTCGGGCTCATGCGCCGCCTGCCCCGGACCTGGTGGCTGGGCGCGAGCGCCGCCGCCGGGGGGTTCGCCGCGGCGATGCTCTACCTCGGCCCGGTCGTCCTCGACCCGATCTTCAACCGCTTCACGCGGCTGCCCGAAGGGCGCACGCGCGACGACGTCCTCGAGCTCGCGCGCCGGGCGGGCGTCGACGTCGGCGAGGTCTACGAGGTCGACGCGAGCCGCCGCACGACCGGCTCCAACGCCTACGTCACCGGCCTGGGCCCGACCAAGCGCGTGGTGCTCTACGACAACCTGCTGAAGGACTTCGCGCCCGACGAGGTGCGCCTGGTCGTCGCCCACGAGCTGGCGCACGTGCACCACCGCGACGTGCCGCGCGGGCTGCTCTTCGTCGGGATCGTGTCCCCGGCCGCGCTGTTCGCGTCGGCGACGCTGGCGCGGCGCCTGGCGCCCGACGAGCCGGATCCGGGCCCAGCCGTGCTCCCGGCGCTCGCGCTGTCCGTGGCGATCGTCAGCTTCGCCGTCGGCGTGGTCGCCAACCAGCTCTCGCGCCGCATCGAGGCCCGCGCCGACTCGTTCTCGCTGCGCCTGACCGACGCACCGGGTCCGTTCATCGGCTTCGAGCGCGGGATCGCCGTGCGCAACGTCGCCGACCCGGACCCGCCGCGGTGGCTCACGGCGCTGCTCGCGAGCCACCCGCCGACCGTCGAGCGGATCGGAATCGCGAAGGCCTACGAGGCCGGCGCGCGGTGAGCGTGCGGCCGACGTGCTCCCGGACGAGCGGGCGGCGCCGCGCGCGCTAGGACTCGTCGTCGTCGTCCGGCCCCGGCGGCGGGCCGCCGTACTCGGGCAGGCTCTTGATGCCCTCCCGCGTGCGCCACTTGGAGTAGTTGTCCTCCATGGCGTCGAGGAGCTCGCGCATGAAGCGCGGGGCGAGGTTGATGCGCGCGACGACGACGCCGGGGATCTCGTCGTCCTCGACCTCGTGGTCGACCCGCGCGAAGGTGAGGGTGAACTCGTAGTCGGAGTGGCTGACGTTGGCGAAGTTCGCGTACTTGCCGGCCATGTGCTTCGGCTCGAAGTGGATGTTGATGTGCCGCTCGGGGCCCTGCTGTTCGTCGGCCATGGTCGGCCCTAGTATCGCAGCGGTGAGGATCATCGTCGTGGCGGTCGGCCGCCTCCGACCGCCCTTCGTGGACGACGTGGCGCACTACTCCAAGCTCATCGCTCCGCTGGCCCGGCTCGAGCTCGTGGAGGTGCGCGACGAGGAGCGCGCGGAGCGGCGCGTGCCCGCCGGCGCGTTCGTCTCGCTGCTGGCGGCGGAGGGCGAGCGGATGGACTCCGAGGGCTTCGCGCGCTTCGTCGAGGAGCGGCGCATGTCGCGCCGCGACCTGTGCTTCGTGGTCGGCGGCCCGTTCGGCATCGACCTCGAGCGCGCCGACCATCGCTTCTCGCTCGGGGCGATCACGCTGCCCCATCAGCTCGCGCGCGTGGTGCTGCTCGAGCAGCTCTTCCGCGCGCACAAGATCCTCGCCGGCGAGCCCTACCACCATTGAGGCGCACGCACGCCGACATCCGCGCGTTCCTCGGTCGCCTGCGGACGCTGGCGCTGCTGCTCGCCGGCCTCGTCGCCGCCGGGACCGCCGGACTGAGCCTGAGCGAGCACGTCGACGTCTGGGCGTCCTTCCAGTGGGCCCTGGACACGGTGGCGACGATCGGGTCGCACCCGTCGCCGACCACGCTCGGCGGGCAGGTGGTCAAGGTCGTGCTGACCGTGCTCGGCGTCGGTACGCTCTTCTACGGCCTGGTGACGGTGACGGAGGTCTTCGTCGCCGGGCATCTCGCCGAACTGCTGGCCGAACGCCGCACCCTCAGGGCCATCGAAGCCTCCAGCGACCACTTCATCATCTGCGGCTACGGTCGCGTGGGCCGGCAGGCCGCCCGCGACGTCCGCGCGGCCGGCGGGCGCTACGTCGTCGTCGACGACAACCCGGCCAGCCGCGAGCTCGCCCAGGGAGTCGGCACGCGCTTCATCGAGGGCAGCCCGAGCGACGACGAGGTGCTGCGCGCGGCGGGCATCATGCGCGCCCGCGCCGTGCTCGCCTGCGTGGACTCCGACGCCGAGAACATCTTCATCACCCTCACCGCGCGCGAACTGCGCCCCGACATCGCGATCGTGGCGCGCGCGTCGGTGGAGGAGTCGGAGTCCAAGCTGCGCCGGGCGGGCGCCACGCGGGTGATCTCGCCCTACAAGAGCAGCGGCACCGAGATGGCCCGCCTGGCCCTGCACCCGCAGGTGTCGGGGGTGGTCGAGGTCGCGCCCGAGTACCGCATGGAGGAGATCGAGGTCGCCGCCGGGTGCCCGGGGGAGGGCAAGGCCGTCGGCGACGTCCGCGGAGGTGCCATCATCGTGGGAGTGCGCTCCCCCGACGGATCCTTCCAGGCCCAGCCGCCCGCCGAGACCGTGCTCGGCGCCGGCGACGTCCTCATGGCCCTGGGGACGGTGCGCACCATGCAGCGCCTCGAGGCGCTCTTCGATCCGTCCCGCGCGGAGACCCGGTCGTGACGCCGGTCACCGACCTCCGCGCCGCCGTCGAGGCGGCGGCCGCCGGCTTGGCCCATGACGGCGGCCAGCGGTCGCGGCCCACGCTCGAGCGCCCCAAGCAGGCCGACCACGGCGACTACGCGACCAACGCGGCCCTCGTCCTGGCGCCGGTGCTCAAGGCGCCGCCGCGCGAGGTGGCCGAGCGCCTGGGCGGTGCCCTGCGCGAGCGTCTGGGCGACGCGCTGGACCGCGTCGAGGTCGCCGGGCCCGGCTTCCTGAACCTGTTCCTCGCCGACCCGTGGTACGTCGAGGCGGTGGACTGGGTGCTGGCCGCGGGCGAGGGCTACGGCGGCGGCGGCGCCTCGCCGGCCCTGCGCGTCAACGTCGAGTTCGTCTCGGCCAACCCGACCGGGCCCCTGACCGCGGCCAGCGGGCGCCACGCCGCCTACGGCGACGCGCTGTCGCGCGTGCTGGCGTTCGCGGGGCACTCGGTCTCGCGCGAGTACTACTTCAACGACGCCGGCACCCAGATCGAGAAGCTGGGCGAGTCGATCCGCGCGCGGGCGCGTGGCGAGGAGGTGCCCGAGGGCGGCTACGAGGGCGACTACGTCCACGAGCTGGCGGCGCAGATCCCGGGCGCGGCGGACATGGACGTCCACGAGCTCGCGGGCCGCGGCGTCGAGCTCATGCTCGAGCGCATCAAGGCGATGCTGCACGCCTACCGGGTCGACTTCGACGTCTTCTTCAGCGAGCGCTCGCTGCACGAAGGCTCCCCGAACGCGGTCGAGCGCGCGCTCGAGCGGCTCTCCGAGCAGGGGCACCTGTACCGCTCCGAAGGCGCGCTGTGGCTGCGCACCAGCGAGCTCGGCGACGACAAGGACCGCGTGCTCGAGCGCTCCAGCGGCCAGGTGACGTACTTCGCCGCCGACGTCGCCTACGCCGAGCACAAGCTCGAGCGCGGCTTCGACCTCCTGGTCATCCCGCTCGGATCCGACCACCACGGCTACATCGCGCGGCTCAAGGCGATGATGGCGGCGCTCGGCGCCGACCCCGAGCGCCTGGAGGTGCCGATCCTGCAGTTCGTGCACATCGTCGAGGGCGACGCGCGCGCGTCGATGTCCAAGCGCCGCGGCGAGTTCATCACGCTCGAGGAGCTCATCGCCGAGATCGGCGTGGACGCCACGCGCTTCTTCATGCTCCAGCGCTCGCACGACTCGACGGTCGACCTCGACCTCGACCTCGCGCGCGAGCAGTCGGCCGAGAACCCCGTCTACTACGTCCAGTACGCCCACGCCCGGATCGCGTCGGTGCGGCGCAAGGCGGGCGAGGAGCGCGTGGCGCAGGCGCTGCACGCCACCGGGCTCGACGTCGAGCTGCACCCGTCCGAGCGCACGCTGGTCCAGAAGCTGCTCGCCTTCCCCGACGAGGTCGCCGAGGCGGCCGAGCGTCGCGCCCCGCACCGGATCGCCGCGTACGCGCTCGAGCTGGCGCAGGTCTTCACCGCCTTCTACCGCGACTGCCAGGTCGTGGGCGCCGAGCCGCGCGCCGTCGAGGACTGGCGCCTGCGCCTGAGCGTGGTGACCCAGCGCACGCTGGCCCGCGCGCTGGACCTGCTCGGGGTCACGGCGCCGGAGACGATGTAGGGCGATTCAGCCGTCGAGGCTCCGGCGGGCCCGTCGGCCAGGGACCTACGGGCGACCTATCCCGGGGCGCGCTCGTCGACCCCGTGGGGGCTGCCGTAGTCGGCGAGGCGCTCGAGGTAGGGGGCAGCGTCGAACGCCTCGGGCCCGAGCACGCCGGCGCCCGACCACGTGCCGTCGGCGAGCAGCTCCAGGCCCACGCAGGCGCAGACCGCGGTCTGCCAGACGACCGCCTGGTGGCCGTACTCGCGCATCGACCACTCGTTGTCGACCACGTGGTACAGGTACGTCGCCCGGGGCGCGCCGTCGCGACCGGTGCCGGTGACCATCGTCCCCGCGCAGGTGCGTCCGCTCATCCGGTCGCCGAGCGTGGCGGGGTCCGGCAGCGTGGCGGCGACCACGTCGCGCGGGCTGATGCGCTGGCCGCGGACCTCGACCGGATCGGTGCGGTCGAGGCCGAGCTTGTGCAGCGTGCGCAGGACGTCGATGAACTCCTCGCCGAGGCCGTACTTGAA
>JAXDHQ010000216.1:0-8481 GCA_034664395.1 Solirubrobacteraceae bacterium | reverse complement strand
CTCGCGCACGGGGCGTCGACGCGCCAGCGTCAGGACGCCGCGCCGATCGTCGGCGAGCCGGTCTGGCACTGGCAGCTGCACGACTGAGCCGCCCGCGCCCCCGCCCATAGACTTCGGCGCCGCATGGCGCTGAAGCTCATCACGGCGGGGGAATCGCACGGCCCGGGACTGACCTGCATCGTCGAGGGCCTGCCCGCCGGACTGGCCCTCGACCGCGAGGCCATCGATCGCGACATGGCCCGCCGCCAGCTCGGCCACGGCCGCGGCGGGCGCATGAAGATCGAGCGCGACACCGCGCAGGTCACCGCCGGCGTGCGCCACGGCCGCACGCTGGGCGGCCCGATCGCGCTCCAGGTCCACAACCGCGACTTCACCAACTGGGAGGAGCGGATGAGCCCGTGGCCGGTCGAGGCCGAGGTGCCCGAGGTGCACCTCCCGCGCCCCGGTCACGCCGACCTCGTCGGCACCTGGAAGTACCGCCTCACCGACGTGCGCAACGTGCTCGAGCGCGCCAGCGCCCGCGAGACGGCCGCGCGCGTGGCGGGCGGCGCGCTGGCCAAGGAGTTCCTGCGCGCGCTCGGCGTCGAGGTCCGCTCGCACGTCGTGCAGATCGGCAGGGTGCGGGCGCCGGCGACCGAGCAGGCGCTCACCGTGGAGGACTTCGACGGCGTCGACGACGACCCGGTCCGCTGCCTGGACCCCGAGGCGAGCCGCGCGATGGTCGAGCACATCAACGTCCAGCGCAAGGCCAACGAGTCGCTGGGCGGCGTGTTCGAGGTGCTCGCGTTCGGCCTCACGCCGGGACTGGGCACGCACACGAGCTGGGAGGGTCGCCTCGACGGGCGCCTGGCCGGCGCCCTGTGCTCGATCCAGGCGGTCAAGGGCGTGGCCCTCGGGGACGCGTTCGACGTCGCCGGGCGGCCGGGCTCGGCCGCCCACGACGAGATCTTCTTCGACGAGGAGCGCGGCTTCCACCGCACCACCAACCACGCGGGCGGCCTGGAGGGCGGCATGACGACCGGCGAGCCGCTGCTCGTCCGCGCCGCGATGAAGCCGCTGCCCACCCTCACCAAGCCGCTGCGCTCGGTCGACATCGCCACCCACGAGCCCGCCGAGGCGCTGCGCGAGCGGACCGACTCGGTCACGGTGCCGGCGGCGGGCGTGGTGGGGGAGGCGATGGTCGCCTTCGTGCTCGCGAGCGCCTACCGCGAGAAGTTCGGCGGCGATCACGTCGAGGACGCGCGCGAGGCGGTGGCGCGGTACGAGGAGCGCATCGGGTGGCGACGGGGCTGAAGCCCGCTCTCGTCTTCATCGGGTTCATGGGCGCCGGGAAGTCGAGCGCCGCTCGCGAGGCGGCGGCGGCGCTCGGCGTGGCAGCCGACGACCTCGACGCGGTGCTCGAGCGGCACCTGGGCGAGTCGATCGAGGCGTACTTCGACCGCGAGGGCGAGGCCGCGTTCCGCGCGACCGAGGAGGAGCTCGCCGCCGGCCTGCTGGAGCGCGCCGACGGCGGGGTGATCGCCCTGGGCGGCGGGACGCTCGGCTCGCAGCGCGTCCGCGCCGCGCTGGAGCGCCACGTGGCCGTGCTCGTCGACGTGGACCTCGCGACCGCATGGGAGCGCGTGCAGGGCTCCGGGCGCCCGCTGGCGCGCGATCGCGCGGCCTTCGCCGCGCTGTATCGGGAGCGCGCGCCCGTGTACGAGCGCGCCGCCGACGCCGTCGTTCCCGGCGCCGGCCGCGGCGCGGTGCGCCGCGCCGTCGCGGCGCTGCAGGCGATGCCCGAGGGCCATCGCCTGGTCTGGGCGACGAGCGCGTCGGGCGACTACCCGGTGTGGATCGGCCCGCTGGCGCGCGCGCCGTGGCCGCGGGCCGGGCGCCGCCTGGTGGTCACCGACGCGAACGTCGCCGCGCTGCACGCCGGGCGCGTGCCCGATCCGTCGGGGATGGTGGAGATCCCGCCGGGCGAGGAGCACAAGACGCTGGCCACCGCCGAGGCCGTATGGCGCGCGCTGGTGGCGCAGGGCGCCACCCGGGCCGACCACGTCGTCGCGCTCGGCGGCGGCGTCGTCGGCGACCTCGCGGGCTTCTGCGCGGCGACCTACCAGCGCGGCGTGCCGGTCGTGCAGGTCCCGACGACGCTCGTCGCCCAGGTCGACTCGGCCTACGGCGGCAAGACCGGCGTCGACCTGCCCGAGGCCAAGAACTACGTGGGCGCCTACCACCAGCCGGCCGCGGTGCTCACCGATCCGGCGCTGCTGGCCACGCTGCCCGCCGCCGAGCTGGCCGCCGGCTACGCCGAGGTGGTCAAGACGGCGCTGATCGCGGGCGGGTCGCTGTGGGAGGGCGTGGCCGCCGGCGATCCCCTCGACGACGCCGTCATCGCCGCGTGCGCGCGGGCGAAGGTCCGCGTCGTGGCCGCCGACGAGCGCGACGCCGGCGCCCGGCAGGTCCTCAACCTCGGCCACACCGTCGGGCACGCGATCGAGACCGTGGCCGGCTACGGGCACTACCGCCACGGCGAGGCGGTCGGGCTGGGGCTGCTCGCCGCGCTGCGGCTGTCGGGCCAGGACGCGCTGCGCGAGCTCGTCGCCGGGCTGCTCGAGCGCGCCGGCCTGCCCACCCGCCTCGACGGCGCCGAGCCCGAGGCGGTGGCCGCCGTGACGGCCCGCGACAAGAAGCGCACCGGCGAGTCGGTCCCGTTCGTGCTCGTCCGGGCGCCGGGCGAGGTGACGATCGGCAACCACGTCGGGGCGGCCGAGCTGCTGTCGGCCGTGCGAGAGTTGTCGGCGCGATGAGTCTGCGCAACCGCATCGAGGTCATGCACGGGGTCAACCTCGACCAGCTCGGCCGTCGTCCCGCCGCCCACTACGGCGACCTGACGTACGACCGCCTCGAGCAGCGCATCGAGGAGCTCGCCCACGAGCGCGACCTCAAGGTGCGCTTCTTCCAGACCAACGCCGAGAACGCGTTCGTCGAGCACCTGCATCGCCTGGAGGGGATGGCCGACGGCGTCATCGTCAACCCGGGCGCGTGGACCCACTACGCCTGGTCGATCCGCGACGCCCTGGAGATCGCCGCGCTGCCCGCCGTCGAGGTCCACCTGTCCGACGTCGATCGCCGCGAGGAGTGGCGGCGCGTGTCGGTCGTGCGCGAGCTGTGCCTGGCGACGTACAGCGGCCAGGGCGTCGACGGCTATCGCGCCGCCCTGGAGCGGCTGAAGGAGGAGCTCGCATGACTACGGCCGTGACCACCGATCGCGCCGACCGCGTCGCCGACGCGCTGGAGGCGCGCGAGGCCGACCTGCTGCTCGTGACCGACCTCTACAACGTCCGCTGGCTCACCGGGTTCACCGGCTCCAACGCGGCCGCGCTGGTCGGGCGCGACGGCACGCGGCGCTTCGTGACCGACTTCCGCTACCTCACGCAGTCGGCCGAGCAGCTCGATCCCGCCTGGGGCCGCGAGATCTCCGTCGACCTGCTCGCCGGGGCCGTCAAGGCGCTGCCCGCCGGCGACCTGCGCCTGGGCTTCGACGACGCCAGCATGAGCGTCCGCGACCACGCCAAGGTCGCGGGCATGTTGCGCCCCGGGATCGAGCTCGTCCCCGCCGCCGGCGTCGTCGAGGAGCTGCGCGCGATCAAGGACGACGACGAGCTCGAGGTCATCCGCGCCTCGGCGCGGCTGGCCGACGACGCGCTGACCGAGGTCCTCGGCCGCGGGCTGGTCGGCCGCACCGAGCGCGAGGTGGCGCTCGACCTCGAGTTCACCATGCGGCGGATGGGGGCCGAGGCGGCGTCGTTCCCGCCCATCGTCGCGGCCGGCGACCACGGCGCCCTGCCGCACGCGGAGCCGCGCGACGTCGCCATCCCCGCCGGCACGCTGTGCGTCATCGACTGGGGCGCCAAGCTCGACGGCTACGCGTCGGACTGCACGCGCACCTACGCCACCGGCGATCTCGACCCGCGCGACCGCGCGGTCTACGACATCGTGCTGCACGCCCAGGAGGAGGCGCTCGCCGCCGTGCGGCCGGGCCCGACCGGACGCGAGATCGACGCCGTGGCTCGGAGCATCATCGACGCCGCCGGCCACGGCGAGCACTTCGGCCACGGGCTCGGTCACGGGGTCGGGCTCGACGTCCACGAGGGCCCGCGCCTGTCCAAGCAGGGCGAGACCGCGCTGGCCGCCGGCATGGTGGTGACCGTCGAGCCCGGCGTCTACGTGCCCGGCGCCGTCGGCGTGCGCATCGAGGACCTCGTCGTCGTCACCGACGACGGCGCCGAGGTCGTCTCGTCGCTCCCCAAGGAGCTGCAGGTCGTCGCCTAGGCCGTCGGGCGGGCGGCGGCTGCGAGCGTCGGGACCCAGCGCTCGGCGGCCGCTGCGGCGCGGGCGGCCAGGCGCCGCGCTCCCTTCGGATGCAGCACGCCGAGCCCGAGCGCGATCGCCAGCGGAACGCTCCAGGCCAGGAAGATCGCGGCCTGCAGGTCGGGGCTGAGGCGGCCGGGGCCGAACTCGAACGCGGTCCACGCCACGACGGTGACCGCCAGCGTCACGACGGGGGCGCGGCGGGCGTGCACCTCCCACGCCCCGAGCGCCAGGCACACCGGCAGCTGGGCGTAGTCGGTGTTCCAGGTGTCCAGGAGGCAGCGGGCGAGCAGGACGAGCGCCAGCAGGCCGAAGCCCTCGGCGGGCGTGAGCAGGCGCCGGCGCCAGCCGGCGACCGCGGCCAGGAGCAGGCCGGCGAGCAGCGCCGCCGGGTGGCTGACGTGGGCGACCCAGTCCGGCGCGATGCGATAGCCGGCGTGAAGGACGTGCGGGTCGACGGGGCCGGGAGCGTGGTGGCCGAGGAACCACCAGAGCTGGCGCGGCTGGAAGATCGCGCCGCTGCCGTGCGCGACGGCGACCGTGCCGGCCAGGCCGGCGTTGCCGAGGAGCAGCATGGGCGCCATGACGGCGCCCGCGACGGCGCCGGCGAGCGCGATCGCGCGCACGCGCGCGGCGGGAAGCATGAGGACGACGGGGAGCACGGCCAGCACCGCCCACGGCTTGTTGGCCATGGCCATGCCGAGCAGCGCTCCGGCGAGCAGCGGCCGGCGGTTGGCCGCCGCCAGTCCCGCGGCCACGCAGAGCACGCCGCCGAGCAGCTCCTCGGGGTGGCCGATCTCCAGGGCGCGCAGCGCGAGCGGGTGCGCGGAGACGAGGATCAGCGCCAGCCACGCCGCGCCGGCGCCCAGGCCCAGCGAGCGCGCCCGGCGCCAGAGGACGACGGCGAGCGCCGCGGCCGCGAGCAGGCACGGCGCGGCCACCGAGCGGAACACGGCGAGGTCGCCGCCGTGCCACAGGCCCGGCAGCAGCGCGAAGGGCGAGCGCAGGATCAGCGAGCCTCCGTAGGCGGGGAGGTGGTCGAGGAAGCCGGCGAGATGTCCGTGGCGCAGGGCCAGGAACGAGGGCTCGGACTCGTTCTCGTAGTCCGTGAAGGCCATCGTCTCCAGGCCGAGCTTGGCCAGGAGGAGGGCCCCGAGGACGGCCACGGCGATCGCGGCGAGCAGGGCGCGGGTGCGCGTGCGCATACCGCGGTTGTCGGCACGCCGTCCCCGAAGGTTGATGTCCTGTCGAGAACCGGTCGGAAAAGCTCAAGATCCCGGAATCAGGGCCGATCCCATCCGACATGAAGGGAGGACGTGTCGTCCGCGCGCTGGTCGCCCTGCTCGCGGGGTGGACGGTGCTGTACGAGGCCGAGATCGGTCCGCTGCACTCGCTGCTCGACGGGCCGGTGTTCCACAAGCCCGGCTACTGGGCCGTGATCACCACGGCCTCGGTGCTGACGCTGGCGCGGGCGCGCCTCCTGCGCGGCAGGGAGCGGGTCGCCTGGGCGCTCATCGGGGTGGGGTCGCTGTGCTGGTCGGTGGCCGACATCTACTGGACGCTGGTGCTCGCCGACCGCAAGGTCATCCCGGTCCCGTCGATCTCGGACATCGGCTACCTCGCCTTCTATCCGCTCGTCTTCGCCGGGCTGTGCCTGCTCCTGCGCGAGCGGGTCCCGAACGCGCCGCGAACGCTGTGGGTCGACGGCCTGACCGCCGCGCTCGCCGCCGGCGCCATGAGCGCCGCGGTGGTGCTGCAGGCGGTGCTCAAGACCGTCGGCGGCAACCCGCTCGGCGTCGCCACCAACCTCGCCTACCCGATCGGCGACCTCATCCTGCTGTCGGTCGTGGTCGCGTCCTTCGCCCTGCGCGGGTGGCGCGCCGACCGCACCTGGACCCTGCTCGGGCTCGGCATCGTCCTGTTCTGGATCGCCGACTCCTACTACCTGATCACCGTCGCCGACGAGACCTACGTCTACCCGAGCCTCTTCGACAACGGCTGGACCGCGTGCCTGGTGCTCTTCGCCGCCGCGGCGTGGCAGCCGGCCCGCGGGGTCGCCCGCGCCGAGGATCGTGGGGCGGCGCGCTTCACGCTGTTCCCGCTGGCGTTCGCGAGCCTCGGCCTGGGCCTGCTCGTCATCGCGGCCCTGGGCTCGCTGAACCCGATCGCGGTCGTCCTGGCTGCCGCCTCGCTGCTGACGGTCTTCGCCCGCCTGTCGCTCAGCCTGCGCGAGAACGCCAGCATGCTCTCCAGCAGCCGCCGCGAGGCGCTGACCGACTCCCTCACCGGCCTGGGCAACCGCCGCGCGCTCACGCGCGACCTCGAGCGCGTGGTCTCGGGCGAGGACGAGCCCGCCGTCCTCGCGCTCTTCGACCTCGACGGCTTCAAGCACTACAACGACTCCTTCGGCCACCCGGCCGGCGACGCGCTGCTGCAGCGCCTCGGCGCGAAGCTCGGCGCGCACGTATCGCGCAGCGGGCGCGCCTACCGGATGGGCGGCGACGAGTTCTGCGTCCTGCTGCCGCTGCGCGACGACGCCGATCGCACCGCCGCGGTCGCCGCCTCGACCCTCAGCGAGCACGGCGACGGCTTCGACGTCACGTGCTCGTTCGGCGCCATCGCGCTGCCGCTCGAGGCCACCGAGGCCGAGGAGGCCCTGCGCCTGGCCGACCAGCGGATGTACGCGCACAAGCACGGCGGCCGCACGTCCGCGCGCAGCCAGACCCGCGACGTCCTGCTGCGCGCGCTGTGGGAGCGCCACCCCGACCTCGGCGAGCACCTCAACGGCGTCGCCGCGCTGGCCGAGTCCGTCGCCTTGCGACTGGAGCTCGCCGGCGAGGAGCTCGAGCACGTCCGCCACGCGGCCGAGCTGCACGACGTCGGCAAGATGGCGATCCCCGACGCCATCCTCGACAAGCCCGGCCCGCTCGACGAGAACGAGTGGGGCTTCATCCGCCGCCACACGATCATCGGCGAGCGCATCGTCGCCGCGGCGCCGGCGCTCCGCCAGGTCGCGGCGCTCGTGCGCGCCAGCCACGAGCACTGGGACGGCTCCGGCTATCCCGACGGGCTCGCGGGCGCGGACATCCCGCTCGGCGCGCGCATCGTCGCCGTCTGCGACGCCTTCGACGCCATGGTCGCCGACCGCCCGTACCGGGTCGGCATGCAGCCCGAGCTGGCGCTGGCCGAGCTCGAGCGCTGCGCCGGCTCGCAGTTCGACCCGCGCGTCGTCACCGCCTTCGCCGAGACGTGGGCCGCGCAGGCCGCCGTCCGGTCCGCCGCCTGAGGCCGGGCGGCCGCCGCGCAGGTCATCGCGCCATGCTTGCCGCGTGCGCGCGCACTGGCTGAAGGGGATCGGGCACGCCCGCGGGTCGCTGTCCGAGGCGTGGGTGGCCGACGGCCGCGCCTCGATCCTCAAGCGGACCGGGTTCCCGCGCCGGCCGCGGATCGTCCCCGGCGACCGCCTCGTCTACTACGCCGCGGGCTGGCGGCGCGTCTTCGCCGTCGTCGAGGCCGTCGAGGAGCCCACCGACCGCGTGCGCCACACCTCCGATCCCGCGCGCTGGCCGTGGTCGGTGGCGGTCGAGGCGCTGCTCGTCATCCCGCACCTGGAGACCGCGCCGCCCGTCGAGGCGATCGGGGTCGCGGCGCGGTCGATGAGCCAGCAGTCGCACATCCGCCTGAGCGAGGAGCACTACGCGCTGGCGGTCGAGGCGATCGCTTCGGTGGCGGCTTAGGCCTCTTGCTGCCGGCGTCGGTGGTCGGGTGGCGGTGGCTGCCGGCGTGTGGCTGCCGCGCGGGGCCGCTTGCTTTGGCGGCGTCGTGGCGTTGGTGGTCGCGCGTCGCGTCGCGGGCTCTTCTTGGGCGCGATGCCCCGGCCTCGCTGTCGATGGCCGCAGATGCTCGGCCATCGACCCTCAGCGCGGGTGGTGGCTGGGGGCGTTGGCCGGCCGGCTCCACCGGTCATTGCCGGTTGCGGGCCAGCCGCCGCCTACGGGCGGCGACAGGTGCCCGGATGTGGGCTCGCCGTGCTCGCGCTCGACGAATTCTGCCCGCATACGGTGCATTTCTCGTCGCTCACCTCGATCGCGGGCGGCGCTGCGCGACGCAGGGCACCGAGGG
>JAXDHQ010000215.1:0-10254 GCA_034664395.1 Solirubrobacteraceae bacterium | reverse complement strand
TCGAGCTCGCGCGCTGGCTCGACCTCGAGCGCGAGGGCGCGGTGCGCGCCGGGGTCGTCGCCTACAACGACGCCGAGGACGTCGACCGGCTGCTGGAGGCCGTGGCCGGGTCGTAGGGCTCGACCGGCAGGGCGAGCTGACGCGGCGGCGAGACCGGCGTGCGCAGCTCGTCCTCGAAGGAGGCCACGCGCACGCCGACGAGCCGCACCGGCCGCGGCGGCGCATAGGCGCGCAGGAGGTCGACGGCGACCGCCGTCACCACCGCGAGGTCGTTCGTGAAGGTGTCGAGCGTGCGCGCGCGGGTCGCGTTGGTCCAGTCGTCCAGGCGGACCTTGATGCCGATCGTGCGCCCGCGCGTGCCCTTGCGCTGCAGGCCCTCGCAGACCTCGGCCGCGAGGCGCCGGACCGTGGCCTCGAGCGCGTCGAGGTCGTCGACGTCGGCGTCGAAGGTGGTCTCGCTCGAGCGGCTCTTGGCCACGCGCGAGGACTCGACCGCCGAGCCGTCGTGGAAGAACGCGCGCGCCTTCAGCCATCGCCCCATCCGGTCGCCGAAGCGCGCGACGAGCACGTCCTCGTCGGCGCGCTGCAGGTCGCCGACCGAGGTCAGCCCCATCGTCGCCAGGCGCTCCTGCGTGCGCGGGCCCACGCCCTGCAGCAGCCGCGTCGGCTCGCCGGCGAAGCGCGCGCACGCCTGCTCGCGCGAGAGGACGACGAACCCGGCCGGCTTCTCGGCGTCGCTCGCGGTCTTGGCCACCAGCCGCGACGGCCCGACGCCGACCGAGATCGTGATCCCCGTCACCTCGCGGACCTCGGCCACGACGGCGCGCAGCGCGCTCAGCGGCTTGGGGACCGCCGTGACGTCGGCGTAGGCCTCGTCGAGCGAGACGTGCTGCGTCGGGCAGTCCAGGCGCTCGCGCACGAGCTCCCAGACCTCGCGCGACTTCGCGCGGTACGCGGCGAAGTCGGGCGCGATGAAGACTGCGTGCGGGCACAGCCGGCGCGCCCGCGCCGCGGACATCGCGGAGTGCACGCCGAAGCGCCGCGCCTCGTAGCTGGCGGTGGTCACGACGGAGCGCGGTCCGGTGCCCGCCACGACCACCGGCTGACCGGCGAGCTCGGGCCGGCGCAGCAGCTCGACGCTCGCGTAGAACGAGTCGCAGTCGAGGTGCGCGATGACGCGGCGGGGGTGCTCGGGAGGCTCGGTCAACCTCCCGAGGGTACGCGCGGGCGCCGACGGCGCTGCGCTCGGCGCAGCGATCGTCAGGCCGCGACGAGCAGCGTCCCGACCCCGCCGAACCCCAGGCGATGGCGCGTGGCCGACGTGAGGTCGAACTCCCGGCCGCCGACGAACGGGCCGCGGTCGACGACGCGCACGCGGACGATCCGCCCGCCCTTGCGCAGGGTGACCTTCGTCCCGCACGGCAGCGTCTTGTGCGCGACGCCGAGCGTGCGGGGCGTCAGGCGGCCGCCGCACGAGAGTCGCTGGCCGTAGAGCCCGGGCCCGTACCAGGAGACCATCGCGTGGCGGTAGACGTTCAGCCGTCCGACCGCGCGGCGCGCGTCGCCGACGCTCACGCGCAGCGGCGCGCTGCCCGGCCGGCCGGGACGGAACGCGAAGCGGAACGCGCCGCCGGCGTCGGTCGTGGCGCGCGCGATGGTGTGCCAGTCACGACCGGCGCGCCGCTGCAGGGCGGCCCGCAGCCCCGCGGCCACGGGGTTCACGCGGCCGGTCACGTGGGCGCGCGAGCCCGCCATGACGTTGAGCCGGGCATGCCCGGGCGCGATGTCGGCCACCCGCGCGGCGGTCGCCGTGGGCGCGCCCCCGCCCCCGTCGGACCGCGCCGTCCCGGGCAGGACGACGATGGCGGTCACCGCACTGACGGCGCCCAGCGCCGCGATGGCGCGCCGAGCGCGCCCTTCGAACGTCGGCCTCATGCGAGGTCGATCCCTCCTTGGGTCAGCCGCCTACGGGAGCTCGTCGGCGGCCGGCCCGCAGTGGTCAGGGTCGGCGGCGCGCCTCCCGCTCGCCCCTCACACGACGGGGGCCGAGTCGGCGGATCGAACAGAGGTTCGTCACCGTAGCAGCGTCGGCGCCGCTTCCTGTGACGCGCGTCACACTTATACCTTCAGAGTATGTATACTGCGGTTATGGCCGCGAACAACCGCAACGACCCGCAGCGTCAGGCTTCGTCGTCTTCGGACTACTCGCTCATGGAGTTCATGCGCGAGTTCCCCGACGACGCGGCGTGCCTGGATCGGCTCTGGCGCGAGCGCTTCGCGCCTGACGGCCACACGGCTGACTGCCCGCGCTGCGAGCGGCCGCGTCGCTTCCATCGCACAAAGACCCGCGCGTCGTACACCTGCGACACATGCGGGCTTCACGTGCACCCGATGAAGGGCACGATCTTCGAGAAGTCCACGACCTCGCTGCACCTGTGGTTCTACGCGATGTACCTCATGGCGAGCACTCGCTGTGGGATCTCGGCCAAGCAGCTTGAGCGCGAGATCGGCGTCACCTACAAGACGGCGCACCGAATGATGAAGAAGATCCGCACCGAGTTGATGAACGACGAGGACGACGGGCCGCTCGGTGGCGACGTGGAGATCGATGAGACTTCCGTGCGCGGCAAGCCCCGCGTGAAGATGACCCGCTCGGAGGCAGCGATCTGGCGCGAGGCGCAGCCGAAGGTCCTGGGGATGGTCGAGCGCGGTGGGCGCGTGCGCCTGCGCGTCATCCCGTCGCGCAGGGGGCCCGCGCTTAGTAGAGCCGTGCGGGCGAACGTCAACCCGTCATCGATCATCTTCACCGACGACTGGCAGGCCTACAAGCCGCTGCGCCGCGAGTACATCGACCATCGCATCATCAACCACTCGGCCGGGATCTACGTGGACGGCACCACGCACACCAACACCATCGAGGGGTTCTTCGGGAACCTCAAGACGGGGATGCGTGGCGCGTACAAGAAGGTATCGCCGCGCTACCTGCAGTCCTACCTGAACGAGTACGCGTGGCGCTACAACGCCCGCTACGACGGGCGTGCGATGTTCGTGCAGCTAGTCGCCCGCGCGGCCGCGAGCTAGAGACTGCCGGGGCCGCCCCCGAGAATTCGTTGGCGGGCGGGAGCGGCCCCGTCCGCAACACCAGCACGAGGAACCTATACGAGGGCGAAGACGTCCGATGGGTCTCGGAAGATCTCGGGCATTCCTCGCGTCGTGACCTTGGCGGGCCACGGGGGACGAGGAAAACACCAGCACTAAGGAGGCCCACCGTGGCCAACCCTCAGTACTTCTTCACGATCCGCCAGGACCGAGACGGCTTCCGCGCTCGCTTCTGGGGCAACTACGGCCGCGAGCTGATCTGGTGGACGGAGGGCTACGTCCGCCGACAGAGCGCCGAGAACGCCGTGGCGTACCTGCGGCACTACGCCGCGTCAGCGCCGCTGCTCTAGTCGTCCACGTCGAAGGAGCCGGGGCCGGCGACGATCTGCTCCGGCTCCTTCGTCGCCGCGTACCGCAACACGCAATCCCAGCCACAGAAGTGCAAAGCGGACCCGCCGCGCTCGCTGACCACGAGGAACATCTCATGGCGCAGACGGGTCGTATGACCCCGTCGCTCGCACTCCGGGCCGTCGCAGTGGAACACGCGCTCGATCGTCACGATGCCTTGTTCGGCGAATCGGCCGTGGACCCCTGCGCGGCGCGTTTGACGAGCTTGTCGAAGTCCTCGCGCTTGGGCACGGGGATCTCGATCGGCTTGCCCTGCTTGGGTTGCGTTTTCTGCGTCGGCTCGTCGCCTTGCTTCGGATCGGTCATGCCTAGGAGGGTACGCGCGTGAAGGTCGACCAGAACGCCCTCCTTGGGATAGAGGGAAAGATCCTGCGAGCGGGTCAGCATCTCCACACGCTCCACGGCGAAATGATCGCCTGGACGGCAGGCGATACTTGGGTTTGCGATCGGGAGGTACACGACCAAGGACGCAAGCACGTCTATCGGCTTCGGATCATCGAGCCGATCCCAGTCGATTGGGCCGTCATCCTCGGGGAAGCCATTCACGACCTGCGATCGGCGCTCGATCAAGCCATCTATTGGCTGACGATCGACTGGTCGGGGCAGGAGGTTCGAGGAAGCTCGTTCCCCGTCTACACCCGGAAGACCGCCTTCTACGAGAAGCGTCGCAAGACCGGCGACTGGAGCAGTTCCGGGGGGATGTACAAGATCCGGGGCGTTGGGCCAGGCCCACAGGCATTCGTTGAGGCGTTGCAGCCCTATCCACAGCAGATGAGACACCCCTACTGCCGGGCTCTGCGGACGGTCCACGATCTGTGGAACCAGGACAAGCACCGACTTGTCCATCTCTGGGGGCTGCGGTTCGACGACAGCCACCTGCGCTTTGAGCCGGATTTTGCTGCCGATTGTGAGATCGGGATCGATCGGCGTGTGTTGCACGACCGCGCAATAGTTCTGCGTGCAACCTGCCGTACCACGCACCCTGAAATGAAGGTGACAGGACCGATCGAGGCCTCGGTCGCGATCTTCACGGGAAAAGCGCGGGTAGGTCGCACAGACTCCCTGTGGGACACAGCGAGCATCGTGGCCGACACGATCCGCAAGCTCACCAGCGCGATCGGGCGGCAGAGGGAGGCGATCAACCTCCAGATCTGGACGGACACAACGCCGGTTTCCGTCGCTGGTTGGTAGCTCGTCAGCCGCCTGCTTGCCATGCGGATTAGAGCCTACATACTCTGATGACATAAGTGTGACGCGCGTCACACAGGCACTGCGGGCACGCCGGCGGTCGGCGTGCCGGCGAGCATCAGCGCCGCCAGGACGGCGGGCATCAGCGCGAACGGCACGTCGGGCGCCGCGGCGGCGTTCTCCTGGCCGATCTCGAGCAGCCGGTCGACGTAGCCCAGCATCGCGCGGACCTCGCCGTCGCGGCACGTCCGGCACGCCCGGCGCGCCAGGGCGATCGGCTCGGACGGGTCCATGCCGCGTATCGCGACCTGCAGGCCGGCCGAGCAGTAGGTGACGACGCGCTCGGCCTCGATCACGCGCGGGCCGACCGCCTCGACGCCGGGGGCCGGTCCGACGTCGAGCGGCTCGTCGCCGGCGACGACCCGGTCGAGCTGCTCGCCGGCGATCGCGCGCATCGCCTCGAGCGGCAGGCCGACCGCCCGCGCGACGCGCACGAAGAAGAAGGCGGTGAACAGGCCCGGCCCGTAGGGCATGTCGCTCGCGTAGAGGATCCGCCCGGGCGGGATCGTCGAGTAGAGCTGCAGGTGGTCGGCGACGTTCCACCACGCCGTGTCGAAGAACAGGTTCGGCAGCACCGCCGCCTCGTCGGCGAGCCAGCCGAGGTCGCTGATGCCGGCGTGGGCGAGGATCAGCCGCGCGCCCGGGTAGCGGCGGGCCAGGTCGACGACCGCCTCTCCCAGGTGCGGGATGCCGCGCCCGGCGTGGAACAGCACCGGCGCGCGCCGCTCGTGGGCCATCGCCACGACCGCGTCGACGACCGGGTGCGGCAGGCCGAACGCGTCCGAGCGCGGATGGAGCTTGAAGCCGCGCGCGCCGGCCTCCAGGCAGCGGCGCGCCTCGTCGAGGGCGTCGGCGGCGTTGGGCGCGATCCGCGCCAGCGGCACGAGGCGTCCCTCCGAGGCCGCGGCGGCGGCGAGGACCGCGTCGTTCGCCGGTCCGTACCCGTCGGGCTCCTGCATGGCGAAGACCAGCGCGCGGCGATGGCCGGCGGCGTCGAGGCCGCCGATGATCTCCTCCGCGGTCGCCTTGCGCCCGTCGGGGTCGTTCTGCCCGATGTGGGTGTGGGCGTCGAACCAGTCGACGTCCGCGAGGAGCTCGCGGCCCTCGAGGTAGACCGGCAGCAGGCGCTCGTCGAAGGTGCTTCCGTTGATCGGCAAGGCCCGGCTGACCCTAGCGCTAGGCGGCGATCGGCCCCGCTGCGGCGCCGAACTCGGCGCGCAGCTTGGCCAGGCCGAGGCGGATCCGGCTCTTGGCCGTGCCCAGCGGCACGTTCGCCCGGCGGGCGATCTCGTCGGCGGTCAGCCCGCCCCAGTAGGCGAGCACGATCGCCTCGCGCTGCGGATGCGGCAGCGCCCCCAGGGCGGCCCGCACGGCGCGGCGCTCGCTCTCGCGCTCGGCCACGTGCGCGGGGCGCTCGTCGGCTCGCGGCTCGTCGGCGTGGACGGTCGCCAGCAGGCGGGCCGACGCGCGGCCGGCCGCCTGGCGCTCGCGCCAAAGGTCCAGCGCCCGGCTGCGGGCCATGAGCCGCAGGTACGCGCCCAGGTCGCCGCGGCGGGCGTCGAAGCGGTGGGGAGAGCGCCAGAGCCGCACGAACACGTCCTGGACGACGTCCTGCGCCTGAGCCGGGTTGGCCAGGATGCGCAGCGCGGCGCGGTAGGCGCCGGCGGCGTGGTCCTCGTAGGCCCGGGCGAAGGTGGCGGGATCGCTGAGCGTCACGGGCGGCGTATACCTACTGTTCGCGTTCTCTACACGTGCTGTTGAAGGTTGTCCCCGACGGGAGGACGTGTGAGCATCGGCGCATGGGCCACCGCGATCGGCTGACGGCGCTCGACGCGGGCTTCCTGCACCTCGAGCGCGGCGGGGCGCACATGCACGTCGCCTCGATCCTCGTCTTCGAGGGCGACCCGCCGGGCTACGACGAGCTGGTCGCGGCCCTGGACGCGCGCCTGCACCTCGTGCCTCGCTACCGGCAGAAGCTCGCCCACGTCCCGCTCGGCCAGGGCCGGCCGGTGTGGGTCGACGACCCCCACTTCAACCTGCGCTACCACGTGCGCCACAGCGCGCTGCCCGAGCCGGGCTCCGACGAGCAGCTCAAGCTCCTGGCGGCGCGGCTGTTCGCGCGGCCGCTGGACCGGACCAAGCCGCTGTGGGAGCTGAGCCTCGTCGAGGGGCTCGAAGGCGGGACGCGCTTCGCCATCGTCGCCAAGACCCACCACGCGCTCGTCGACGGCGTCAGCGGCGTGGACGTCACCTCGGTGCTGTTCGACACCTCGCCGGACCCGACGCCGCCGGCGCGCGAGGCGCGCCAGTGGGTGCCGCGCCCCGAGCCGGCCGACGCCGAGCTGCTGGCCCAGGCGCTGCTCGAGCGCGCCACGGTGCCGGCCGAGGCGGCGCGAGGGCTGCGGGCGCTCACGCGCGCGCCGCGCCACGCGCTGGCCGAGGCGGGCGAGCGGCTCGTCGGCCTGGGCGCGATGGCGTGGGCCGGCATGCGCGCGGCGCCGCCGACGCCGTTCAACGTGCCCATCGGGCCGCACCGGCGCTACACCTGGGTCGACGCCGACCTGCCCCGGTTCAAGGCGATCAAGGACGCGCTCGGCGGCACGCTCAACGACGTGGTGCTCGCCGCCGTGGCGCTGGCGCTCGGGCGCTTCCTGCGCCGCCGCGGCGAGCCGACCGACGACCTCGTGCTGAAGGCGATGGTGCCGGTCTCCGTGCGCGCCGACGCCCAGCGCGGCGCGCTGGGCAACCGCGTGGCGGCGATGTGGGCGCCGCTGCCGGTGGGCGAGCGCGACCCGCGGACGGTGTTCGCCGAGGTCAGCGGGGCGATGCGCGGCCTCAAGGAGTCCGGCCAGGCCGTCGGCGCGGTCGCGCTGACCGCGCTGGCCGACTTCGCGCCGCCCACGATCATGTCCCAGGCGGCGCGCCTGCAGGCCCGCCAGCGCCTGTTCAACCTCGTCGTCACCAACGTCCCGGGCCCGCAGGTGCCGCTCTACCTCCTCGGCCGCCGGCTCGAGCGCTTCTACCCCGTCGTCCCGCTTGCCCGCAACCAGGCGCTCGGCATCGCGATCATGAGCTACAACGGCCGCCTCGGCTTCGGCCTCCTCGGCGACTACGACGCGATGCCGGACCTCGACGCCCTCGGGCACGACCTCGAGCGCGCGATCGCGGATCTGGAGCGCGCGGCGGGGGTCCGGGGAGCCGGCGGCAGGCCTCGCCGCCGCCGCGGCCGGGCGCCGGCCTCCCCCGCCTAGCGCGGCGCGCGCTCTGCGCGATCGGAGGCCGGGTAGCGTTCCCGCCGATGCGAGTCGCGCTTTCCCAGCTCAACCAGACGGTCGGCGACATCGCCGGCAACGAGGCGAAGATCCGCGAGCAGCTCGCCAGGGCCCGCGAGGCCGGCGCCCAGCTCGCGCTGTTCCCCGAGCTCGCGGTCAGCGGCTACCCGCCCGAGGACCTGCTGCTCAAGGAGCACTTCCTCGCCGACGCGCGCGCCGCGGTCGATCGCATCGCCGCCGACGCGCAGGGGATCGTGGCCGTCGTCGGCTTCCCCGAGCGCGCCGAGGACGCCTACAACGCCGCCGCCGTCTGCGCCGACGGCGCGGTCCAGGCGATCTACCGCAAGGTCAACCTGCCCAACTACGGCGTCTTCGACGAGCTGCGCTACTTCCAGCGCGGACCGGGCGGGGCGATCGTCGAGATCGACGGCGTCAAGGTCGGCCTGACGATCTGCGAGGACATCTGGGTCCCCGGGCCGCCGATGACCGACGAGGCGCTGGCCGGCGCGCGGCTGGTGATCAACATCTCCGCCTCGCCCTACCAGGCGGGCAAGGGGCGCGAGCGCGAGCGGATGATCGCCCAGCGCGCGCGCGACAACCTCGCCGCGGTGGCGTTCTGCGCCCTGGTCGGCGGCCAGGACGAGCTCGTCTTCGACGGGCACTCGTTCGTCGTCGACCACGAGGGCGACGTCATCGCCCGCGCGCCGCAGTTCGCCGAGGACCTGCTCATCGCCGACGTCGACGTCGAGGCGGCGGGCGCGGCGCGCCTGCGCGACACGCGCCAGCGCCCGGCGGCGCGCGAGGTGGCCTCCGACGTCGCCATGCTGGGCGCGTTCGCCACCGAGGGCCGCTCGGACCCCGCGGCGCCCGGCGGCCCCGTCGCCGACCTGCTCGACGAGGACGCCGAGGTCTACGCCGCGCTCGTGCTCGGAACGCGCGACTACGTCGCCAAGACCGGCTTCGAGCACGTCGTCCTGGGCCTGTCGGGCGGGATCGACTCGACGCTGGTGGCGCTGGTCGCCGTCGACGCGCTGGGCCCTGAGCGCGTGACGTGCGTGACGATGCCGTCGCCGTACTCCTCCAGCGGCACGCGCGACGACGCCAAGGAGCTCGCCGCCAACCTCGGCGTCGAGCTGCTCGAGCTGCCGATCGGCGAGCCGATGGAGGGCTACGACGAGCTGCTGCGGCAGGTCTTCGCCGACCGCGAGCCCGACCTCACCGAGGAGAACCTGCAGGCCCGCATCCGCGGCAACCTGCTCATGGCGCTGTCGAACAAGTTCGGATGGCTCGTGCTGACGACGGGCAACAAGTCGGAGATGTCGGTCGGCTACTCGACCCTCTACGGCGACAGCGCGGGCGGGTTCGCGGTGATCAAGGACGTCCCGAAGCTGCTCGTCTACCGGCTCGTGCGCGAGCGGGCGCGCCGCGACGAGCGCTCGCCGGTGCCCGAGTCGATCCTCACGCGGGCGCCGTCGGCCGAGCTGCGTCCCGACCAGCGCGACGACGACTCGCTGCCGCCCTACGAGGTGCTCGACGCCATCCTCGAGGGCTACGTCGAGCAGGACCTCGGGCGCGAGCAGCTCATCGCGCGCGGGCTGCCGGCGGAGGACGTCGACCGCGTCATCCGCATGGTCGACCGGGCCGAGTACAAGCGCCGCCAGAACCCGCCCGGGATCAAGGTCACCTCCAAGGCGTTCGGCCGCGACCGCCGGATGCCGATCACCAACCGCTACGGCGGATGATCGCGCTCGTCACCGGCGCCGGGAGCTCGCGCGGGATCGGGGCGGCGTGCGTGCGCGCGCTGGCGGCGCGCGGGGCGACGGTCGCCTTCACCGTGATGCCGGGCGAGGAGCCGCCGGCCGACGTGCCGGGAACCGCCTTCGAGACCGACCTGGCCGACGTGCAGGCGCCCGAGCGGCTGATGGACGCGGTCACCGAGCGGATCGGGCACCCGAGCGTGCTCGTCAACAACGCCGCCATGTCCACGCGCGACGGCTACGACGCGCTCGACGCGGCGACGATCGACGCCCACCACGCCGTCAACGTCCGCGCGCCGATGCTGCTGAGCGTCCTGCTCGCCCGCGCCGGCCGGCCGGGACGGATCGTCAACGTCGTCTCGGGCCAGTTCCTGGGGCCGATGCCCGGGGAGCTGGCGTACACGGCGAGCAAGGGCGCGCTGGAGGCCTTCACGCGCCAGCTCGCGGCCGAGGTCGCGCCGCTCGGCATC
>JAXDHQ010000214.1:0-4874 GCA_034664395.1 Solirubrobacteraceae bacterium | reverse complement strand
CGAGGTGACGCTGCGCTAGGCGCTCAGCCGATCTTCTTGAGGTCGATGTCGAAGATCAGGGCCTGGTTGGGCCCGATCTTCGGCGGCGACCCGGCCGCGCCGTAGGCGAGGTTCGCCGGGATCGTCAGCCGGCGGCGCTCTCCGACCTTCATCCCGAGCACGCCCTGGTCCCAGCCCTGGATGACCTGGCCGGACCCGAGCGCGAACGTGAACGGCTGCTTGCCCTTGGCCCAGGAGGTGTCGAACTCCTTGCCGTCGGCGTAGGTCACGCCGACGTACTGGACGGTCGCCTGCTGGCCGTTCTGGATCGCGGGCCCATTGCCCGCGATGAGCGTCTCGGCCTTGAGGTCGGCCGGCGCGGCGCCGGCGCCCTTCGGAACCGTGGGCTTGGTGTTGATGTCCGCCTCGCCGGCCGTCGGCTTGACGACCTGCGCGCTGACGGGCTTGGGCTGGGGAAGCGGCTTCTGGTTCTTGGCCTCCTGCTCGGCCTTCGCCGCCGCCTTGTCGGCTGCGCTCTCGGTGCCTCCGCCGCAGCCGCCGGCGGCGACCGCCAGGGCGAGGAGGACGACGAAGGGCAGCAGGCGCCTCTTGGAGATCTGGGGCATCGCGGGCACATTGTGCCGACCGGAGGCGCATCGTGGCGCACGGCCACGTGCGTTGCGCAGCGGCGCCGCGCAAAAGCTCCAGCGCCGGCGGCCGATCACGAAGGTGGGAGATGCCGCCCACCGCCATCCGATATTCGTTTGCCGTCCTCGCGCTGGGCGTGGGCCTGCACGCGCTGCACGCCGTCACGGGAGTCGGCCACGGCGCGCTGGACTCCGTCGTCACCGACTGGGTCTACACCGCGTGCGAGCTCCTGGGCACCGCGCTGGCGCTGACCGCCGCGGTGCGCCGTCGCCGCGAACGCGCGGCATGGACCGCCATCGGCATCGGCCTGCTGCTGTGGTCGTGCGGCGACCTCGTGTGGACGCTGTGGCTCAACGCCCTCAAGGACCCCCCCTACCCCAACGTCTCCGACGGCCTCTACCTCGGCAGCTACCTCGCCGTCTACGCCGGCGTCATCCTGCTGCTCCGCGCGCGGATGCGTCCGCTGCGGTCGGTGCAGTGGCTCGAGGGCGCGGTCGGCGCGCTGACCATCGCGGCCATCGCCGCCGCGCTCGTGGCCCCGACGCTCGTCGACGTCACCAAGGGCAATGTCGCGGAGGTGGTCGTCAACCTCGCCTACCCGGTCGAGGACCTCGGCCTGCTGAGCCTCGTCGTCGGCGCCATGGCGATGAACCGCTGGCGCCTGGACCGCTCCTGGGTGCTCCTCGGGCTCGGTCAGGCGTGCAATGCGGTGGCCGACGCCGTCTTCAGCTACCAGGAGGCCGCCGGCACGTACGTGGCCGGCTCGTGGGTCGACACGCTGTGGCCGCTGGGCATGGCGCTGACCGCGCTGGCGGCGTGGCAGCGGACTCCCGTCCGGACCGTCGAGGACCTGGGCAGCCGGACGCTGCCGTTCACCGTCGGCTTCGCCGCCGTCGCTCTCGGCGTGCTCCTCGTCGGCCAGTTCAGCCACGTCGACGACGTGGCGGCGCTGCTCGCCGCCTCGGCGCTGGTCCTGGCCGTCCTCCGCGGCGCCCAGCTCTTCCGCGACAACGTGCGCCTGCTGGCCGTCAGCCGCCACGAGTCGCTCACCGACGGCCTCAGCGGGCTCCCGAACCGCCGCGCGCTCATGATCGATCTCGAGCAGGCGGCGGCCGAGGCGAACTCGATCAGCCCGCGCACGCTCGCCCTGTTCGACCTCGACGGCTTCAAGCAGTACAACGACGCCTTCGGGCACGCTGCGGGAGATGCCCTGCTGCGGCGCCTGGGCATCGACCTGCAGGCGGCCGTCGACGGGCACGGGCACGCGTACCGCCTCGGCGGCGACGAGTTCTGCGCCCTGCTCGACCGCCACGCCGAGGCCGACGACCCGGTGATCCTCGCCGCCGTCGCGTCGCTGTCGGAGAGCGCCGAGCCCTACGCGGTCGACGCCTCGTACGGGCTCGTCACGCTGCCGCGCGACGCCGTGACGGCCGGCGACGCGCTGCGCCTGGCCGACCATCGCATGTACGCGCTCAAGCACGGGCGCCGGGCGACGCAGGGCCAGGCGCGCGAGGTCCTGCTCGCCGTCCTCGCCGAGCGCGAGCCCGACCTCCAGCGCCACATGCGCGACGTGGCGTCGCTCGCGCGCGTCGTCGGCCGCCAGCTCGGCCTCGACGCCGAGGATCTCGACGTCGTCGTCCGCGCCGCCGAGCTGCACGACATCGGGAAGGTGGCGATCCCGGACGCGATCCTCCACAACTCCGGGCCGCTCGGCGAGGAGGAGTGGGCGTTCGTCCGCCAGCACACGGTCATCGGCGAGCGCATCGTCAACGCCGCCGAGGCGCTGCGCCCGGTCGGTCGCGTGGTGCGCTCCAGCCACGAGCGCTGGGACGGCGGCGGCTACCCGGACGGCCTGGCCGGCGAGGACATCCCGCTCGGCGCCCGGATCGTGCTCGCCTGCGACGCGTGGGACGCGATGACCTCCGACCGCTCCTACCGCGATGCGATCGGCGCGCACGAGGCGGCGGCCGAGCTGCGCCGCCATGCCGGCCGCCAGTTCGACCCCGACGTGGTCGAGGCGCTGCTGACGGTCGTGCTCGACGGGGACCGCTCCTTCCGGCCGCATTGAAGTCCGGCGCCCGCCGCGCCGATACATGGACATGGTCGCTGCGCTCCTCGCCGTCCCGCCGCTCATCGCCGCCGTCCTGCTGTGGCGCGCCAACCGGGTCCTGCGGGCCAGGGCGCACGACGCCCAGCAGGCAGATCCGGTGACCGGCCTGCCGGGGCGGCCCCGCTTCCAGGCCGACCTCGACGCCCGCGTCGCCGCCGGCGCGCCCGCGACCCTGCTGCTCGCGCGCGTGGACGGCTTCGCCGCCTACGACACCGCGTTCGGCCATCGCGCCGGCGACGCCCTCCTGCACCGCATGGCGCAGGCGCTGCAGGGCAGCCTGCGCGACGGGACGACCGCCTACCGCCCGAGCGGGACCACCTTCTGCGTGCTGGTCGACGGCGCCGGGCGCGAGCTCGACGGCCTCGAGCGCCGCGTGATCCTCGCCCTGCGCGAGCAGGGCCACGGGTTCAGCGTGTCGGCCGCCGTCGGCCGCGTAGCGATGCCGCGCGAGGCCGCGAGCGCCAGCGAGGCGATGCGCCTGGCCGACGCCCGCGCCGACGTCGCCCGCCGCGCCGCCGACCCCAAGCCGCGGGAGGCGTCGACGACCGCCTCGCTCGCCGACGCGCTGTCGCTGACCGGCGACCACGCCCTGGGCCCGGCGGAGCTCGCCGAGTCGGTGGCGGCCCGGATGGGGCTCGACGCCACGCAGCGCGCCCACGTGCGCCTCGCCGCCCAGCTCAACGGCCTCGGCAAGATCGCCGTGCCCGACACGCTGCTGGGCAAGGCCGGCGCGCTGACCGATGCCGAGCTCGACTACGTGCGCGACCACCCGGTGATCGCCGAGCGCATCCTCCTGCGCGCCCGCGGCCTGGAGGACGTCGCCGCGCTGGTGCGCTCCAGCCGCGAGCGCGTCGACGGCACGGGCCACCCGGACGGCCTGGCCGGCGAGGACATCCCGCTCGGCGCCCGGATCGTGGCCGTGTGCGACGCCTTCGACGCCATGGTCTCCCAGCGGCCGTGGCGGCCGCCGATGAGCACCGAGGCCGCGCTGTCGGAGCTGCGCGCCGGCGTCGCCAGTCAGTTCGACGGCGGCGTCGTCGACGCCTTCGTCGCCGTCATCGACGAGCGCTCGCGCCTGCCCGTCTGAGGGCTTCCTCTTCGACGATCCGGCGCTGGACGTCCGTGAGCGCCGGCGACTCGCCGCGCTCGAGCGCGGCGACGGCCTGCGCCAGCGTGAGGCCGGTGCCGGTCAGCACCGAGCCGATCAGGGGCGGGACGTCGGCCCCGCAGACGCCGGTGTCGCAGCCGTCGGACATGAGACCCAGCGTAGCGACGCGCTAGCCTCGCGGCGCATGGACGACCTCAAGGGACGCGTCGCGCTCGTCACCGGCGCCGCCAGTGGGATCGGTCGCGCCATCGCGGAGCGCCTGCTCGCCGGCGGGGCCCACGTGATCAGCGCCGACCTCGAGCCCCACGACGACACGCCGGGCCAGGCGGTCGCCGTCGACCTCACCACGCGTGAGGGCAACCGCGAGGCGGTGCAGGCCGCGCTCGACGCGCACGGCCGCCTCGACGTGGTGGTCCCGAACGCCGGCTTCCAGCACGTCTCGCCGGTGGAGGACTTCCCCGAGGACCGCTGGGACGCCATGGTCGCGCTGCTGCTGACCAGCCCGTTCCTGCTGGCCCGGTACGCGTGGCCGGCGCTGAAGGAGAGCGACGCGGGGCGCATCGTCGTCATCGCCTCCGCCCACGCGCTGGCCGCCTCGCCGTACAAGTCGGCCTACGTGTCGGCCAAGCACGGCGTCCTCGGCCTGGTCAAGACGCTCGCCCTCGAGGGCGCCGAGCACGACATCACGGTCACGGCGGTGTGCCCGGGCTACGTGCGCACGCCGCTCGTCGAGGCGCAGGTCGCCGATCAGGCCCGGGCCCACGGGATGGCCGAGGATCGCGTGCTCGAGCAGGTCATCCTCGCGCCGCACGCGATCAAGCGCCTCGTCGAGCCCTCCGAGGTGGCCGAGACGGTCGCCTTCCTGGCCGGACCGACGGGCCGGTCGTTCACCGGCGTGCCGGTGACGATGGACCTGGGCTGGACGGCGCGCTGACCGCTCTCCGTCCCGCCCGCGAGAGTGGCGGGGGAAGGATTCGAACCTTCGAAGGCTGAGCCACCTGATTTACAGTCAGGCCCCTTTGACCGCTC
>JAXDHQ010000213.1:0-21275 GCA_034664395.1 Solirubrobacteraceae bacterium | reverse complement strand
AGCACAAGCGCCGCTCGCCCAGCGCCGGGGACATCCGCCGCGGCAGCACGGTCACCGAGATCGTCGAGGCCTACGAGCGCGGGGGCGCGGCGGCGCTGTCGGTCCTGACCGAGGGCCCCCACTTCGGGGGATCCCTGGACGACCTGCGCGAGGCGCGCGCCGCCAGCGCGCTGCCGATCCTGCGCAAGGACTTCATCGTCGACACCTACCAGGTCTACGAGTCGGCGGTGGCGGGCGCCGACGCGATCCTGCTCATCGTCGCCGCGCTCGACGACGACGATCTCGCCGCGCTGCACGCCGAGGCGCTCGGCCTCGACCTCGACGTGCTCGTCGAGGTTCACGACGAGCCCGAGCTCGCCCGCGCCCTGGAGGTCGTCGACGCCGACGTCATCGGCATCAACAACCGCGACCTCGGCGACTTCTCGGTCGACGTCGAGCGCACCTACGAGCTGCTCAGCGACGTGCCGGCCGGCAAGACCGTCGTCTCGGAGTCGGGCTTCCACACGCGCGAGCAGCTCGACGACCTCGAGCGCGTGGGCGTCGACGCCGTGCTCATCGGCGAGAGCCTGATGCGCGCGGGCGACGTCGAAGCTGCCTGCCGGGCCCTCAGCGGCCTGGAGCGCGGCGAGGCCGAGCCTCTTTAGGAAGTCTGACCGAGCCTTCATGCGGTCTTAACCCCGCGGACGCATCCTGGGTCCCATGCAGCCACGCGTGCTCACCGCCGCTCTCCTCTCCGCCGTGCTCGGGTGCGCCGCCGCCATCGGGCTCGTCGCCGTCCTGCACCTCGGCGGCGGCCACACCACCACCGTCGTCCAGCAGGCCCCGCTCGCGCAGACCGGCAACGCCAGCGACTCGGGCGGCCTGACCGCCCGCGACATCTACAAGCGCGACGCCCCCGGCGTCGTCTTCGTCCGCTCCGAGGTCGTGCAGCGCACGCAGTCGCCGTTCGACTTCGGGCTGCCCCAGGAGCAGCGCGGCGAGGCGACCGGCTCGGGCTTCGTCATCGCCCGCGACGGCACGATCCTCACCAACGCGCACGTGGTCAACGGCGCGACCAAGGTCACCGTCCAGTTCGCCGACAAGCAGTCGGCGGTCGCCCGCGTGCTGGGCAAGGACGAGTCGACCGACCTCGCGCTGCTCAAGGTCGATCCCAAGGGCCTGAGCCTGACCCCGCTCGTGCTCGGCTCGTCGCGCGGCGTGCAGGTCGGCGACCCCGCGATCGCCATCGGCAACCCCTTCGGCCTCGAGCGCACGCTGACCACCGGGGTGATCTCGGCGGTCAAGCGCACGATCCAGGCGCCCAACAACTTCCAGATCGACGACGTCCTGCAGACCGACGCCCCGATCAACCCGGGCAACTCCGGCGGCCCGCTGATCGACGCGACCGGGCGCGTGATCGGCATCAACTCGCAGATCGAGACCGGCAACAGCGGGTCGACGGGCAACGTCGGCATCGGCTTCGCGGTTCCGATCGACACCGCCCGCGGCATCATCCCGCAGCTCAAGAGCTCCGGGAAGGTCGACCGCGGCTACCTCGGCGTGCAGACCCTGACGATCGACCCGTCGCTGAAGGGGCTCAACCTGCCGGTCGACTCGGGCGTGCTCGTGCAGACCGTCGTCCCCAACGGGCCCGCCGACAAGGCCGGGCTGCGGGGCGGCGACATCATCGCCCAGCTCGACGGCAACCAGGTCCAGCTCGGCGGCGACATCATCACCAAGGTCGACGGCAGGCCCATCCGCTCCGACAAGGACCTCGCCAGCGCGATCGCGAGCAAGAAGCAGGACGAGAAGGTCAAGGTCACCTTCGTGCGCAACCGCCAGACCAAGACGGTCGAGGTGACCCTCGCCCAGCAGCCGGCGCAGGCCCAGGGTCAGGCCACGTCGCCGTGACCCCTACGATGCGGGGAGATGGACGATCGCGTCGCTCCGCGCATCAAGCTCTGCGGCATCACGTCGCTCGCTGACGCCCGCCTCGCCGTCGAGGCGGGCGCCTGGGCGATCGGGTGCATCATGTGGACGGGCTCGCCCCGGGCGTGCGATCCCGCCGAGGCGGCGCGCATCGCCGCGGAGCTGCGCCGCCGCGTCGAGGTCGTGGGCGTCTTCGTCAACGCGCCGCTGGCCGAGGTCACCGGGATGGTCGACGGCCTGGGGCTGACGATGGTCCAGCTCCACGGCGACGAGGGGCCGGCGTACTGCGGCGAGGTCGCGCGCCGCACCGGGGCCAAGGTGATGAAGGCCGCGGCCGTGCGCCTCGGCGCCGACATCCAGGCGCTGGAGGCGTTCCACACCGACCTGCACCTGCTCGACGCCCACCGCCCGGGGATGCGCGGCGGCACGGGCGAGACCTTCGACTGGGAGCTCGTGCGCACGCGGCGCTCGTCGATCCCGCTCGTCCTCAGCGGCGGCCTGACGGCCGACAACGTGGGCGCCGCGATCGCCGCCGTGCACCCGTACGCCGTGGACGCCGCGAGCGGCACCGAGGCGAGCCCCGGCGTCAAGGATCCCGAGAAGCTGCACGCGTTCGTGTCCGCGGTCCGCGACAGCGCGGTGGAGGTGGCCTCGTGACCAGCGTCGAGCACCGGTTCGGGCCGTATGGCGGCCAGTACGTCCCCGAGACGCTCATGCCGGCCCTGGCCGAGCTCGAGGAGGCGTGGCTCGACGCCTGGGACGACCGCGCGTTCCGCGACGGGCTCGACGCGCTGCTGCGCGACTACGTCGGGCGACCGTCGCCGCTGTACCTGGCGTCGCGGCTGAGCGAGGTCGCCGGGCGGCCCCTGTACCTCAAGCGCGAGGACCTCAACCACACCGGCGCCCACAAGATCAACAACGCGCTCGGCCAGGCGCTGCTCGCCCGGCGCATGGGCAAGCGCCGGGTCATCGCCGAGACCGGCGCCGGGCAGCACGGCGTCGCCACCGCCACCGCCTGCGCGCTGCTCGACCTGGAGTGCGTCGTGTACATGGGCGTCGAGGACGTCCGCCGCCAGCAGCCCAACGTCCAGCGCATGGAGCTGCTGGGCGCGACGGTCTCGCCGGTCGACGCCGGGGCGCGGACGCTCAAGGAGGCCACGTCGCAGGCCATCCGCGACTGGGTCACCAACGTCGCCACCACGCACTACATCATCGGCTCGGCCGTGGGGCCGGCGCCGTACCCGTCGATGGTCCGCGACCTGCAGCGCGTGATCGGCGACGAGGCGCGCGCGCAGCTCCTCGAGCGCGAGGGCCGGCTGCCCGACCGGGTCATCGCCTGCGTCGGCGGCGGCTCGAACGCGATCGGCATCTTCGCCGCCTTCGTGCCCGACGAGGGCGTCGAGCTGATCGGCGTCGAGGCCGGTGGCCACGCGCTCGAGCCGGGCCGCCACGGCGCCCCCCTCACGGTCGCCGGCCGCCCGGGCGTCCTGCACGGCTCGCTGTCGGCCGTCCTGCAGGACGAGATGGGCCAGATCCTCGAGGCGCACTCGATCTCGGCCGGCCTGGACTATCCCGGCAGCGGCCCCGAGCACGCCCACCTGCGCGACACCGGCCGCGCGCGCTACCTGGCCGTCAGCGACGCCGACGCCCTGGAGACGTTCCGGCGCGTGACGCGGCTGGAGGGGATCATCCCCGCGCTCGAGACCGCCCACGCGCTGTACCACGCGCTGCAGGCCAGCGAGTCCGAGCTCGACGTCGTGTGCTGCTCGGGGCGCGGCGACAAGGACCTGGCCGAGGTCCTGGCCCAGCGATGACGGCCGGCAGCGAGGCGATCGCCGCCGCCTTCCGGGGGGACGGGCGCCGAGCGGCGCTGATGCCGTACCTGATGGGCGGCTTCCCCGACCTCGAGACCTCGCGGCGCATCGGCCACGCCTACGCCGACGGCGGGGCCGACCTCGTCGAGCTCGGCGTCCCGTTCACCGATCCGCTCGCCGACGGACCCGTCATCCAGGCCGCCGGGTCGGCCGCGCTGCGGGCCGGCGCCACCACCCACGGCGTCCTCGCGGTCGGCCGCGAGCTCGCGGAGCGCATGCCGGTCGTCGCGATGGTCTACGCCAACCTGATCATGGCGCGCGGCATCGAGCGCTTCGCCGACGAGCTGGCGGCCCACGGCATCGCGGGGCTGATCGTGCCCGACATGCCGCTGGAGGAGAGCGCGGACGTGCGCGCGGCGTGCGACGCCTGCGGCGTCGCGCTCGTGCCGCTGGTGGCGCCGACCACGCCCGACGATCGCCTGGCCCGGATCGGCGCCAGCGCCCGCGGCTTCGTCTACACGGTGTCGGTGACGGGGACGACCGGCGAGCGGGCCGCGCTGTCGGGCGCCTTCGCCGACGTGGTGGCTCGAACCAAGGCCCGCACGGAGGTCCCGGTGGCGCTCGGCTTCGGCATCGCCACCCCCGAGCAGGCGCGCGAGGCGGCCGACGCGGGGGCGGACGGGGTCATCGTCGGCAGCCGGCTCGTGCGCGCCGCGGCGCAGGCCGCCGACCCGGCCGACGCGGTCCACGCGCTCGTCCGCGAGTTCGCCGAGGCGCTCGCCTGACGGCGGCTCCGGACGGCCTCCGTGGTAGCGTTGCCCGCCTTATGGGAATCGTCGTCGCCACCACTTTGGGGCTCATCGTCTGGCTGGTCATGTGGGCTCTCGGAGTCAAGGCGATCGACTCCTTCATGATCACCGTGCTGATCGTCGTGGTGGCCGCGACGATGCGCATCCTCGCGTCGTACCTCCCCAACCGCGACGCCTGATCGGGGGGCCGGTGCCAGGACGTTCACTCGCGGCACTGTCCTGCTGCTCGCTGGTCGCGGCCGCTGTTCTGGCGGGCTGCGGGGGCGCCGGCACGAAGTCCACCGCCGCGAACCGGACCACGCTCACGATCTACGCGAGCATGCCGATGCAGGGCGCGGCGCGCGAGCAATCGGAGTCGGTGATCAAGGCCGAGAAGCTGGCGCTGGCCGAGGCCGGCGGGCGGGTCGGGGGCTACACGGTGAAGTACGTCGCGCTCGACGACGCCACGGCCGCTGCGGGCGAGTCCGATCCCGGACAGACGTCGGTCAACGCCCGCAAGGCCGCGCTCGACCCGTCGACGATCGCGTACCTGGGGGAGGGGAACGCCGGCGCGTCGGCGGTGTCGATCCCGATCCTCAACGAGGCCGGGGTCCTGCAGGTCTCGCCGTGGGACAGCCCGGCGGGATTCACCCGCGCCCAGGGCGCCGACAAGGGCGAGCCGCAGAAGTACTACCCCTCGGGCAAGCGCAACTTCGCGCGCGTCGTGCCGGCCAACGACGTCCAGGCCGCCGCGATGGCCAGCTACCAGCTCGACAAGGGCTGCACGCACACCTACGTCGTGAGTGGCCGCGACGTGTTCGGACTGGACCTCGCGTCCCAGTTCGAGCTGGCGGCGACCCGCGACAACGGCCCGCGGGTCCTCAAGGTCCAGAGGCTCGACCCCGGCGCCGACGACTTCACCGCCCTGGCCCAGAAGATCGTCACCTCGGGCGCCGACTGCATGCTCTTCGCCGGGATCACCGCCGACAACGCCCCCGACCTCTTCGCGGCGGTGCACGACGCCGACCCGCACATGAAGCTCTTCGGCGGCTCCGGCGTCGCCGAGTCGAGCTTCACCTCGGACCTGTCAGCGGCGGTGCAGCGCGTGACGTACATCACGAGCCCGACGCTCGTGCCCAGCCTGTACCCGCCGGCGGGGAAGGCCTTCTTCACCACCTACCGGCAGAAGTTCGGCAAGGAGCCCGAGCCGGCCGCCATCTTCGGCTACGAGGCGATGAAGGTCACGCTGCTGGCGATCCAGAACGCGGGCGACAAGGGCAACGACCAGCAGGCCGTGATCGACGCGATGTACAAGATCAAGAACCACGACTCGGCGGTGGGCACGTACTCGATCGACGCCAACGGGGACACGACGCTGTCGACCTACGGCGCCTGGTCGGTGCACAACGGCAAGCTCGTGTTCGAGAAGGCCATCAAGACCTCCGCCCGCAAGTAGCGTCGCTCTAGCGCAGGGCGTCGCGCAGCGCGGCTTCGACCTCGGTGTGCGCGAAGGCGTAGCCCAGGGCGAGCGGGCGCTCGGGCACCGCGCGCTGGCCGGTCGTGACGATCTCGGCCATGTCGCCGTAGAGCAGTCGCACGGCGAGGCCGGGGACGGGGGCGATCGCGGGACGGTGCAGGGCGCGCCCGAGCGCGCGCGAGAACTCGCGGTTGGTGACCGGCTCGGGGGCGCTCGCGTTGACCGGCCCGCGCCAGTCCTCGCCGTCGATCGCCGCGAGGTAGATGCCGACGACGTCGTCGGCGTGGATCCAGGCCATGTACTGCCGGCCGCCCGCGACCGGGCCCCCGGCGCCGATGCGGAAGAACGGCAGCATCTTCCCCAGGGCGCCGCCGTCGCGGTCGAGCACCACCCCGGTGCGCACGTGCACGACGCGGACGTCGAGGTCGCCCGCGGCGGCCGCCTCGCGCTCCCACGCGGCGCAGACCTCGGCCAGGAAGTCGCGCCCCGGAGGCGCGGCCTCGGTCACGGGCTCGTCGCCGTGCGGGCCGTAGTAGCCGACGGCCGAGGACGCCACCAGCGCCCGCGGGCGCGGCTGCGCCGCGCGCAGGCCGGCCACGAGGTTGCGCGTGCCCAGCTCGCGCGAGGCGCGGATGCGGCGCTTGGCGTCGTCGGTCCAGCGCTGCGCGACGTTCTCGCCGGCGAGGTGCACGACGGCGTCGCGGCCCTCCAGCGCGGCGGCCGGGGCGGGCTCGTCGAGCGTGCGCCAGGCGACGGCGGCGACGTCGCCGAGCGCTGCCCGCGCCCGGTCGGGGTCGCGGGTGAGGACGGTCACGCCGTCGCCGCGCTCGCGCAGCGCGTGCACGAGGCGGCGGCCGATCAGGCCCGTCGCGCCGGTGAGGGTCACGTCCATGCCAGGGGTACGCGGACGGCGCTCGCAGGGACCACGTCCGGTCGCGCTCAGCGCACCCGGATCGTCACCGACCTCGTCACGCCGAGCACGTCGCGCCGGTCGAGGGCGCGCAGCGTGATGCGGTAGCGCCCGGCGCGCAGCGGCCTGCCGCCCACGCGCAGATTCCAGCGCAGGCGGAGCTGGCCGCGGCGGTGGGTGCCGAGCGGCACGCGCCCGACGGGGGCGACGCGCAGGACGCTGCGCCCGTGGACCTGACGCCGCCCGACGACGCGCTCGACGAGGATGCCGACCGTGTGGCGCTGGCGCAGCCTGGCGCGGATCACCGCCCGCCCGGCGCCGACGCTCACCGTGAGCTGGCAGCCGGCGAAGATCGCGCAGTTGGGGCCGCCGATCGCCGCCTGCGCGAACAGCCGCTGCGGGGTGGCGGCCGTGGTGAAGAGGAAGAAGGGCGCGTTCACCGCCGCCACCGGGCAGTTGGCGCCGTCGGCCGTGAACGGGTCGGCCGTGCAGCTCGAGGAGATCGGCGCGCGGAAGTCGATCAGCGCCGCCGGGCCGTCGGGCGGCGCCACCAGGCGGATGCCGCCCGGCGTGTCGGAGAGGAAGGCGCCCGTGGCGTCGAAGTGCCCGACGAACCCGCGTGCCACGCCCCCCGCCGTCACGATCCACGAGACGTACGGGACGTTGCCGAAGAACGTGATGTCCGGATGCGTCGCGTCCTCGGCTCCCGACACCGGGTCGCCGCCGTTGAACAGCTCGAAGTGGTCGCCGGCGACCAGCCGCGAGACGAAGACCGCGTGGCGGCCGCCGCCCACGTCCTCCGCCCACGTGACCCACGGCACGGTCGGGCTCCCGGGGGTCAGCGTCCCGGCGGCGACGCGCGGATCCTCGCCGTCGTTGGCCGGCGCCTTGTTGAGCGAGCACGCGTCCTCCGCGGTGACGGCCGTGGCGCACGGGCCGAACGCGTTGGGCGGCCCCGAGGTGTCCAGCGGCTCGACCTGGCCCGCGGTCCCGTTGCCGACCGCCCGCCAGGCGAAGGCGCCGTCGGCGGCCGGGTTGGCGACGATCCTCGCGGCGAAGACCTGCTCGTTGGCGCGTAGGGCGAGCGCCGACGGCCCGGTCTCGTACCAGACCACCCACGCGACCGTGTCGCTGGGCCCGGTGAAGGCGACGTCGGGCTCGATGGCGTTGCGGCTGGGGTCGACGTCGAGGGTGGGATCGCCGGTCGCCGAGGAGCCGCCGTCGGGAGCCAGGCGGTCGAGCCCGACCTGCTGCCAGCAGAACAGGCTCACGCTCGCGGCGGCCGAGGGCTTGAAGCCGGCGCACGGCTGGGCGGGCGCCGCCTGCTTGACGCCCTTGGAGACGAAGATCTGCGCGTGGTTGCCGGCGCCGTTGACGCTGCCGTCCTGCTCCTGCCAGGCGACCCACGGCACGGGATCGTTGCCCGCCACCGCCGCGCCGCCGGCCACGGCCGGGTTCTCGGCCTCCTTGGCGACGTGGATGTTCAGCGACGGGACGCCGGCGGCGCGAGCCTGACCCTCGGGCTGCCATGCGTTCGCCGGCGCGACGAAGCGGCTGGCGAAGATCTGCTTCTGGCCGCCGAGGGCGGCGTTGGGCTCGTACCACGCGTCCCAGGGCACCGTGCGGCCGGTGCCGGCGAAGTCGATCGAGGGGGCCTCGGCCTCGACGTTGGGATCGATGTTCAGCGCCGGGCCCTGGGTCACCCACTGCCCGTTCTTGAACGCCCGCACGAAGATGCGCTGGGCGCCGCCCGCAGCCTGCTCGAAGGTGGCCCACGGCACGCGCGGACCGCCGGCGACGAGCGATCCGCCGACGACGTCCGAGACCCCCGCGCTCTGCGCGGGATCGATCCCGTCGGCGGGGTCGTCGTTGACCTGCGCGCCGCCGGCCGGCAGGCCGATGGCGGCGCTCGCCGACGCCGTCGCGACGAGCGCGATGAGCACGCTGGACGACGTCGCGTGCCGGGCGACTCGAGCCCACATATGTCGCCTTCCCTTCCCCCGGGACTACGCCGGGGACAACGTACGCCGGGCGCGACCAGGGGTCAACCGCGGCGGTCCGCCGCGGCTCCGGGGATCAGCCGGCGCGCATCCGCTCGGCGTCGACGACGGCGAAGCCGATCGTGTCGCCGGCGACGTTGGCCTCGCCCTGGCGCCTGGCCTGCTCGGCCACCGCGGCGGCCACGGCCGGGGCGACGTCGCGGTTGAACACCGACGGGACGATGTAGTCCTCGCGCAGCTCGTCCTCGGGGATGATCGCGGCGATCGCCTCCGCGGCGGCCACCTTCATCTCCTCGGTGATGCTCTGGGCACGCACGTCGAGGGCGCCGCGGAAGATGCCGGGGAAGGCGAGGACGTTGTTGATCTGGTTGGGGTAGTCCGATCGCCCGGTGGCGACGATGCGCACGTGCAGCGCGGCGTCCTCGGGCGAGACCTCCGGCGTCGGGTTCGCCATGGCGAAGACCATGGCGTCGTCGTTCATCCGGCGCAGCTCCTCGGCGGGGAAGATCCGCGCGCCCGACAGGCCGATGAACAGGTCGGTGCCCTCCAGGGCGTCGACCGGCGCGCCGGTCAGGCCCTCGGGGTTCGTGCTCTGCGCGTACCAGCGCTTCATCGCGTTCATCGTCCCGTCGAGGTAGTCGGGGCGCCGGGTGGAGACCAGGCCGCGCGAGTCGGCGCCGACGACCTGGGTGACGCCCGCCTGCATGAGGATCTTGGTCACCGCCACGCCGGCGGCGCCCAGGCCGGTGACGAGCACGCGCAGGTCCGCCAGGTCGCGCCCCGTGAGCTTGCACGCGTTGAGCAGCGCGGCGAGCGTCACCACGGCGGTCCCGTGCTGGTCGTCGTGGAAGACGGGGATGTCGAGGGCGGCCTTGAGGCGGTCCTCGATCTCGAAGCAGCGCGGCGCCGAGATGTCCTCGAGGTTGATCCCGCCGAACCCGGGGGCGATGCGCCTGACCGTGTCGACGATCTCGTCGGGGTCCTTGGTGTCCAGGCAGATCGGGAACGCGTCCACGCCGGCGAACTCCTTGAAGAGCATCGCCTTGCCCTCCATGACCGGCATCGCCGCCTCCGGGCCGATGTCGCCCAGGCCGAGGACGGCGGTCCCGTCGGAGACGACCGCCACCGTGTTGCGCTTGATCGTGTACTGGAAGGCCTTGTCGCGGTCGGCGGCGATCGCCTGGCACACGCGCGCGACGCCCGGCGTGTAGGCCATCGAGAGGTCGTCGCGCGTCCTCAGCGGGTGCTTGTTGCGCTGCTCGATCTTGCCCCCGACGTGCAGCAGGAACGTCCGGTCGGTGGTGTCGACCACGCGCACGCCGTCGATCGCGCCGATCGCGTCGACGATCGCCGCCCACTGGCCCTGGTCGGCGGCGTCCACGGTGATGTCGCGCAGCAGCGTCGCGTCCTGGACCTCGACGAGGTCGACCGCGCCGATGGTCCCGCCCGCCTGCCCGATCGCACTCGCTACCTGGCCGAGCATGCCCGGGCGGTGGGCGATCTCGATGCGGATGGTGAGCGAGTACTGGGCGGACGGCGTGAGGCTCATCGGCGGAGCATATGGTCCCGTCGGAGACCCCGCCCGCCGCGCGTTGTAGCGTGAGGGCCGTGGCGGCCGACGGGCACGACGAGCTCTTCCTGATCGACGGCAACTCGCTTGCCTATCGCGCGTTCTTCGCGCTCCCCGAGTCGATCGCGACGTCGACCGGCTTCCCGACCAACACGATCTTCGGCTTCGCCTCGATGCTGGTGAAGCTGCTGACCGAGTACGGGCCGAAGCCCACGATCGTCGTGTGGGACGCCGGCTCGTCGGGGCGCAAGGAGGTGTCGGCGGACTACAAGGCCACGCGCCGCTCGCGGCCCGACCTGCTCAAGGAGCAGTGGCCGCACCTCGAGCCGCTGGTCGACGCGTTCGGCTATCGCAACGTGGCGGTCGAGGGCTTCGAGGCCGACGACGTGATCGCCACGATCGCCGACCGCGCCCGCGACGCGGGCGTGCCGGTCATGGTCGTCACCGGCGACCGCGACGCCTTCCAGATCATCGACCCCGAGTCGCGCGTGAAGGTCATGGCCACCGGGCGCGGGATCACCGACACCAAGATCTACGACCACCAGGCGGTCGTCGACCGCTACGGCATCGCCCCCGACCTGATCCCCGACTTCTACGGCCTGAAGGGCGACACGTCGGACAACATCCCCGGCGTCCCCGGGATCGGCGACAAGACCGCGTCGGATCTGCTGCAGCGCTTCGGCTCGCTCGAGGAGGTCCTCGAGCACATCGACGACATCTCGGGCGCCAAGCGCAAGGAGAACCTCACCGCCCACGCCGACAACGCGCGGCTGTCCAAGCTGCTGGCCACGATCAAGACCGACGTGCCCGTCGAGGTCGACCCCGTGGCCGAGGCCGCGCGCGAGCCCGACCGCTCGCGGCTGCGCGACGTCTTCCGCGAGTTCGAGCTGCGCGCACCGCTCGCGCGCCTGGAGGAGGCGCTCGGCGAGGGCGACGCCGCCGCGCCCGCGCCCGTCGTGGAGGTCACGGTGAAGGCCAGGGTCCGCGAGGGCTCGCTCGCCGACGTCGCCGGCTTCGAGCGCGGCAGGGAGGTCACGGTCGCGGTCGTCGCGCCCGAGATCCCCGAGGGCCAGCTCGTCCCGGCCGACACCCACTGGCGCTTCGGCGTCGCGGCGGGCGAGAACGTCCTCGTCGGCGCCTGCGACGGGCCAGAGGCGCTCGTCGCGGCGCTCGGCGACCGGCCCGTCGTCGCCCACGACGCCAAGGAGCTGGGCACCGTGCCGCCCGGCCTGACGCACGACACGGTGCTCGCCGCCTACCTGCTCGAGCCCGCGCGGCGGGGGTTCCCGTTCCGCGAGATCTGCGAGGAGCGAGGCCTCGCCTCCGACGTGCCGGATCAGGCCGGCGCCGACGCCGTGGTGCTGCAGGCGCTGGCCGCCTGGCAGCGCGAGCAGCTCGCCGAGCGCGGCCTGGAGCGCCTGATGGCCGAGGTCGAGCTGCCGCTGGTCACCGTGCTGCGCGACATGGAGCTCGCCGGCGTGCGCCTCAACCGCGATCGCCTGGCCGAGGTCGACGCGCGCGTGCGCGAGGAGATCCACGGCCTCGAGCGCGAGATCTGGGACCTGGCGGGGGAGGAGTTCGTCATCGCGTCGCCCCAGCAGCTCGGCGCCGTGCTGTTCGAGAAGCTCGGCCTGTCGCGCAAGCGCCGCGGCAAGACCGGCTTCTCCACCGACGCGCGCGTGCTGCAGGCGATCCGCGACGAGCACGAGATCGTGCCGCGCATCGAGCGCTGGCGCGAGCTCAACCAGATCCTCAAGACCTACCTCGACGTGCTGCCGGCGCTCACCGACCGCGAGTCGCGGATCCACACGACGTTCGTGCAGGCGGCCGCCACCACCGGGCGCCTGGCCTCGACCAACCCGAACATGCAGAACGTCCCCGTGCGCACCGAGCTCGGTCGCGAGATCCGGGGCTGCTTCGAGGCCGCCCCGGGCAACGTGCTCATCAGCGCCGACTACTCGCAGGTCGAGCTGCGGGTGCTGGCCTTCGTCGCCGACGAGCCCGTGCTGAAGGAGATCTTCGTCCGCGGCGAGGACGTCCACACCGCGACCGGATCGGTCGTGTTCGGCAAGGACCCCGGCGAGCTGACGCCGATGGATCGCTCGAAGTCGAAGATGATCAACTACGGGATCGTCTACGGCCTCAGCGACTACGGGCTCGCCGACCGCCTCAACATCGCGCGCGAGGAGGCCAAGGCGTTCATCGACGCCTACCTCGAGCGGTTCGGGCGCGTGGCCGAGTTCATCCGCACCACGATCGAGTCCGCGCGCGAGAACGGCCACGTGACCACGCTCTTCGGGCGCCGGCGCCAGATCCCGGAGCTGCGCGCGCGCAACTGGCAGGTGCGCTCGCTCGGCGAGCGGCTGGCGGTGAACACCGTCATCCAGGGCACGGCGGCCGACGTCATGAAGCTCGCGATGATCCGCTGCCACCGGGCGCTGGCCGAGAGCGGGCTGGCCACGCGGATGATCCTCACGATCCACGACGAGCTGCTCTTCGAGGGGCCGCCCGGGGAGGCCGACGCGGTCCGCGCGCTGGTCGAGCGCGAGATGGTCGCGCCGTGGGACGACCGCACGCCGCCGCTGGCGGTGGACGTCGGCGTCGGCGCCACCTGGCTGGAGGCCAAGTAGGTGGACCGCGCGATGGCGGTGCTCCTCACCGCCCGCGACTGAGCGGCAGCGCCGCCAGCGGCGCCAGCCACGCCTCCAGCGGGAAGGCGAAGCGCTGCTCGCCGTTGACCATCAGCGCGGCGAGGAAGACGAGCGCCAGGCCCAGCCACCAGCCCGGCGGCGCCCGGCGCGCCGCGGGCAGGCACGCGCCGGCGAGCGCGAGCGCGGTCACGAGCAGCAGGCCGACCCGGATCCAGGGCGCCGGCCACGGCGGCAGGCTCACCACGTGCAGCGACGTGACCGAGTACGAGGTCGGGACGGCGCCGGCGAGCCTCCGGCCGTTCTCGTAGGCGACGCGCGCGGGGTACAGGGGGTGGTCCAGCACCCAGCGGCCGACCGCGTGCAGCAGCGCCGTGTCGTTGCCGACCTCGTCGCCGCGGTGCGCCTTGCGCTGGGCGGGGTAGAGGCCCGACAGGCGCGGGTCGCGCCAGCGCGCGTCGTGCAGGGACTTCTGGTTGTAGGTGCCGGCCAGCGTGTTGCCGGCCTCGGTGCTGACCGGGACGAATGCGTGCATCACCACCGCGTTGCGCACGGTCCACGGCGCGACGCACAGCGCGGCGACGACGGCCACGACGAGCGCCGCGCGCCGGCCGCCGGCGCACAGCGCGATGGCGAGGACGAGGAACAGGCCCTCGGGGCGGGTCAGCGCGGCGGCGCCGGCCAGGACGCCGGCCGCCACCGCCCAGCCGACGCGCCCGTGGGCGTGCAGCGCGCAGGCGATCGAGGCGAGCGCGAGCGCGGCGAAGAGCGGCTCGGACAGCAGCGAGGCTCCGAACACGACGAGCGCCGGCGAGACGGCCGCGATGGCCATGGCGATCAGCGCCGTGCGGCGTCCCCACACCTCGGCGGACACGGCGCCGACGGCGGCGACGACCGCCGCGCCGAGGGCGGCCTGGACCAGGCGCGGGGCGACGAGGCCGCCGCCGAGCACGGCGTGCACGATCGCGAGCACGAACGGCCATCCCGGCGCTCGGTAGGCGGTGGGGACCGCGTGGCCGGCGACGTGGTAGACGGGGTAGGCGTGCGTGTGGACCAGCGCGAGGGCGTGCAGCAGGTACGCCCGGTCGTCGTGGTGGGGGACGTAGCCGGGCGTCATGCGCACGAGGACCGCGCGCAGCGCCAGCGCGGCGCCGATGAGCGCGAGCCCCGCGCGAGAGCGGATGATCGTCACCGCAGCGCAGGATAGGCGCGAGCGGCGAGCTGCGCCGCCGCTCGGGGTCGCGTGCGCCGTGCGGTGGACTGCGCACGACGAGCGCGCAGGATCGCACGACGACCTGCGCGATCCGGCCCTGGCACGGGGTCCTACCAGGCGTTAGATTCGCGCCCACAACGGAGCGGATCGAGCCTGGCCGTGGCGCCCGGTGGCCGCTCTCACATGAGCAAGGAGGGCGTATGTCGCCTGTTGGGGAGCGCCCGAACCGGGTCGCTCAGGCTCCTCCCGAGCTCGGTCCAGGCCCACGCATCTTCCTCGAGCTCGCGCGCGACGCGGGCGCGATCGCCGACGACCAGCGCTCACGCCCGCGCATGGTGCTCGCCATGGTCGCGGTCTTCCTCTACGTCTGCGCGGTGCCGCTGTTCTGGGCCGCGACGGCGCACGGCGCTCCGACGGCGCCACCGGACGCGACGCTCGCCTCCAAGGAGACCGGGCTCGACACGCTGGCGGCGACCGACGACGACGACGACGGCGCCGGTGGCCCGATGGCGGGGCCGATGACCACGACCGGCGCGGCCGCCTGCCCGGCGACGCCGACGACGACCGGGGCCGGTGCGGCTCCGGCGACGACGACCGGCGCGGCGGGCGCTGCTCCCGCGACGACCACCGGCGCCGCCGGCGCTCCGGCGACGACCGCCGCCGCGGCCTGCCCGCCGCCGGGCGACAACAACCCGCCCCCGCCGGGCGCCAACAACCCGCCGCCCCCGGGCAACAGTCCGACGGCCGGCAGCGCGCCCGTCGCGGCGTCGGCACCGGCCGCGGCCGCCGCGACCCAGGCCACGCCGGGGCTCGCCGTGAAGTCGACGCGGGCGACGAAGCCCAAGAAGGCCGCCAAGAAGCCCAAGAAGAAGGCCAAGCGCAAGCGCGCACCGGTCCGCGTGCCGCACTTCACCGGGTGAGGGGTCGATCCTCAGCGACCGGACGCGCCGCCCAGGCCGGCGGCGCGTCGGGGCCCGGCGCCCGGGCGAGCTGGGAGCTCGAGCCCGGCGACGCGATCGCGCCCGGGCGCACCGCCCTGCGGCTGCTCGGCGGCGGCAGTCGCTTCGAGACCTACCTGGCCTGGGACGAGCGGCTGTACGCGCTCGTCGTGGCCAAGCTCGTGCGCCCCGACCAGGTCGAGGACCCGCTCGTCCTGCACGACCTGCGCCAGGAGGCCGAGGCGATCGAGCTCCTGGCCCACCCCGTCGTCGTGCGGGCCTTCGACGCCGTGCTCGACGGCCCGCGCCCGCACCTCCTCCTCGAGCACCTCGAGGGGCCGACGCTGCGTTCGCTCGTCCGCCGCCACGGGGCGCTCGGCCTCGAGCAGGTGGTGCCGCTCGCCGTGCACCTCGCCGCCGCGCTGCACTTCGCCGCCGCCTGCGGCATGGTCCACCTCGACGTCAAGCCCGACAACGTGATCATGGGCGTCCCGCCGCGGCTGATCGACCTCAGCGTGGCGCGGCCGGTCGACGCGGCCGCTCGCGTGCGCCAGCCGATCGGCACCGACGCCTACATGGCGCCCGAGCAGTGCGACCCCGCCGCGCATCCCGGCGCCATCGGCCCGCACAGCGACGTCTGGGGGCTCGGCGCCACCGTGTTCCACGCGCTCGCGGGCCAGGTGCCGTTCCCGCGCGAGCCCGAGGACCGCCACGCCGAGGGCGCGGTGCGCTTCCCGCAGCTCGCCGCCGCCCCGATCTCGCTGCCGGCGCGCGTGCCCGACGAGCTGCACGTGCTCGTCGACGCCGCGCTCTCGCCCGCGCCGGGTGACCGGCCGACCGCGGCGCAGTTCGCCGCCGCATGCGAGCCGGTGCTCGAGCGCCTGCCCAGCCGTATCGTGCTCGGCAAGCGCGGCGCGCGGTTCCGATAACTCGGCGCGTTACCGCAAGTCCTGCTCGTCGTAGGCGTTTGAGGGCGCATGACCGCTCGACGCTCCCTGCTGATCGTGCTGCTCGTCGCGCTGACCGGCGCGGCCGGCGGCGCCTACGCCTTGACGCGCACCGCCCGCGAGCGCGACGCGGAGGCCGCCTCGTGCCCGCCGGGCTTCACGACCGAGGCCCAGCGCGAGCGCCTGGGCGAGCGCGAGAAGCGCTACGAGGCGCTGCGGTCGGGCGACGGCGAGCGCGACCGGGGTGGGGAGCGCGACGCCGCCGAGGGCGGCAAGGGCTGCCAGCCGCTCAAGCACCCGGAGTCGGTGGGCGACATCGCAGCGGTCAACGCGTTCCGCTCGGTGCGGCAGACCGCGCCGGCCACGTCGGTGAAGGCGGGCGCCTACGCCAACGCCGTGCGCGAGCGCGACGCGCTGTCGCGGGCGCCGCGCACGCTGGCCGGCAGCGGCGGCACGTGGAAGCCGGCCGCGCAGGGTCCGCTGGTCGCCGACGACGCCCGCTTCGACGAGGTCAACGGCCTCGGCCTCGGAGACCTCAACGGGCGCGTCACCGACTTCGCCTGGGACGCCGCCGACAGCCGCGTCCTCGCGGCGGTGGGCGAGGGCGGCGTCTGGGCGTCCGACGACGACGGCCAGCACTGGCGCTCGATCGGCGATCGGCTGCCGACGCAGGCCGTCGGCTCGGTCGCCTACGTCCCCGCCAAGGGCGATCGTCGGGCCGCGATCCTCGCCCTCACGGGCGACGACGTCTTCGGCGGCGGCTCGACGTACTCCGGTCTCGGCGTCTACCGCACCACGGACGGCGGGCGGAGCTGGGCCAAGAGCCCGGGCGTGCCCGACGCCGCCCTCGGCTTCCGTCTGAAGGTCGACCCGTCGGACTCCGACGTCGTCTACGCGGCGACGGGGCGCGGGCTGTTCCGCTCGACCGACGGCGGCGCCAGCTTCGCGAACGTCGACCTGCCCACCGGCCGCAAGGGCGGCGCTCCCGACGGCGCCGCGCTCTCACCCGATTGCACGGGCGACACGACGACCACGAGCTGCTACCTGGCCAACATGGTCACCGACATCGCCATCCAGGCGCCCGGCGGCACGACCGCGGCCAAGGGCGGCGCCGTCGTCGCCGCGGTCGGCTGGCGCGCGGGCAACAAGCGCAACGTCGGCGGGTTCGTCGAGTCGCCGAACAACGGCGTGTACGTGTCCGCCGACGGCGCTCCCGGGACGTTCCGGAAGATCGACCCCGACAGCTCCGGGTTCGCGGCGGGCACCACCGCCACCGGCGACTTCCAGGACGCCATCGGGCGGATCGAGCTCGGAGGAGCCACGGGCGCCAAGCAGGACCACGGCTACCTCTACGCGATCGTGCAGGACGCCTCGGCGTTCAAGAAGGGCGAGGTGTCGGGCGTCGACGTCCCCGAGCAGAGCCCGCAGGCCACGCCGAGCAACACCTACCTGCGCGGCATCTACGTCTCCAAGGACTTCGGCCGGACGTGGCGGCTGATGGCCAACGCGAACGCGCTGCAGGCGCCGACCACCGGCTCGGCGCTGTCGCTCTACGCCTGCGCGACCCTGTACTGCCCGGGCATCCAGGCCTGGTACAACGAGTGGATCGAGCCCGACCCGACGCAGGCGTCGGCGACGGGCGTGCCCACGCGTCTGACGTTCGGCCTCGAGGAGGTCTGGCAGAACGACGACGCGCCGGCGGGGCGCCAGCCCCAGGACGGCCCCTCGGCGTTCAAGGTCATCGGCCGCTACTTCGGCGGTACGACGTGCCAGTTCCTCAACACCGGCCTGCCGTCGTGCCCGACCAACCGCGGCGAGCCCAACTCCTACACCACGCACCCCGACCAGCACAGCGCGATCTACCTGCCGCGCGCGGACGGCGGCGTGACGCTCCTGGTCGGCAACGACGGCGGCGCCTACCAGCAGACGGCCTTCCGCAACGAGGAGCTCACCAACACGAAGTGGGGACGCGGCGCCAACCTCGGCTTCAACACGCTGCTGCCCTACGACGCGCAGGTGGCCAAGGACGGGACGATCTACGCCGGCCTGCAGGACAACGGCGAGGCGCGCATCGAGCCCTCGGGCAGGCAGTTCGAGGTCTTCGGCGGCGACGGCGGCTACAGCGCCGTCGATCCCGACAACAGCGACGTCGCCTACGAGGAGTACGTCCTGGGCGACATGCGGGTGACCAGGGACGGCGGGCGGACATGGACCGACGTCACGCCGCCCGACGACACCTACCAGTTCATCAACCCGTTCGTGATGGACCCCGCCGACTCCAATCACCTCATGACCGCGGGCACGAAGGTCTACGAGACGACGGCCGGGCCCAATACCAAGACCGCCGACTGGCGGACGGTCTTCGACCTCGGCAAGGCGCCCAGCGGCGCCCCCAACCAGATGTCGGCGATCGACGTGCGCTCGATCCCGACCGGCGGCACCCGGGGCCTGCCGACCGGCCCGAAGACCGCCGAGGTCGCCTACACCGGTGGGGCGGACACCACGCCGGGCGCCGGCTCGGGACTGCCGGGCACGTTCGACGACCACCCGTTCACCATCGCCCCCGGGGACGGCGACGCCGCCGCGACGATCAGGGCCTCGTGGGCCGACGCCGGCGACGACTGGGACCTGCGCGTCCTGCGCAAGGAGGGCGACCAGCTCGTCGAGGTGGGCTCGTCGGCCCAGGGCAGCACGACCAGCGAGCAGGTCGTGCTGACCGACCCGGCGGCCGGCGACTACGTGGTGCGCGTCGAGAACTTCGCGGCCACAGGCACCTTCGACGCCGCGGTCACCTTCACCCAGCGCACCGTCGATCCGGCCGTCGCCGCGAGCGCGGCGTACGTCGGCTTCTGCGGCTACTGCGACGTGCTCAACGCGCGCCCGTTCGACAACGGCGTGGCGACCAACGTCGGCGGGAGCTGGCACGTCGCGCGGGCCGCCGGGCTCCCGCGGCGCTACATCACCTCGGTCCACGTCGATCCCGTCGACCCGCGGACGGTCTACGTCACGCTGGGCGGCTACAGCCGCAGGTGGCTGCCGGTCGGCGCGCTGGGCGAGAGCACGCGTGACGTCGGCGTGGGCCACGTCTTCAGGTCCACCGACGCCGGCGACACCTTCACCGACGTGTCGGGCAACCTCCCCGACGTGCCGGCCGAGTCCAGCGTCGTGCGCAACGGCCAGCTCGTCGTGGCCACCGACGTGGGCGTCTTCATCGGGCCCGGGACCGGCGGCGGCTCCTACCAGCAGCTCGGACAGGGACTGCCGATGGCGCCGGTCTACTCGCTCGAGCTCAAGCCGAAGGCCACCGACGCCGAGCCCGACACGCTCGTCGCGGCCACGCAGGGCCGCGGCGTCTACCGCTACGTGTTCGCCGACCCGGCGAAGGCGGCGCGCTAGGCAGCGGCCTCGGCGTGGGCGCGCGGCCGCGTCCCCGGCGGGCGGGCCGACGCGCCCACGAGCTCGGGCGGCGCGATCTGCAGGTAGTGGCCGAAGGCCCAGTCGACGAACGACGGGCGGCTCATCAGCGCCAGGACGGCCGTCATCGCCGCCGGGCGCGGGTTGACCCGCCCGACGAGGTGCTGCACGCGCAGCAGCCAGCGGAAGGCGTGGCGGTGGTCGTCGCAGAACGCGGCGTAGCGCTGGAGCGCCTGCGCGCGGGTCTGGTGGCCTTCGAGCACGAGCCGCAGCTCGTGCCCGCAGGTCAGCCCGAAGTAGAGCGCGGTGCGGATGCCCTCGGCCGTGGTGGGCAGGCAATGGCCGGCGCTGTCGCCGGCGAAGAAGATGCCGTCCTCGACCGGGTCGCGCATCTCGTGCGGGATCCAGTTGCCCTGGTAGCGCACCGCCGGCACGTCGAGGTCGCCGGCCAGGCGCACGGTCGGCTCCTTGACGTGGTCGCGCGGGTCGAACGAGCCGACGCCGACGCGCAGCTCGTCGCCCGCGGGAAAGCTCCACGAGTACCCCGCGCGCACGTCGGCGGGGTCGAGCCAGAGCTCGAGGTCGTGCGCGGACCCGTGCGGGTGGACCTCGAGGCCGCGCGACAGGCGGGCCTCGGGCGGCTGAATGGGCTCGGGCGCGTTGGACAGCATGCGCCGCCAGCCCAGGCCGTCGACGATCAGCGGGGCCGTCAGGTCGCCGCGGTCGGTGTGCAGCGTGAAGCCGCTGCGGCCGTCGACCTTCGCCGTCTCGAACTCGACGTCCGGCGCCTGGGCGCGCAGCAGCGCGCACAGCTCGCGGTAGTCGAAGGTCGAGAACGTCCATGGCAGCGTCCAGCGGAACGTCCGCCGCGGGGTGTGGACGACGAGGTCGCGGAAGGTCTGCCGGATGGAGTCCTGGAGCCCGAGCGCCTCCAGCCACCGGGTCGGCGCGGCGCATGCGCTGGTCTGCCGCTCGCCCACCTCGTAGCGGTCGATCATGAGCACGCGGGCGCCGGCGCCGGCGATCTCGCGGCACACCGCCAGGCCGGCGAAGCTGGCGCCGCAGACGACGACGTCCCAGTCGCCCTGCAGCGGGGTCCGCGCGGCGCCGCGCTTCGTGGCTCGAACCGGCATTCAGCGGGGGATTCTAGGAGGGGCGACTGCGCTACCCTTCGCCGTCACATGACCCAGACCCTTCAACCGGCGCCTGACGCCAAGGTCGTCGACGGCAGCGACGGCCTGCTGCTCGAGATCGACGGGCAGATCGTCCCCAACTACGACGCCACCTTCACACTCTTCGAGGAGGGCGAGGTCGTCTCCGGCCGCGTCGTCCGCATCGACAACGACGAGGTCCTTGTCGACATCGGCTACAAGAGCGAGGGGGTCATCCCCTCGAACGAGCTGTCGATCCGCAAGAACGTCGATCCCCATGACGAGGTCGAGCTCGGTGAGGAGGTCGACGCGCTGGTCCTCACCAAGGAGGACCAGGACGGCCGCCTCATCATGTCCAAGAAGCGCGCCCGCTTCGAGAAGGCGTGGCGGCGCATCGAGGCGGCGGCCGAGTCCGGCACCCCGGTCGAGGGGACGGTCATCGAGGTCGTCAAGGGCGGGCTCATCATCGACCTCGGCGTTCGCGGCTTCCTGCCCGC
>JAXDHQ010000212.1:0-4806 GCA_034664395.1 Solirubrobacteraceae bacterium | reverse complement strand
GCCCTGGGAGCTGGCGGAGCACATGCGCGTCATCCGTCAGTTGCAGGAGCGCACGGGGGGGATCACCGAGTTCGTGCCGTTGTCGTTCATCCCGTTTCACACGCTGCTGGGGCGCACCCACGGCGTGCAGGAGATCACCCGCGAGGAGAACCTCAAGCACACCGCCGTCTTTCGCCTCGCCCTCGGCCACACGATCGCCAACGTCCAGGCGTCGTGGGTGAAGATGGGATTGGACGTCGCCACCGAAGCCCTGTCATGGGGCGTGAACGATCTCGGCGGCACCCTGATGGAGGAGAACATCAGCCGCCTCGCCGGCAGCTACCACGGCGTCAGGCTCGACCCGCCCGAGCTCATCGCCGCCGCCCACGCCGCCCATCGCCCCGCCGCCGAACGCACCACCCTCTACGACATCCGCCACACCTACCCCGTCGGGGTCCCCGCCGCGGCATGACCGGTCGCCAGCGCCGGCGGATCGTCGCCGCCGGTCGCCGCATGCTGGACCTCGGGCTCGTCACCGGAAGCGTGGGCAACGTCAGCGCGCGCGCCGGCGACCGCGTCCTGATCACGCCGAGCGCGCAGCCGTACGGGCGGATGCGTCCCCGCGACCTCGTCGTGCTCGACGCCGCCACCGGCGCCGCCCGCTCGCGCGGGCGGCCGTCGCGCGAGGCCGCGCTGCACCTCGCCGTCTACGCCCGGCGCCCCGACGTGGGCGCGGTCGTCCACACCCACAGCGCGCACGCCACGGCGTGGAGCTTCCTCGGCGAGCCGCTCGGGCCGCCGCTCGAGGAGCTGGCCTACTACGACGTCGGCCCGATCCGGACCGCCCCGTACCGGCCGCCGGGGTCGCCGGAGCTCGCCGAGGCCGCGGCGCGCACGCTGGCCGACTCGCGCGCCGTCCTGCTCGCCCGCCATGGCGTCGTCTGCGTCGGCGCCACCGTCGACGAGGCGCTGACGCTGGCGTCGGTCGTCGAGCACCAGGCGCGCGTCGCCCTGCTCCTCCGTCAGCGTCCGGTCTGCACCAGCACCTTGATCTTCCCCGCCGGGGCGGAGGCCAGGTCCTGGAGCGCCTGCGCCGCGTCGGCCAGCGCGACCCGGTCGCTGACCAGCTCGGCCGGGTCGAGCGCGCCCGAGGCCACCATCCGCAGCACCCGCGGCAGGTCGTGGCGGTAGCCGAGGCTGCCGATCAGCGAGCGCTCGAACAGGGTCAGGCGGCGGGCGTCGAGCGTGCTCGCCGCGCTCGGCAGCCCGAGCAGCGCCACGCGGCCGCCGCGGGCCGCGCATTCCACCGCGAGCGGCACGACGTCGGCGACGCCGGTCGACTCGACCACGACGTCGGCGCCGCCGTCGCCGAGGCTCTTGCGCACGCGGCGGGCGAGGTCGTCGCCGGGGTCGATCGTCGGCAGGCCCAGGCGCTCGGCGACCGCGCGGCGCTCGGCGTCGAGCTCGACGACGTGCGGCCGGGCGCCCAGGGCGCGGGCGACGAGGGCCGACGCGGCGCCGATCGTCCCGAAGCCGAGGACCAGGACGTCGTGGCCGGGCGCGGCGCCGGCCCGCTCGAGGCCGTGCAGGCCGACCGCGAACGGCTCGGTCAGCGCCGCCTGCTCGTCGCTGACCTCGTCGGGCACGGCGACGAGCGTGTAGCCGGGGACGGCCACGAGCGGGGCGAAGCCGCCGTCGACGTGGAGGCCGATCGAGCCCCCGTAGCGGCACATGTGGTAGTCGCCGCGCTGGCACGCCGGGCACGTGCCGCAGCGCAGGCAGGCGTCGACCGTGACCCGGGCGCCCAGCTGGATGGCGCCGTCGGGCGAGGAGCCCTCGACCAGCGTGCCGACGAGCTCGTGGCCGAGCGTCACCGGCGGCGCCTGGCCGCTGAGCGGATGCGGCGTGAGGCGGATCATCGCCGGGCCCGAGCGCCACTCGGCCAGGTCGGTCCCGCAGATGCCGCACTGCGACACCTCGATGAGCGCGTCGGCGTGCTCGCCGAGCAGCGGCTCGGGGACCTCGTCCACGCGGACGTCGCGACGGTCGTGCCAGCGCAGCGCCAGCATGGCTAGCAGCCCAGGTGGCGGGCGATGACGATGCGCTGGATCTCGTTCGTGCCCTCGCCGATCTCGAGCACCTTGGCGTCGCAGTAGAAGCGCGACACCGGGTACTCGTACATGTAGCCGTAGCCCCCGTGGATCTGGACCGACTCCGAGGCCGCGCGCACCGCGAGCTCGGAGGACAGGAGCTTGGCCATCGCCGCCTCCTTGTCGAACGGCCGGCCCGCGTCGCGCAGCCGGGCGGCGTGGAAGACCAGCAGCCGGACGGCCTCGAGGTTGGCGGCGATGTCGGCCAGCTTGAACTGGATGGCCTGGAACTTGGCCAGCGGGCGGCCGAACTGCTGGCGCTGCTTGGCGTAGTCCAGCGCAAGGTCGAGGACCGCGTGGGCGAGGGCGATGCCCAGCGTGGCGACCGTGATGCGCCCGACGGCGAGGGCGGAGAGGAACTGCGAAAGGCCTCGGGCGGGATCGCCGATCAGGTGCTCGTCGCCGAGCCTGACGTCGTCGAAGGTCAGCTCGCGGCTGTCGAGCGAGTGCCAGCCGATCCCGCGCATCTTCGGCCCCGCCTCGAAGCCGGGCGTCCCCCGCTCGACCAGGAAGGCGCCGTAGCGCGCCTCGTCCTTGGACGTGCGAGCGAGGACCACCGGGCCGAGGCTCATCTCGGTCGCGGCGTTGGAGATGAACGTCTTGGAGCCGTTGAGGAGCCAGTCGTCGCCGTCGCGGACCGCGTGCGTGCGGATCCCGGCGGCGTCCGAGCCGGCGTTGGGCTCGGTCAGGCCGAACGATCCGAGGACCTCGCCGGCGGCCAGCGGCCGCAGCCAGCGCTCGCGCTGGGCCTCGTTGCCGAACAGCAGCAGCGGCAGCGAGCCGATCGTGAGGTGCGCCTGCCAGGCGGCGGCGACGGACTGGTCGGCCTTGGCCACCTCGTACAGGGCGGCGACGGTGCCGACGGTGGACAGGCCGGTGCCGCCCTCCTCGGCCGGGACGAGCAGGCCCATGAGGTCGAGCTTGGCCATCTCGCGGAAGAGCTCGGTGGGGAAGCGCTCCTCGTGCCACCAGCCTGCAGCGTGGGGCGCGATCTCGGCCGCCGCGAACTCGCGGCAGAGGTCGCGGACGGCCGCCTCCTCGGTGGTCAGCTCATCTCCTGTGGCCAGCATCTCGCCCCGTTCGTCGAAGTGGGCGGTCGAGCCCAAAATTTAGACCGACCGATTGGTCTAAGATACGCCAGGTCGTACGGCGTTGGCAAGCGGCCGCGCCGTGCGTCACCATGCGGTGTCCGACGTTCGGTCTGACTGGGAGCCGCGCTTGCCTGTTAGACCAATCGGTCGGTATATTCCGAGGCGTGTCCAAGCCCGGACCAGAGGGGACGGAGAGCGCGGACCGCGCCCTCGCCGCCGACGAGCTGCTCGAGCGCTACCGGCTCATGGCGCGCATCCGCGCCTTCGAGGAGCAGGTCGGCCGCCACTTCCGCGAGGGCAACATCCACGGCTTCGTCCACACGTCGATCGGCCAGGAGGCCGTGGCCGCCGGGACGTGCGCGCAGCTTCGGCGCAGCGACCTGCTCACCACGACGCACCGCGGGCACGGCCACTGCATCGCCAAGGGCGCCGACCCGGCCGCGATGATGGCCGAGCTCTTCGGGCGCGAGACCGGCACGTGCCGCGGCCGCGGCGGCTCGATGCACCTGGCCGCCACCGACCTGGGCATCCTCGGCGCCAACGGCATCGTCGGCGCCGGCATCCCGATCGCGGTCGGCGCCGGCCTGGCGGCTCGCAAGGCCGGCGACGGCACGGTCGCGATCGCGTTCTTCGGCGAGGGCGCGGTGCACTCCGGCGCCTTCCACGAGGGCGTCGGCCTGGCCGTGGCCTGGCGCGTGCCCGTGATCTTCGTGTGCGAGAACAACCAGTACGCCGAGTTCACGGCCAGCGATGGGGCGTGGGGCGCCCCGCCGCTCGTCGAGCGCGCCGCCTCCTACGGCCTTCCCGCCTCGACCGTCGACGGCAACGACGTCGCCGCGGTGCAGGCGGCGACGGCGGGGGCGATCGACGCGGCGCGCGACGGCGGCGGTCCCGCCTTCCTGGAGATGCTCACCTACCGCATGGGCGGCCACTACGAGGGCGACGCCGAGCCCTACCGGCTGCCGGGCGAGCTCGACGAGTGGCGCGCACGCGACCCGATCGCCCGGGCCGGCGCGCTGCTGGCCGACGCCGGCAAGGGCGACGCGGCCGACGCGGCGCTCGGCGACGCCGCGGCGGAGATGGAGGCCGCCGTGACCCTGGCGCTCGAGGCGCCGTATCCGGACCCGTCGAGCGCGCTGGAGGACGTCGGTGGCTGACGACGGCACCCCGCGCTACATGGACGCCATCAACCGCGCCCTGGCCGACGAGATGGCCGCCGACGAGAGCGTCACGCTGCTCGGCGTCGACATCGGCCGCGGCGGCGGCGCCTACGGCGTCACCCGCGAGCTCTACGACCGCTTCGGCTCCGAGCGCGTCATCGACACGCCGATCGCCGAGGCCGGCGTGCTCGGCGCCGCGGTCGGCGCGGCGATGGCGGGCCTGCGCCCGGTCGCCGAGATCATGTACATGGACTTCGTCGCGGTCTGCCTGGACCCGATCGTCAACCAGGCCGCGAAGCTGCGCTACATGACCGGCGGCGGGGTCCGCGTGCCGATCGTCTTCCGCACGCAGACCGGCGGCGGGCGCAGCGCCGGGGCCCAGCACTCCCAGAGCCTCGAGGGGATGCTCGCCCACGTCCCGGGCCT
>JAXDHQ010000211.1:0-3693 GCA_034664395.1 Solirubrobacteraceae bacterium | reverse complement strand
CCTCGGGATCGACAGCGAGGTGCGGTTCGCGTCCGCGAAGGACCGGGCCGCGTTCGCCGTCGAGCTGGCGGACGCCGTCAACGGCCTCGTCGCGAAGTACCACGACGAGGCCGCCCCCGGCGGTCGTTTGCACCGGTTCGTCGTCGCACTGCACCCCACCATCACGAACACCAAGGAGCCCCAGTCATGAGCCGCCCATTCGAGGTCAGCCGCGAGGTCGACCTGCCCGCCGCCCCGGACGACGTCTGGACCGCGATCACCGCTGATACCGCGGCCTGGCAGTTCCCGACGGGGATGGAGATCCCCGCCGGCGCCGCGCCACCCGAGGGGGGGCCTGTCACGACCTGGGACCCGCCGTACCGCCTCGTGATCCGCATGGAGTCGCCGGACGGGACCTTCAACGCCCTCGACTACGCGATCGAGGCCCGCGAAGGCGGCACGGCGCACCTGCGCTACGTCCACAGCGGGATCCTCGCCGACGAGTGGGAGGACCAGTACGACGCCATCGACGGCCACACGGACTTCTACCTCCACACCCTCGGGCAGTACCTCGCGCACTTCAACGGCCGCCAGGTCACCTACGTCGGCCAGCCGTCGTCCGGCATCGAGGGACCCGAGGCCGCCGGAACGCCGGACGCGATGGATGCCCTGCGCGCCGCCCTGGGCGTTTCCTCTGACGGGGGCGTGGGCGATGCGGTCCACGCGTCGCTCGGCGACGCCGGCACGCTCGACGGCGTCATCGACTACTCGACGCCGGAGTTCCTCGGCGTCCGCACCGCCGAGGGCCTGTACCGCTTCTTCGGGCGCAACCACTTCGGCAGCGTCGTCGGGATGAGCGCGCACCTGTTCGTGGACGGCGTCGACGCTGCGGCGCGCGAGGCGGCGCTCAAGGCGTGGCTGGACGGGGTGTACGCGTAGGACGTCGACCGTCCACGAGCCCGTCGATGACCTACCTGGCCGCGGTCGTCGAGCAGGTGGCGCACGACGCGCCGCACCGCCTCGGTCCCGAGCCCGCGGCCGTGCAGGGCGGGGTCGAGCAACAGGTCGATCGCGGCGTGCCGGACCAGGACTACGTGCACTTCTCGTCGTCCGGGCACTAGCCCGGACGCGCGTCGGCGATCGGGGACGGACTCACCTGATCGCTGACGCCCTCGCAGAAAGAGTATACTCATCGCACTTTGGGCCTCGTCCTCCGTCGCCGGCCCTTCCCCGAGGCGACGGCAATGATTATTATAATGATATGCCTCAACTCTCGATGAGCGACCGTCCCCTGGATGGTGATCGCGCCCAGGGATGGGATCCCGACCGCTTGAGGCTCCTGCGCGAGGAGTTCCGCGCCTGGCTGCAGGAGAACCTCCCGCCCGAATGGCGCGACATCTCGCGCGGGACGCCCGACGAGCGGGCGGTGCCGATCCGCCAGGAATGGGGCAAGCGCTTGGCCGTGGGCCGGTGGGCGGCGCCCGGCTGGCCCGAGGCCTATGGCGGACGAGAGCTCCCGATCGAGGCCGAGCTCGTGATCCTCGAGGAGCTGGTGCGCGCGGGCGCCCCCGAGGCCCTGAACTCCAACGGGATCGCGATCGTCGGTCCCCTCCTCATCCGCTACGGCACGCAGGAGCAGAAGGAGCGCTTCCTGCGGCCGATGCTCGACCACTCCGAGCTGTGGTGCCAGGGGTTCTCCGAGCCCAACGCGGGATCCGATCTCGCCAACCTGCAGACGCGCGGGCGGCTCGAGGGCGACAGCCTCCTGCTCAGCGGCCAGAAGATCTGGACCTCCTTCGCCGAGCGCGCGCAGTTCTGCTACGCGCTGGTGCGCACCGACACCAGCGGGCCCAAGCACACCGGGATCAGCCTGGTCATCCTCGACATGCGCCAGCCCGGCGTCACCGTGCGGTCGCTGAAGAACATCGCGGGCGGTGCGGAGTTCGCGGAGGTCTTCCTCGACGACGCCGTGGTCCCCCGGTCGCACGTCATCGGCAAGCTGCACCACGGCTGGGCTCTGGCGATGGAGGCGCTGTCGCTCGAGCGCAGCCTGTCGTTCGCCGAGCGCGCGCTGCGCTTCCGCCGCGAGATCTCCAACGCGATCCGCCTGCTGGCCCCCTTCGGCCCGCCGAACGGCCGCCCCGCCGACGGCGGCCTGCCCGCGCAGCTGATCGAGTGCTACATCGACAGCCGCATGCTCACGAGCGCGGTCGGGCGCGTGCTGCGGCTGATCCACGAGCCCAAGCGCGTGGGCACGCTCGCCGCGCTGACCAAGCTGCACTGGAGCGAGTCCCACCAGGAGCTGCTCGGACTGGTCGTCGAGGCGCTCGAGAGCCGGGCCGCCGAGGAGGGCGCCGAGTGGCTGCGGGCCTTCCTGTTCTCGCGCGGGGAGACGATCTACGGCGGGACCTCGGAGATTCAGCGCAACCAGATCGCGCGCGGCATCGGGCTGCCCTCGAGCTCGCCCAGCACCGGCGCGGGCGCACCGACGCCCCGCGTGCGCGCCGACGGCCTCGCCGTCACCGACGACCAGGACCTGCTGCGCGACGGCTTCGACGCGATGCTCGGCAGCGTGCTGACCAAGGAGGCGCTCGACGCCGCGCGCGAGGAGCACGGGCTCTCGCGCGACGTGTGGACCGCCGTCGCGGAGGCGGGCTGGCTCGGCGTCGCGGCCGCCGGCGACGACGCGGCCGACGCGGTCACGCTGCTGCACCTCAGCGAGAGCGTCGGAGCGCATCTGCTGCCCGGGCCGTTCGCCACGACGGCGGCGATGGTCATCCCGCTGCTGAGCGCGCACCCCGACGCGACGGGCGGCGTCGACCTCGACGCCGTGGCCGCCGGCCGCGCGATCGCCACGATCGCCGTGCCCGACGGCGGCACGCCCGGGAGCCCGCGGTGGACCGGCGTCCAGCTGCGCCGCGAGGGCGACGACGTGGCGCGGCTCTCCGGGCGGGTGGAGGGCGTCCCGTTCGGCCAGATGGCCGACCACGTCCTCGTACCGATCGAGCTGGACGAGGGCGTGGTCGTCGCCGCGATCCCGAGCGGGCACGCCGGCGTGACCGTCGTGCCGCGCGAGAGCGTCGATCCGGCACGCCCGGCGGCCGACCTCGTCCTCGACGACGTGGCCCTCGGCCCCGACGGCTTCGTGGGCGGCTGGCCGGCCGACCTGCGGTTGCTCCTCGTCGAGCGCCTGGCGGCATACATGCTGTGCCTGGACGGCGAGTGCCTGGGCGGCGCCGAGGAGATGCTGCGCCGCACGATCCAGTACGTGAGCCAGCGCGAGCAGTTCGGCGTGCCCGTCGGCTCCTTCCAGGCGGTCAAGCACATGCTCGCCGACGCCTACGTCGAGCTCGAGCTCGCGCGCGGGCACGCCTATGACGTCGCCGCGGGCCTCGGGACCGAGGTGACGGCCGCCGAGCTCGCCCTCGCGTGCAGCCGTCGTGCGTGCGGCCGCATGTACCCCTTCGTCGTGGAGCGCTGCATCCAGGCGCACGGCGGCGCCGGCTTCACCTGGGAGCAGGAGTTGCACTTCTGGTACCGCGCCGCGCTGGAGCAGCGCAACCAGCCCTTCGCCCCCCACGTCCTGCCCGACGTCGCGTGGCGCGGGCTCGAGCGCGCCGAGACGGAGGCGCAGCCGTGAGCGCCGGTCGGCCCCAACCCGGCGGGCGCGACCTCGTCGACGTGGCGCACCGCGATGGCGTCGCGGTCGTCACC
>JAXDHQ010000210.1:0-4621 GCA_034664395.1 Solirubrobacteraceae bacterium | reverse complement strand
ACCAAACGTCACGAACCACCCCCGACTCCGCTCCCCCTCGGTGCCCTGTCCACCACCAACGCTCGCGGACGACCGGAAAGCGCGCGGAACCGCCGGTCGCGGCGAACGCCGCCCGCGGCGTTTCGCGGGTCGCGCGAGCGCGGGCCCCCGCCGCCCGCGGCGCGCTGCCGGCGCCAGCGCTCACCGCCCCACCTCCCGGGCCCCCGCCGACGGCGCGCGCCCCTTCGGCCGTCGCCGCCCGTTGATGTCCTGCGCCGGGTGGTCGGCGGGGTCGCCCGCGCCGCGGGCGGCGCTCGCCAGCGCGCTCGCCGCGGCCACGCGGTCGGTCGCTCCGCAGCGGCCCGCCGACCAGACGTTGTGGGCGTAGCCGATGAACGGCTCGCAGACGATGCCGGGTCCGAGGTTGCCGACGTAGCGGACGTCGCGGGCCAGCCCGGCGTCGCCGGTGGGCTGCAGCTCCTGGGCGAAGGTGTTGTTGCGCACGAGGACGTCGTGGCCGACGCCGAGCTGGGCGGCGAAGTAGCACTCCGACACGGGGGTGTGGGCGCAGGCGCCGAAGACGTTGTTCTCGATGAGCACGCGCGTCGGCGGTCCGACGGGCGCGTCGGTGCCGTAGGAGAGGCGCAGGCCGACGGCGCCGCAGCGCTCGAAGCGGTTGGCGCGGATGACGACGTCGACGCCGTTCTCGACCTGGAGGCAGTCGACGTGGGCGGTCGAGCTCGTGGTGTTGACGTCGTGGAACCGGACGCCCTCGATCGTCAGCCGGCGGGGGACGATCAGCGGGTCGCTGCCGTACACGCGCTGGACCTCGGGGTGGGTGCCGTCGGCCGACGTCCAGCCGCCGACCGACCCGCCGCGGATCGCGATGTCCTGGCCGCCGGCGATGTAGAAGTTGCGCTGCGACACGCCCCACATGGCGATCTCGCGCGCCTGGCCGAAGTTCGTCGACCCCGTCTGCAGGCGCCGCCCCGGGCCGGCGACGATCGCGATGCCGGCCGGCCCGACCGAGCGGTAGTCCGCGCCGAGCGTGAGGCCGCCGAGCACCACCCGCGCGCCGGCGGCCGGGCGGAACACCACGCACGCGCCCAGGCGCAGCCGGCTCTCGCACCCGCGGCCGTCCTTGTCCGGGTCGGGGGTGACGACCTGGTCGCCGTAGGAGCCGCCCGCGATCTGGACGACCGTCCCCGGGCGCGCCTCGTGGTAGGCGCGATCGAAGCTGCGGCACGGCTGGGAGCGCGTGCAGCGTCCGCCGTCGTCCCCCGTCGGGCTCAGGTAGAGGACCGGCGCCGGCAGCGACCCGGGCGCCGGGAACGACCCCCCGCCGACCCGCGACGGACCGGGGCTGGTGGCCAGGATCAGGACGAGTGCCGCCGCGGCGCAGGCGACGATCGCCAGCGCGGCGAGCACGACGCTGCGCTGCCGGACCCGCACCGCCACGAACGTCTCAGGGCCTCCCGCGCGACTCGCGCCACGAGCCCCGCAGGCTCCCGGCCACGAGCGGCACCTGCAGGCAGCCGTACTGCACGACGCGCAGCGCCAGCCGCTGGCGCGGCGTCGTCGCATGGCCGCGGCGCTGCAGGCGCTCCAAGCCCCAGATCGATCGCCACGGCAGCCAGTAGCGCACGCGCGACCACTCCGCGCGGCGCGAGCGCACCGCCCCGACGCCGTTGCGGCGCAGCCACGCCGCGCCCAGCCCGAGGCGATAGGCCACACGGGCGAGGTCGCGCGCGCGATCGCGCGTGGGGTGCCCGACGACGACGTCGGGCGCGTAGACGATCCGCAGGCCCGCGAGGCGCGCGCGCTCGCCGAAGTCGCGGTCGTGCGTCTGCCAGGCGGCGCCCGGGTTGAAGCCGTCGAGGCGCTCGAGCACGTCGCGCCGGGCCAGCAGGTTCGCGGTGGCCGCGTAGCCCTCCTCGACGTACGCCCGCTGGTCGAGGTAGCCGCGGCCGTAGTCGACGAGCGCCGGCACGGTCGGCCGCTCGTCGAGCATCAGCTCGACGTGCCCGGCCACCAGCCCGGCGGGCGAGCGCTGCACCGCGCGCAGGCCGCGCTCGAGCCAGTCCGGCGCCGGCACCGTGTCGTCGTCGGTCATCGCCACGACCGCGCCCCGCGCCGTCGCGATCCCGAGGTTGGTCGCCGCGCCCGGTCCGCCGCTGCGCGTCACGCGCACAAGCCGCGCCACCCCGCTGGCCTCGACCACCGCGGCGGTGTCGTCGGTCGAGCCGTCGTCGACGACCACGACCTCGAAGTCGCACGGGTCGAGCGTCTGCGAGCGCAGCGCGTCGAACAGCGCAGGCAGGCGCCGGGCGCCGTTGTGCGTCGGGACGACCACCGAGACGAGCACGACCGCTACGCCTTCCCCTCGCGGGAGGACAGGACCGCGGGCGCGGCCACCACGGACCACCGCCGACGACCGTCGACGGAGGGCCGGCGCGCGAGGGCGAGGGCGAAGAACGCCGCCGCGTTGGCCAGCGTCGCGCACGCGAACGCCACCGCGACGCGGTGCAGCGCGCTGCCGTCGAGGCCGACCTCCAGGCCGACGAACAGCACCGCCGACGCCGCCCAGATCGTCGCCGCGCCCACCGCCTGCGAGCGCGCGAGCGCTGCCTGCGACAGCGTCGCGGCGGCGAGATAGCCGCCGGCGCCGGCCGCGAGCAGGGCGAGGTCCAGGCGCCCGGCGGCGAAGCCGGCGCCGTAGAGCAGCTTCATGACGGCCGGCCCGACGGCCAGCGCGCCCAGCGCCATCGTCACCGCGAACGCCACCAGCACGAGGACGGTGCGCGTCACCGCGCGGCCGAAGCCCGCCTCGTCGCGGCGCACGAGCATCGTGGTCAGGTTGGGCAGCAGCGCGGCCGCCACGCCCTGGAAGAGGTAGGCGGGCGCGCGCACGAGCATGGTGGCGGCGAAGACCACGCCGGCGGCGGCCGGCGCGCCGTGGCCGCCCGCGAGCATGACGAGCACCGGCCCGCCGCTGAGCAGGACCTGGTCGGCCGCGGCGAGCACGGTGACCGGCCCGGCGAAGCGGGCGGCGCTGACCGGGTGGAAGGCGGGCCCGGGCGTGCCCGCGAGCGAGCCCATGCGCCCGCGCAGGGCCAGCGGCGCCAGCGCCCCGCCCACCGCCGCGGCGGCGAGGGCGGCCGCGGCCAGCGACGAGGAGGCCAGGACGAAGAGCGGCAGCGCCAGCGCCAGGCGCACCCCGCCGTCGGCCAGCAGCAGCACGCCATACCCGGCGTACCAGCGCTGCCCACCGACCAGGCCGCGCACGAAGTAGGACGCGCCGTAGCCGGCGATCCCGGTCACGAGCATCGCGGTCAGCATCGGCTGGCCGGCGAAGAGCCGGTCGGTGAGCGGCCCCCACGCCGCGGCGCACGCCAGCGCCGCGAGCGCCACGGCCCCGACGGCGAGCCACCCGACGGCGCGGACGACCGGCCGCGCGTCGTGGCCGGCGGCCAGCCGCTCGGCCACCGCGCGCGACAGCGTCTGCTCGACCGGCCGGAAGAGCACGACGGCGATCAGGAACATCGCCGCCCACAGCACCGCGATCGGGCCGTAGGCGTCGGGCCCGAGCGCCCGCGCCGCCACGGCGTTGAACGCGTAGGCCAGGACGCCCGAGGCGACGGTGCCGACCGACAGCATCACCGCCCCGGGCGCGCGCCCGGGCGCGCGACCGGCCTCGTCGGGCAGGGCGCTCAACGCACCACCGCGTCGACGAAGTAGTTGCTCGACTGCCACGAGTTGGTCGGGAAGACCCCCGCCGCGTTGCCGAACACTCCGTTGAGGCCGTCGGCGACGCTCGCCAGCGGCCCGCTCGTCATCTGCGTCCGCAGCCCGCCGGTCGTCGCCACGAACCGCGCGTTGACGCCCACCGAGACCACGTAGGTCACGCCCGGGGTCAGCGACACCGGCGTCGCCAGCGTCGCCTGCTGCCAGCCGGTCGCGGTCTCGCCGGCGAACGTCACCGACGCGACCTGCTGCCCGGCCGCCGTCCACAGCCGCCCGACGTGGGTGCCGGTCTCGCCCGTGCCCTTGTAGAACCGGATCGCGGTCAGCGACACCGGCGAGCTGACCGTGATCTTGGTCCCGAGCTCGTAGGTCCACGGCCCCGGCGCCGGGCGACCGTCGCGCACCAGCGCGTTGGTGACCGTCGGCCGCAGCGTCGAGGGCATGAGCTGGCACGGGCAGCTCGCGGTGGTGAACGTCCACGTGCGCGCCGCGCCCATGGCCTGACCGCTGGAGCTCTTCACGCCGGTGGTCACCGTCGCCGTGTACGTCGTCCCCGCGGCCAGGGCGCTGCTCGGCGCCAGCGTCGCCGTCCGCGTCGTGGCGTCGTAGGAGACGGCGCCCGCGACCGCGCCGGTCGCCCGGCGCAGCGTGAACGTCGTCGAGGTGATCGTCGCCGGGTCCATCGCGGTGGAGAACGTCGCCTGCACCGGCTGGCTCGCGCCGACGCTGGTCGCCCCCGCCGCCGGCGAGGTCGAGGTCACCGTCGGGGCCGCCGCCGGGGCCGCGGTCGAGAACGTCCACGTCACCGCAGCGGGCAGCGGCGTCCCGTCGGAGGACTGCACGGCCGTGGTGAGCCGAGCCGTGTAGCTCGCACCGGCGGCGAGCGCGCTCGCGGGCT
>JAXDHQ010000209.1:0-6385 GCA_034664395.1 Solirubrobacteraceae bacterium | reverse complement strand
GACGCCGGCGTCGCGCACGGCCGCGGTCAGCTCGCCCAGCAGCGGGTTGCGCTCCGGCGGCTCCCAGACCGCGACGGCGACGCGCCCGCCGGGCGCGAGCACGCGCGCCAGCTCGGCGATGGCGCGGTCGGGATCGGGCAGGTGGTTGAGGACGAAGGCGGCGACGACCGCGTCGAACTCGCCGTCGGCGAACGGCAGCTCCTCGGCGTCGCCGGCGACGAAGCGCAGCTCGGGGTGGCGCCGGCGGGCGACGTCGAGCATCCCCGCGGCCAGGTCGATGCCGGTCGCCCGCGCGCCCCGGGCCGCGGCGGCGGCGGTGCCGGCGCCCGTCCCGCAGCCGACGTCGAGCACGCGCGAGCCGGGACCGGCGCCGGCGGCGTCCAGCAGCGACGGGGTCACTCGCGCCGTGACGTCGCCGGTGACCCGCTCGTAGCGGTCCGCGCGCTCGCCCCAGGCGCCGGCCTCGAAGGCCTTGAACGCTGCGCCGGGCTCGTCCACTGCGCGCTCCGTCAGCCCCAGATCTCCTGCGCCGTCTCGACGATCAGGCGCAGCTTGGCGACCTGCTCGTCGTAGGTGAGGGCGTTGCCCTCGACGGTGGAGGAGAAGCCGCACTGGGGGGACAGGCAGAGCTGGTCGACGTCGACGTAGCGCGAGGCCTCCTCGACGCGGCGCTTGAGCTCGTCCTTGGTCTCCAGCGCGCCGCGCTTGGTGGTGACCAGGCCGAGGACGACGGCCTTGTCGCGGGGGACGAAGCGCAGCGGCTCGAAGCCGCCCGAGCGCTCGTCGTCCCACTCCATGAAGAAGCCGTCGACGGCGAGCTCGCCGAACAGCGCCTCGGCGACGAAGTCGTAGCCGCCCTCGGCCACCCACGACGAGCGGAAGTTGCCGCGGCACATGTGCGTGGTGACGGCCATGCCCTCGGGCCGGCCCTCGAGCGCCTCGTTGATGTGGCGGATGTAGAGCTCGTGCTGGTGCTCGGCGTCGCCGCCCATGCTGGCGATCTGCTCGCGCTGCTTGGGGTCGTTGAGGTAGGCGAGGCTCGTGTCGTCGAACTGCAGGTAGGTGCAGCCCAGCTCGCCCAGCACCCGCACCTCGTCGGCGTACGCGGAGGTGAGGTCGGCCCAGAAGGCGTCGAGGTCGGGATAGACGTCCTCGTCGATCGCCGCCCGCCCGCCGCGGTAGTGGACCATGCTCGGCGAGGGGATCGTCAGCTTCGGCGTGGCGGTCTCGACGACCGACTGCAGGAAGCGGAAGTCGTCGGCGAAGATCGCCTCGCGCAGGGCGACGCGATCCTCGACCTTGAGCGCGGCCGGGGTGAACTCGAGCGTGCCCTCCGCGTTGCGGAACTGGACGGTGAGGTTGTCCTTGGCCTTGGTCACGCCGCCGAGCTGGTAGATGAAGTCCATGTGCCAGGAGGCGCGGCGGAACTCCCCGTCGGTGGCCGAGCGCAGCCCGACCTCCTCCTGCATGCGCACGACGGCGCGGATGGCGTCGTCCTCGACGGCGCGCAGGCGGGCGTCGTCGATCCGCCCCGCCGCGTGGTCGTCGCGCGCCTCCAGGAGCTCCGGCGGGCGCAGCAGGCTGCCGACGTGGTCGGCGCGGAACGGGGGGACGAGACGGGGGGCCACGGCTTCTCCTTGGATCGCTTCGCCGAGGGTACGACGGAAGTTGCGCGCGCATCAAACCAGACCGTCCGGAGCCGCGGCGGCGCGGCCCGGTGGTCAGTCCATCTGACATATTTCGGACGTCGATGACGGGCCGAGGAAGGAGTGGCGCAGTGCCTCACGAGGTCGGCGACGCGATCACGGGCTACCGCCGCGAGGAGGGCGACGGCCAGCCTCCGCTGCTGTATCCGGACTACCGCTCGACGGCCCGGCGGGCCCCGAGCCGGCCGCTGCTGCTCCTTCCCCACACGCGCACCGAGCTCACCGGCCCGGTCTTCGGCCACGACGCCGTCGGCGAGCTCGACCACGACCTGACGCGTCAGCACGACGCCGAGCCGCTGGGCGAGCGGATCGTCGTGGGCGGCCGCGTGCTCGACGGCGACGGGCGACCGGTGCGCAACACGCTCGTCGAGATCTGGCAGGCCAACGCCGCCGGCCGCTACGTCCACCCGGTCGACCAGCACCCCGCGCCGCTGGATCCGAACTTCACCGGCGCCGGGCGCTGCATGACCGACGACGAGGGCAACTACCGGTTCGTCACCGTCAAGCCCGGCGCCTACCCGTGGGGCAACCACGAGAACGCCTGGCGCCCGGCGCACATCCACTTCTCGCTGTTCGGCGGCGCGTTCGCCCAGCGGCTCGTGACGCAGATGTACTTCCCCGGCGACCCGCTGTTCGAGTTCGACCCGATCTTCCACTCCGTCCGCGACCCGCGGGCGCGCGAGCGCCTGGTGAGCCGCTTCGACCTCGACACCACGGTCCCCGACTGGGCGCTGGGCTACCGGTTCGACATCGTCCTGCGCGGCCCCGAGTCGACGCCGATGGAGGACTGACGTGGCCCCGCTCGCCACCACGCCGTCGCAGACCGTCGGCCCGTTCTTCGAGTTCGCGCTGCTGCACGAGGGCTGGAGCGCCGACGCGGTCGCGCCGCAGACGCCCGGCGCCGTGGTGCTCGCGGGCCGCGTGCTCGACGGCGACGGCCAGCCCGTCCCCGACGCGATGCTCGAGATCTGGCAGGCCGAGCCCGACGGCGCGATCGGCGGCGGCCGCGGGCTGTTCGCCCGCGTCGGGACCGACGCCGACGGCGCCTTCGCGTTCACGACGGTCAAGCCGGGCTCGGCCCCCGGCCCCGACGGCCGGCCCCAGGCGCCCCACATCGCGATGTCGGTGTTCGCGCGCGGCGTCCTGCACCGCCTCGCGACCCGCGTCTACTTCCCCGACGAGGAGCAGGCCAACGCGACCGACCCGGTCCTGTCGGCGATCGGCGACGTCGAGGCCCGCGCGGCGCTGGTGGCGCGTCCCGAGGGCGCGGCGCGGCTGGGCTTCGACGTCCGCCTACAGGGCGACGGCGAGACGCCCTTCTTCGACGTCTGAGGTCTCCGCGTCGCGCCGGGGGCGCCGCCGGCGGCGTCACGGGACCCGTCGGCCGCCCGCCGGCCCACCGGCGCCGGCGCCGCGCCATCTCGTACCCTGCCCCGGCCCAAGCCCGATGCCGGCCGCCCCCTCCTCTCCCCCCGCCCCCGAGACGCCGGCGTCGCCGGTCGCCGACGCGCGCGTCCGGCTGCCGTTCTACGTCGGAGCGTTCCTCGGCCCGTTCGGCGGCGGGGTGGTGGCGGTGGTCATCCCGCAGCTCCGCGACGCGTTCGACAGCAGCACCGGCGTCGTGGCCGCGGCGATCCCCGTCTACCTGGTCCCGTTCGCGGCCCTGCAGCTCGTCTCGGGCACGCTCGGCGAGCGCTGGGGGCGCCGGCGCGTGGTGAGCGCCGGCTACGCGGCGTACGCCATCGCCTCGGTCGCCTCGGCCCTGGCGCCCGGCATCGGCGCGTTCCTCGTCGCGCGCGCCGTCGCGGGCGCGGCGAACGCGTTCCTCACGCCGCTGCTGCTCGCCGGGCTGGCCGACCTCGTCCCGCGGCGCGAGCTCGGCCGCAGCGTGGGCATCTTCGCCTCGGTGCAGACCGCCGCCGTCGCGATGGCGCCGCTGTGCGGCGGCCTGCTCGGCGCGCTCGACTGGCGCCTCGCGTTCCTCGTGCCCGCGGTCATCGCCCTCGGGCTCGGGCGCGTCCCGCCCAGCGGCGAGCCGCGAGCTGCCTCTGGCCTCGAGCCGGCGCGTCTGCGCTCGGTGCTCACCGCCCGCATGGCGCTCCTGTGCGCCTCGATCTTCTCCGCCTCGGCGAGCGTGATCGGCCTGAGCTTCCTCGTCGCGCTCGTCGCCGCCGACCACTTCGGCGTCGGCTCGGTGTCCCGCGGCCTCCTGCTCGCCGGGTTCGGCGTGTCGGGGATGCTGCTCGGTCGCACCGCCGGCCATCTGGTCGACCGCTTCGACCGCGTGCCGGTGATGGTCGCCGGCGCGCTGATCTCGGCGGTCCTGGTCGCGGCGCTCGGCGCCGCGGGCGACCCGGTCGTCCTCGCCGCCCTGTGGTTCGCCGCCGGCATCGGCATGGCGCTCATGCTGGCGGCGGTCAACACGCTGTCGGTCGAGGCGGTGCCCGAGAACCGCGGCGGTGGCGTGTCGGTGGTCTCCGCCTTTCGCATCGGCGGCACGGCGGCCGCGCCGCTGATGTGGCTGCCGCTCTACCACGTCCACCCGTGGCTTGGCTTCGCCGCCGCCGGCGTCCTGGCCGTGATCTCGGCCGCCTTCGTGCTGCCGCTGCGCCGCCCGGCGACCTGACGCGCCCGCGGAGGCGCCGCCCGCCTAGAGCCCGAGCTCGGCCCGGTAGGAGCGGCGGTACTCGGACTCCGCCCGCTGCACGCGGCGCACGTAGGCGCGCGTCTCGGCGAACGGGATCGCGTCGATCGTCAGGGCGCGGTCGCGGCGCTGGGCGGCGGAGATCCAGCGGTCGACGTTGCCCTCGCCGCCGTTGTAGGCGGCCAGGGCGAAGACCTCGTTGCCGCCGTAGCGCCGCATCAGGTAGCGCAGGTAGTAGGACCCGTAGGAGATGTTGACCTGCGGCGTGGCGAGGTCGCCGACCACGAACGCCGTGCCGCCCGACTTGTGGGCGATGTACTTCGCCGTCGCGGGCGTGAGCTGCATCAGGCCCTCAGCGCCGGCGGCCGACCGCTGGCCGTCGCGGAAGTGCGACTCGGCGTAGATCACGGCAGCGATCAGCGCCGGCGAGATGTCCTTGTCGCTCGCCTGCTGGCGGATGATGTCCTCGTGGCGCAGCGGCAGGCGGATCTCCTCGACCGCGTGGTGGAAGAGCGGCAGGGTCAGCGTCATGCCGACGCCGACCAGCACGGCGACCGCGGCGAGCAGGCCCAGCCGGCGCCGGCGCATCGCGCGGCGGTTCGCCGCGGAGAGGCGGACCGGGGGCCGCGCGGACCGCGCGCGGGATCGGGTGTGGGTGTGCGTGCTCACGCGGATTCGGAGTCGGCGGCGGGCTCAAGCTTCTCAAGCACCGCGGAGAGCGCAAGCTCGAGGTCAGCGATCGTGCCGCTGTTTGCGACCACGTACGTCGCCCGGGCCGCCTTCTCCTGCTGACCGAGCTGACGCGCGGCCCGCTCGTCGACGGCGTGATGGCCGCGCTGCGCGGCGCGCGCGGCCCGGACGTCCTCGTCGGCGATGACCGCGATCGTGGCGTCGTAGATGCCCTCGAGGCCCGCCTCGAAGAGCAGCGGCGTCTCGACGACCGCGGCGCGCGGCGGGGGATCGCTGTGGCCGAGGTCATCGCGCCAGGCCGCCACGCGCGCGCCCACGCGCGGCCACAGCAGCCCCTCGAGCCACGCCCGCTCGTCGGGCGAGGCGAACGCGGCGCGGGCGATCGCGGCGCGGTCGACGACGCCGCCGGGCGCCACCACGGCGCCCCAGCGGGCGACGACGGCGTCGCGGACCTCGTCGCCGGCGTACAGCTCGTGGACCACGGCGTCGGTCGACAGCGTGGCCGCCCCCAGCCGCGCGAGCGCGGCCAGGGCGGTGGACTTGCCCGCGCCCAGGCCGCCGGTCAGGCCGACGAACGGGACGCGGGCTGGACGGCGGGTGCTCAGGCCTCCTCGTCGGCCGCGGCGGGCGACTTCTCCGCGTCGGCCGGCTCCTCGGTCGCGGCCTCGGCGGCGGGCGCCTCGACGTCGGCCTCGGCGGCAGGGGCCTCGACCTCGGGCTCAGCGGCCGGGGCCTCGACCTCAGCGGCCGGCTCCTCGACCTCGGGCTCGGCGGCCGGGGCCTCGACCTCAGCGGCCGGCTCCTCGACCTCGGCCTCAACGGCGGGGGCCTCAGCCTGAGCGGCCGGCTCCTCGACGTCAGCCTCGGCGGCCGGAGCGTCAGCCTCGGCGGCCGGCTCCTGCACGGCCGGCGCGCCGCCGGCGAAGACGTCCTCGCTCAGCCCGAGCTCGGGCACGTGGTCGAGGTCGCCGGCGCCCTCGGGCACGGCCTGCGGGCCCTCGGGGACGCGGCTGGGCAGGATCTGGCCCTCGACGCGCTTGACCGACAGCGACAGGCGCCGGCGGTCGGAGTCGATCTCGAGGATCTTGACCTTGACGTCGTCGCCCGGCTGGACGACCTCGCGCGGGTTCTCGACGTGGTGGTTGGCCAGCTCGGAGATGTGCACGAGGCCCTCGACGCCGTCGAGGATCTCGACGAAGGCGCCGAACGTGACGACCTTCGTCACGGTGCCCTCGAGCTCGTCGCCGACGTTGTAGGTGTCGACCACGCGCTGCCACGGGTCCTCCTGGGTCTGCTTGAGGCCCAGGGAGATGCGCTGGCGGTCGCGATCGATGTCGAGCACCTT
>JAXDHQ010000208.1:0-8912 GCA_034664395.1 Solirubrobacteraceae bacterium | reverse complement strand
GGGCATTCGTGAAGCCGTAGGTGATCGCGATCGACGCGCCGATCGCGAAGTCGGCCAGGTACGCGATCCCACCGAGTGCGGCCGACGCGACGACGAACTCGCTCCACGTCCGGAACTTCGACGGCGCATAGCGCAGCGAGTAGTCCTCGAGGATCTCGTTCTCGACGAGACCGGCGAACTTCGCTCGAAACGAAGAACCACCACTTGGCGCGGGGGCGGTCGACACAGGCAATCCTCCTCGTTGGGCCGGAGCGCCGCCGGTCTCCCGCCGACGCGATGCACACAACAAGTGTGTGCGCCCACGGCAGGTCGCGCTACCGACCGACGGGCCAACAAAACGGTCTAGTGACCCGACCGCGAGGATGCTTGGGGCTGCCCGCTCGAAGCGAGGACGTCGTGGGACTGCTGGTCTTGAGGCTAGGCGCGGCGGGCGCGCGGAGGCGCCGAGGCGGTGTCGGCGGCGCCGACACCGGGCTGCGACTTGCCCGGCCGAGGAATCGGCGGGCGACGGGCGGCCTCGGCGTGAGCCACGAGGCGGGCCTGCTCAAGGTCGGCGACCTGCTTGGCGAAAGCCCTGACCGCGGCCCAGCCGCGAGCCCGCGGCTCGAGCTCCCACTCGCCGCGAACGGCCTCGCGGATCTCCCGGCGGCGTTGACGGCCCGCCCGGCGGCGCGTCAGCCAGCGCTCAGACGGGGCCAGCGAGTCGGCTGAGGGGGTCTCGGCTGCCATCTGGGTTAATCGTACCGGACCGTCGGTCCATGCTCGCCGGGTTGGGGTCGACTATTCGTCGAGTCCGGCCTGCTTCTCACCCGAAGCCGCGGCGCTAGTCGAGGAGCTCGTAGGCCGGCAGGGTGAGGAACTCCGGGAAGTCCTCGGAGAACGCGACGCGCTCGAAGATCGCGAGCGTCTCTTCCGGGCGGCCGGCGCGCCACGTCGCTTCGCCGACCTCGGCACGGATCTTCCCCAGCTCTTCGTTGAGCAGCCGCGCGACGAGCTCGCGCGTCACCGTCCGGCCGTCGGCGAGCTGTGCGCCGTGGCGGATCCACTGCCAGATCTGCGAGCGCGAGATCTCCGCGGTCGCGGCGTCCTCCATGAGGTTGTTGATGCCGGCGGCGCCGCGGCCTCCGAGCCAGAACGAGATGTACTGAAAGCCGACGCTGAGGTTGCCGCGCAGTCCTTCCTCGGTGATCTCGCCCGGCGTCGACGCCGCGTCGAGCAGGTCGCCGGCGGTGATCTGCTCGTCGGAGACCGGGCGGTCGATCTGGTTCGGGGCCGCGCCGAGTGTGCCGTCGAAGGCCGCCATCGCGACCGGCACGACGTCGGGATGCGCGACCCAGGTGCCGTCGAACCCGAGGCCAGCCTCGCGCTCCTTGTCGGCCCGGACGGCGTCGATCGCGCGCTGGTTGGCCCCGGGGTCCGTGCGCGACGGGATGAGCGCGGCCATGCCGCCCATCGCGAACGCGCCGCGGGCGTGGCAGGTCTGCACGAGTCGGCGCGCGTAGGCCGACATGAACGGCACCGTCATCCTCACGTCGTTGCGGTCGGGGAGCACGAACTCCGGCCGGTCGCGGAAGCACTTGATCATCGAGAAGATGTAGTCCCAGCGTCCCGCGTTGAGCCCGTAGGAGTGGTCGCGCAGCTCGTAGAGGATCTCCTCCATCTGGAAGGCGGCCGGCAGCGTCTCGATCAGCACGGTCGCCCGGAACGTGCCGACCGGCAGGCCGAGCGCCTCCTGCGCGAAGAGGAACACGTCGTTCCACAGCCTCGCCTCGAGGTGGTGCTCCAGCTTCGGCAGGTAGAGGTACGGCCCCGAGCCGTGGTCGAGGAGCCGCCGCGCGTCGTGGAACGCGAACAGCCCGAAGTCGAGGAACGCGCCCGCGAACGGCTCGCCGTCGCCGAACGAAAGGTGCTTCTCGTCGAGGTGCCATCCGCGTGGTCGCACGAGCAGCGTCGCGGGACGCTCGCCGACGGCGTAGCGACGCCCCTCCGAGCTCTCGTGCGTGATCGTCCCCTCGATCGCGTCGACGAGGTTCACATGGCCCGACACCTGGTTGACCCAGGTCGGCGAGTTGGCGTCCTCGAAGTCGGCCATGAAGCCGCGCGCGCCGGAGTTCAGCGCGTTGATGACGAGCTTGCGGTCGGTCGGCCCGGTGATCTCGACGCGGCGATCGGCGTAGTCGGCGCGGGGCGGCGCGACCTGCCAGGCGCCGTCGCGGATCTCCTTCGTCTCGGGCAGGAAGTCGAGCGTCCCGCCCGCCTGCAGCGCCGCGTGGCGCTCGGTGCGCGCGGCGAGCAGCTCGCGCCGCCGCGGGCCGAAGCGGCCGTGCAGCTCCTCCAGGAACGCGAGCGCGTCGGCGCTCAGGATCTCGGTGCGCGAGCGCTCGTCGAGTCCTTCGGTGGTGGTCACGGTGGGCGTCATCGGCGCAGCTCCTCCAAGGTCGTCTCGTAGGCCCGGTCGAGGACCTGGATCGTGTGCAGGATCGGAAGCTCTCGGCCGCGCAGGCGCAGGTGCGTGTCGATCTGCGTGAGGCAGCCGATGTTGCCGCTCGCGACGAGGTCGGCGCCGGTGGCGAGCAGGTTGTCGACCTTGCGCTCCCCGAGCGCGTGGGCCGTCTCGGGCTTCTCGATGTTGTACGTCCCGGCCGAGCCGCAGCAGAGCTCCCACTCGGCCGGCTCGACGAGCTCGACCCCCTCGATCGCGGCCAGCAGCTCGCGCGGCTGCGCGCGCACGCCCTGCGCGTGGGCGAGGTGGCAGGCGTCGTGGTAGGCGACCTTCAGCGGAGCCGCGAGCGCGGGCGGCGTCCCGCGCAGCCCGAGCTGCGCGAGGAAGGCCGCGACGTCGACGACGCGCTCGGCGAAGGCGCGGCCGGCTGCCTCGTCGGGCTCGCCGGCCAGCAGCAGCCCGTACTCCTTCATCCCCGACGCACACCCGGCGGCGTTGACGACGACGGCGTCGACGTCGTCGGGGAACGCGGCGAGCGTCCCCCGTGCCTGACGCGTCGCCGGGCCGCGCGCGCCGGTGTGCAGTGCGAGCGCGCCGCAGCAGCCCTGCTCCTCCGGCACGACCACCTCGACGCCGTTGCGCGCGAGCACCCGCACCGTCGCCCAGCCGATGTCGGGGGCGAGCACCCGCTGGGCGCAGCCGGCCAGCAGCGCGACGCGCGCGCGACGCGGGCCCTGCGCCGGCACGAACGGCGGCAGCGCGCCGCCCCGGGGGAGCCGGGACGGGAGCAGGTCGAGCATCGACCGCATCGGCTTTGGCAGCACGCGCGCGAGCGGCTTGGCGAGGCGCCCGGCGCGGGCGGCGATGCGCAGACGCCGCGGGTAGGGCAGCGTCTGCAGGACGAGCGCCCGCTGGAGGCGGTCGAGCGGAGCGCGCTCCCGCCGCTCCTCGGCATACATGCGAAACGGCGTGATGAGCTCGCCATACGGCACGCCCGACGGGCACGACGTCTCGCAGGCCTGGCAGCCGAGACAGTTGTCGACGTAGGGCAGCGCGAGCTCAACCTCGAGCTTGCCCTCGAGCACCTCCTTCATGAGGAAGATGCGCCCGCGCGGCGAGTCCATCTCCTCGCCCAACTCCACGTACGTGGGGCAGCTCGGCAGGCAGAAGCCGCAGTGCACGCAGGAGCTGATCGCCTCGGCCATCGGCTTGCCCATCGGCCCGAGCGCATCGACGTCGATCGCGTGCTGCACGTCAGATCTCCAGGAAGCGGTCGTCGGGGTCGAGGGCCGCGCGCACGCGCGCGCCGAACGCGCCGCCGCCGGCGTCGCTGCCGAGCAACGCCGCGCGCGGATCGGTGCCGCGCAGCGCGACGCCGCGCAGGCCGATCGCGCGCAGCTCGTCGCCGAAAGCCGCCAGCGCATCGCCGTCGGGCAGCGCCACCCAGGTCAGGTTCCCGCCGAGGCTCACGCGCACCACGGCGCCCATCCGCGTGCCGGCCGCCGCCACCTGCGGCACGGTGTGCACGGTCGTCGCAACCCGCACGAGCGGCTGGTCGCGGGCTGCCCAGGTCAACTCCGAGGCGGCACGCCAGACGTCGGCGTCGTCGTCGAGCACGGTGGCCGCGACCGGGAGCGCCGCGACGAGGCGCTCGGCTCGCGCGGCCAGGGGCCGCGCCGCGCCGGCGAGGCGCAGCAGGACCTGCCCGCCGGCGACGTCGAGCGCATCGAGCTCGACCGGTGTCCGTCGCGCGGCGAGCAGGACCGCGACGGCCTGGCGCCAGTCCCCCGGATCGACGTCGGCCGCGACGGTCAGCGTCGCCTGCGGCGCCGGGAAGACCTTGAACGACACCTCGACGAGCACGCTGAGGCGCCCGATCGAGCCGACCATGAGCTTCGGGAGGTCGAACCCCGCCGCGTTCTTGACGACCTTCCCACCGCCGGCGACGAGCCGCCCCGTCCCGTCGACGCAGCGCACCCCGATGACGAAGTCGCGGATGCCGCCGTGACGAAACGCGCCGGGTCCCGAGGTGCCCGACGCGACGACGCCGCCGACGGTCGCACCGGCGGCAGTCAGGGGAGGATCGAACGGCAGGTGCTGCCCGTGGTCGGCGAGCGCCGCCGCGACGTCCGCCACCGGGGTGCCTGCGCGCGCGGTCAGCGTCAGCTCGCCGGGGTCGTAGTCGACGATCCCGCGCAGCCCCGACACGTCGAGCGGGGAGACGCCGTCGACAAAGCCCGAGAGCGCCGGCTTCGTCGCGCCGGCAACCGGCAGGACGCGTCCGGCGCGGACGGCGTCCTGCACGTCGGCGACATCGCGGGCGGCCAGCGCGGTCATGACTCCACGAGCTCGAGCAGCTTGCCGCGGTTGGCGAGCTCGGCCGGGTCGACGGCGCGCCGCACCTCGTGCATGAGCGCGAGGTCGTCCTCGGAGAACATCAGCGACAGGTACTGGCGCTTCTCGACCCCGACGCCATGCTCGCCCGTGATCGACCCGCCGAGCTCGACGCACATCCTCAGGATCTGCCCCGCGAGCTGCTCGGCGCGCTCGAGTTCGCCGTCCTCGCGGCCGTCGAACAGGATCAGCGGGTGGAGGTTGCCGTCGCCGGCGTGGAAGACGTTCGCGACGCGGATGCCGACCTCGGCGCTCATCGCGTCGATCCGCGCGAGCGCCTCGCCGAGCCGCGTGCGGGGCACGACGCCGTCCTGCACGAGGTAGTCGGGCGACAGCCAGCCGACCGCCGAGAACGCGCTCTTGCGGCCCTTCCAGATGAGCGCGCGCTCCGCGAGGTCCTCAGTGGTGCGGACCTCGCCCGCGCCGGAGGCGGTGAGCAGCCCGTCCAGGCGCGCGGCGTCGTCGGCGACGACGTCGCGCTCGCCCTCGAGCTCGACGATGAGCAGCGCCGCGCCCTTCGGGTAGTTCGGCTTCACCGACGCCTCGGCGGCCTCGATCGCGAGGGCGTCCATGATCTCCATCGCCACCGGCAGCAGCCCCGCCGCGACGATCTCCGCGACCGCGTCGCCCGCCGCGGCGAGCGAGTCGTAGACCGCGAGTGAGGTCCGCGTCGCCTCGGGGACCGCGACGAGGCGCAGCGTCACCTCGACGGCGATGCCGAACAGCCCCTCCGAGCCGCAGAACATGCCGGTCCAGTCCGGCCCGGCGCCTTCGGTCGACGTGCCGCCGAGCGTCGCGCGCTCGCCGTCGGGCAGGACGACGTCCACGCCGAGGACGTGGTTGCTCGTCATCCCGTGCTTGAGGCAGTGCGCGCCGCCGGCGTTGAAGGCGAGGTTGCCGCCGATCGTGCAGACCGACTGGCTCGACGGATCGGGCGCGTAGGCGAGCCCGTGCGCCGCCGCGGCAACGCTCACGTGCGCGTTGATGACGCCGGGCTGCACGACGGCGATCCGTGCCTCGGGATCGACGTGCAGCACGCGGTTGAGGCGGTTGAGCGCGATGACGACGCCGCCCTCGATCGGCAGCGAGCCGCCCGACAGCGAGGTCCCGCTGCCGCGGGCGACGAACGGCACACCGAGGCGGTGGCAGACCTTGACGGCCGCGACGACCTCGTCGGCCGACTCGACCACCACGATCGCTGCGGCCTTCGCGTGGAACGCGGTCAGCGCGTCGGATCCGAACGCGGCGAGCTGCGCCCGATCGGTGAGCACGCGCTCGCCGAGCCCGGCCTGACGCAATGCCGCGACGATCGATTCCACTGTTGCATTTATGTCACGTCTATGCCGACGTGTCAAGGATGCGATATAGATGCAACATGACGGCAGCCGATCGGGCGTACAGCTTCGCCAAGCAGCGCATCCTCGACGGGCGCGTCGGGGGCGGCGAGCTGATCAGCGAGGGCGAGATCGCCGAGGGCGCCGGCATGAGCCGCACGCCGGTGCGCGAGGCGTTCCTGCGCCTGGAGAGCGAAGGACTGCTGCGGCTCTACCCGAAACGCGGCGCCCTCGTCGTCCCCGTGTCGGTCGCGGAGGTCGAGAGCGTCCTCGAGACCCGCCTGCTCATCGAGCGACATGCGATCGAGAAGGTCATCATCAGGGGCGTCGACCTCGGTGAGGATCTCGCGGCATCGATCGCCGAGCAGGCGCGGCTGGCGGACGCCGACGACACCGCGGCCTTCGTCAACGCCGACCGCGAGTTCCACCGGCTGTTCGTCGCCGCCGCCGGCAACCCGATCCTGCTGGCGCTGCACGACTCGCTGCGCGACCGGCAGAGCCGGATGGGGATCGCCGCGATCGCGCGCGACGCGGGCCGCAGCCGCTCGATCCTCGCCGAGCACCGCGAGCTCGTCACCGCAGTGACCGCCCGCAAGCCGAGCGATGCGCTCGCGATCATCGGCCGCCATCTCGACAACACCCTCCGTCTCCTGCTCCCCCGGGGAGGGATGAGCTCATGAACATCGACCGCAACCTCGACGACCAGCGCGTCGTCGACGGCATGTCCGCCCAGGGCCGGCGCCGGGCCGACCTGCTCGCCGGGGGCGCACGATCGGTCGGCTGGAAGGCCGGCCTGGGGACGGCCGCCGCGATGGAGAAGGCCGGCACCGGCGCGCCGGTCGCGGGCTTCCTCACCGACGCGACCCGCGTCGCCGACGGCGGCAGCGCGGCGCTCGACGGCTGGTCCGCGCCGACGTTCGAGCCCGAGCTCGCGATCCGCGTCGATTTCGACGTCGCAGCCGACGCGAGCCTGGAGGACGTCGCGGCCGCCGTCGGCGCGATCGCACCGGCGATCGAGCTCGTCGATCTCGAGCCGCCAGACGACCTCGCCGCCGTCCTGGCGGGCAACGTCTTCCACCGGGCCTACCTCGTCGGCGCATGGACCCCGGCCACAGCCGCCGACGTGGCCACGACACGCCTCGACGTGACGATCGACGGCCAGCAGCGCGCCGCGGAAATCGACCCGGCCGCGGCGCTCGGCGATCTCGTGGCGGTCATCCGGTCGATCGCCGCGCAGGCGAGCCTCGCCGGCGCCGGCCTGCGAGCCGGCGAGCTCGTCATCACCGGGTCGGCGATCCCAGCGATCGCGCTCGCCGGCGGCCAGACGCTCACCGTGGCGCTCACTGGCAGCGGCCGGGCCGTAACCGCGCGGACCTGATCGGGGTGCCATCAGGAACGTGGCACCAGGTCACAAGCACCGAGATCCGGCTGACCGCCGGGACACCGATAATCGACGACGACGGGACCCCAGGCGCTCGACTAGAGCTGGTTGCCACGGCCGCCCAGCCGGGCTCACTCAGGCGCGGGAGGCATGCGACGAGGCGGCGACGAACGCCCGCCAGCCACCCCACTCCGTGATGTCGCGCGACGTTTCGACGACCCGCGAGTCGCAGACGAAGCCCGACACGGTCGTCCCGTCGGCCAGCTCGACCGCCCCGATCGAGAGGGGTTGGCTGACGCTGCCGATCACGCGGCCGAGCCCGGCGCTGCTGATTGCCCAGACCTCGACCTCGATGCAGTGGCCGTCGTCGGCCTGCGCCCGCACGAGGCCGGGTTTCGGCGGGATCGTCCCGGCCAGCGCGTAGAGCCGGTAGAGGGCGGCGGTCCGCGTCGCCTCGACGAGCGTCGCCCCGAGGTCGGTCAGCTGGTGGTTGAGGGGCAGACCGCTGAGGTGGGCGCCGACCACTGCCAGCAGCGTGTCCCCGGCCCCTGCTGCGGCGGGCGCCGCGGCCACGGCTGGCGGCTCGCCGAGCCAGCTCGCCGCGAGGCCGATCAGCTCGGCGTCTTCGTCGCGGGGGGCGATCAGCGTGACGCCGAACGGCAGGCCGTCGGTCCGGGCGCCGGCGGGTACCGCGACCGCGCAGAGGTCCAGGAGGTTGACGAAGTTCGTGTAGGTGCCAAGCGCCGCGTTCGTCGCGATCGGGTCCGCGGCGATCTGCTCGTGCGTGTAGATCGTCGGCGTGGTCGGCAGCAGCAGCGCGTCGATCCGCTCCCAGTCGGCCTCGCTCGCCCGCCGCAGCTCGGCCAGGCAATAGGAGCTGCGGAAGGCCTCGACGGCGGTCGGCCGCTCGCCGCGACCGACGATCTCGGCGACGATCGGGTCGACGTCGTCGGGGTGCGCGGCGACGAAGTCGCCCACGGCTGCCGCCCGCTCGGCGATCCACGCGCCCTCATACAACAGGCGCGCCGCCTGCGCGAACGGTGCGTAGTCGATCTCGACGAGCTCCCACCCGAGGCCCGCGGCGTGCTCGAGCGCCGCCTCCCACGCGGCCGCCGCCGCCCGGTCTCCGTGGAACACCATCTGAGCGGCCTGCGGGATGCCGACCCGCCGCGACCGGTGACCCCGCCGGGCGCCCGCTGCCGAAGGCCTGCGTGAGAATGGATCGGCCGTGTCGTATGCCGCGGCGACCGCGCAGACCAACGCGCCGTCAGAGACATCGACCGCGAAGACCGACACGCAGTCGAGCGTGCGGCACGCCGGCACGACGCCGCTCGTGCTCAGTCGCCCGAGCGACGGCTTG
>JAXDHQ010000207.1:0-22250 GCA_034664395.1 Solirubrobacteraceae bacterium | reverse complement strand
GTCCCGGAACGCTCCCCGAAGGTTGTCGCTCGGGGACGACCAACGGAAGCGCCAGTCCGTGGAGCCCGGTGCATAGGCACCATGTCGGCGCGTGCGAACTCCCGATCGACGCGAGCCCGAGCACCGTCGCTGCCGCAATGAGGCAGACGCGAGCCCGCGGCGCTGCGGCGCCTCTATCGCTTTGGACGACTACCAGCACTGCGCGCGACGGCGGGCCGCGCTTCTGCTTCGAGGCACGAGGAGGAGCCCGCAGGCCGCATCGCCGGGACAACCGCATCGGACGACAGGGGCACCCAGACGGGCGCTCGATCGGGACCGCCCGATTCACGCGCGAAAGGAGCACCGCAGCGACATCGACGAAAGCCCAACTCTCGCCCATTCTCAGCCGTGCCGCGCATCGGTGAGCACGCACGCCGGTGGAATGTGCCCGAAGAGTTCCGCCCACCTGACTAGATTGCGTTCGTGCAGCAGATTGCGCTCGGACGTCTGTTCGCCGCCCTGGGTGTCGCCATGGTGCCGAGGAGCGTGCGTGCAACGTGCTGCCCCGCCCGTACGCATACGAGACGAGGCTGGCGCCGAGCAGCAGCACGCGGGCCTACGACCTCGCTGGTTCCGGATGCGTGACTGCCGGGTCTCGGCCCAGGTGCCGAGATCCCACAGCCGGAGGGGCGCATCTTGCTGATGATCATCTTCGGCGCCGGCGCTTCGTTCGGCAGCGATCCCGGTCCCTATCCTCCGCCGGCGGTCGACCGTCCGCCGTTGGCCAAGGATCTGTTCGAGCAGAGCTACCGGCGGTTCGCGGAGTCGTATCCCGCGTGCCGGCCGGCCATTCACCACCTGCGCCGCGCGCTAGCCGTCGAGTCGCCGCCGCTGATCGAGGAGGAGATCGGCCGCATGTATGAGGCTGCCGCCGGTAATGCGGAACGCCAGCAGCATCTTCTCGCGCTGCGCTTCTACCTCAGCGACCTGATCGACACCACAGCGCAGCAGTGGTGGGAGGCGCTGAACGGGTTCACGAACTACGGGCGGCTGCTGGATCGCATCGGGCTGTGGCGGTACGAGAAGGACCAGCCGGTCGCGCTGGCAACCTTCAACTACGACCAGATGCTCGACCACGCCGCGACTGACCAGGCGCTGAACTGGCAGGTCACCGGGTTCTCAAGCTACGTCGACCGCCCGGACTGGCGGCTGTACCGGCTACATGGGTCAACGCGCTGGGCGCATGTCGTGAAGACCCACGTTGTCGGCTCGCAGAATCGGCCCAACGACGTGATCCGCAGCGCCTGGTCGGTCGACTTCGATGGCCAGGGCGAGATGCGGCCGGTTGCATGGCCGGATGCGGTGGAGGAGAACGAGGTCGCGGTCGCGGTGCCGGGCATCGCGATGCCAACCAACCGCAAGCAAACCTTCGCCTGTCCGCCCGAGCACGTCAGGAAGTTCGCCGCGGACATCGGGAACGTCGATCGGCTGCTGCTGATCGGGTGGAGGGCCGCCGAACCACACGCGCTCGCGCTACTCGAGCAACATGTGCGGAACGGCTACAACCTCGGGATCTGCGACGTCAACGCCGAGGACGCCGAAGTGGTTCAGAGCAATCTCGGCGCGGTCGCCAAGAAGGCGCGACCGGACCGACTGCAGTGGTTCACCGGCGGGTTCGAGGCGCTGACGTTCGGAAGCGAACTCAACGAGTGGCTCAGCCAGGACAGCTACGACGACACGTGACGCGGGCGCCGGCTTCGGTCGCCGCGGTCACGTTCTCTCGTACCTGTCCGACATGAACGATCAAGCCGTCTACATCCGCGATCGGGTTGGTCGGCGGCACCCGCAGCTTGGAAGACCGTTTCGCTCGCCACACTCGGGTGGCACCGCCAGTGGGTACGAGTGGTGCTGGTGCCACGCGGAACCGGTAGCCATGGCAGCGGTTCGATCGATCGCGCTGAGGCCGCGGCGGCCACACTCGCAGGCGTGGCCGCAGGCGTCGCGCTCAGATGCTCGTAGCGTTGCCGCGTTCCGCGAGCGAGATGTGCCACTCGGCTCGCGCGAGCAGCTCGTCGAATGTCACAATCTCCGGCTCGTACAGGTTCCGTCGGTACAGCTCGAACGACCGGTACTTCGCGGTATGTACCCCGGTGGCGCCACGGAGTTGATCGAGCTGCCCCGCGATGACGAACGACCTGGGGCGCACAACCTGCACCGCGTCGCCGGTCTCAGCCCCTTCCTCATCCCTCTCGCTCAGCTGCGCCCCAATCGCGCGTACCGCGATATCGACAGTCTGCTGTGCTTGAACAACAGCTCCCGTGAGTTCCCCGGACGGCGTCCAGCATCCGCTGCGGTACTCGCTCGCTAGGAGGTTGGTGCGGTGGTGCTTGATCTCGGCGAACACGAGCGCGCGAATGCGGCCGCTGGTCTCAAGGAGCGCATCAACGCGCTTGCCTGGTCCGGTGATCGACGGGCCAGCGACGAGCTGCTCGAGACGGGTCGGATCCCATGACGTGAGCAGCTGGGCCGCAAGGCTGATCCCCAGGATCCAGGGGTTCGCTTCTAGGAAGTCTTGCCACACACGCTCGGGACCGCCGCCGTCACGCCTCTGCGCCTCCTGGAATGCGTCCGCGTCCGTTAGGAGCTCACGAAAGCGTTCGACGACGTCGCGCCGGTGGGCTATCGCAACGACATCCTCCGCGGATGCATCGCTCTCGATAAGTTCGCGGATACGTTCCGGGTCGCGCTCGTAGAGCCTTGCCATCGCATCCGGATCAGCGAAGAAGTCGCGCAGAGTCTGGTCGTCGATCCGCGTGGTGCTTTCTCCGCCTGCCACGGGCACGTGCTGGAGAGCGGTGACAACATCAATCAGCCGCTGCGCGCCGTCCCTGTCGAGGCGAAGGATCTGGTCCAGCTGGGGAACGCCGCCGACGAGTCTGACCTGCTCAATCTCGATTTGACGGATCCGCCCGGCCTCACGGGCAACCTGGAACTTGACCTGTCTCCGACCGGCCGGTGTCTCGTACACGACTTCCTCCGTCCACTCGAGGCTCGACGAAGCGTCTGCCCTTTCGATCCATTCCGTTGGCTCGTCGAAGACCTTCACGACGTAGCGCGCCCACTCGCCGAAGTCCCGCGACGTCGGCAACTGGAGCTGGAAGCTTGCGTGAAGGTAGGTTCGATCCGGCCGTCGGCCGAGCGCATACTCCGCAAGTGACGGCTGATCGTCGTCGAGCACTCAGCACATTCTTGCTCGAACGACCCCGGGGCGGTCTGACAGTGCGGATTGCTCGTTGCGCTTATCGATACCCAGCATGGACGGCTCCCCGCAATGAGTTGGGGGAGCAGCGAAGCGCCGGCGTGCATTCCTTCGGCGACCGGGCGAGAGCCCGGTGAGCAGCATCTGATCGCGATCGGCCGCCACCACGTCGGTCACAGCTCGCCGCCGCCCTCCCAGCCGCAGCGCTGGCAGCGGGCGCCGGCGTAGAGGTCATCGCGCTCCTCGTTGACCGCCTCCCAGCCCTCGAGCTCGGACGCCGGCGCGCCGCACGAGGGGCACGCGACGAGCGGTCCATAGCCTTGGAAGTACTCAATCTCCAGGCCCGCCTCGTCGATCGTCGACTGCACGGCCTGCAGGAACGCCGTGTCGCTGTCGATACCGGCGATCGCGCGGGCGACGTCTATGACGCCTGCATCATCGTTGACTGCAAGCCGCTTGAGCGGCCGCAGGAGCGCGGGTAGCGGCGTGTCGTCCAGGACGACCGGAATAACCCGAAGGCCCCCATCGGCCAGTCGCCGGTCGAGTGCGGTCGCGAGCTCGGCCTCGACCCAGCGCGAGCGCGCGGCATTCTCCGACCACAAGACGATCACCGTGTCGACCACGTCGAGCGCGGCGCTCACCTTGTCGGGGATCGAGTCGCCGGGTCGGATCTCCCAGTCGTCAAGCCACACGTCGGCGCCCACGAGCCGCAGCTGGGCGGCAAGTTGGACGGCGATGCTCTTGTCGCGGTGGTTGTGCGAAAGGAAGACGTGCACCTCGCGTCTTGTACCGGACGCTGACGTCGCCACCTAGGGGGCGCGGGCGCGTGCGGGCGCGGAACGCCTGGCTTGATCTCGGTCCCCTCGGAACTCGGTCGCCACTCGTGAGAGGACGAGCCGGGGACCAGAACGTGCATGGGCAGCCAGCCATCGACATGCTCGCCGGAAAGGGTGGCTGCCGCTCAGCAGCGGACACGCGCGCCGTTATCCCGCTCGCATTGACGAGCACTCTGGCAACAAATTGAGCGCAGACGCGTTGCCCGGTAGCTGTGACTCACTCGTGCGCCAGAGCCGCCGCGTCGGCGCCGCCCTCGATGAGCGGCACTCGCTCGGCGCGCGATGGTCGCTTTCGCCTATAGGCTGAGAGGAGGCACAGCTCGGTCGCGCCGCTCTCCATGAAAGGCCGCGAGCCGCGCGGTTTGCCGCGAACGGCAGCGCTTGGCGCCTTCGCCCGCGAGGCCGAAGGGGCGCATCGGCCACGGCCCCTAGTCGCTGGCGCCCTGGTCGCGCATCCGCCGTAGCGGCGTGATTAGCTCGGCACCGATTGGTACCGCGTCGAGCGACATCGGAGCGGGACGTCCATCCGGCTCGGTAAGGCACGTCCAGACCACGTCATGCTCTTGGTCGTAGATGTCCTCCAGCGACATTCCCATAAACGCGGCCTGGACCTCGGCGGATTCACGAACCGTCAGCGGGGCGAAGACCTCCGCGTCCGGAGATTCGCCGTCGCGCAGAAGTATTGGTTCCACGATGTCGTACTCACCGCTCGGATGCACGGAGTACAAGAACTCGCCAATGAACTTTGACGCGGCGTAGCCCACCGCAGCCGCGACCTCTAAGAATTGTGCGGGATGCAGTTGGAGCTCACGCGCGGATTCCACCGACCGGATCGTGAGGCCATCCGTAACGGCGCCCCAATCCAGGAGCGACGCGATAACCGCCGTCTCCCCGATGCGTAGCGCAATGAATGCAACGTTTCGCGCATCGCGGTAGTCGAACCGAAGCCGCAGGTCACCTGGGACCTGCGCGCGGAGCACGATCACCGATCCCAATGGGCGCGTGAAGCGCGCACGGCGGCGGATTGCCTGCATCAAGTGGTGAAGGTCACTCAGACGGCGGAGGTCCTCTTCCGACAGGATGGTTGGGCCGTCGGGACTTCTCCGGTCCGCTGGCAGGCCGAGCTCCTTGAAGTGGATCCCGTAGTAGATCTTGGCCACCCAGAGGGCGAGCAGAGTCTGGTCGAGCCTCGAGACCTCGTCTGCTCCGGCCCGAAATGCAGCGGCAACGTCGCTTTCGACCTGCGACAGCCAGAAGGTGTTGCAATCTTTGCAGGCAGGAATCTTCAGCGACGCATACGGGATCGTCGTGCCGTTGAGCAACGTGATTGTTTGCTGCCACAGATCCAGATCGCGAAGCAGCCACTGCGGAAAGACGTGCTCGGCCGACCGCAGCTCGTCCGTCAGCGCGACGCCACACAGGAAGCACCGGTCGTGATCGAGCGCGTGGTCGCGAGCCGGCCAATACGCCGCCGCGGCCTTCGCGTCCGCAAGCTCCTTCGGAGTGAGCGGTTGAAGGCTTCCCGATGGCCCGACCCGGGCATAGCCGTCAGCGCCGAACGGGTCCACCGATGTCACGGGCTGATGATGGCAGGCGTGCCGGATCAGCCGTTCGACGCCGCTGCTCCATTCGCGTGAACGCGATACTGCCTCCGTCGGTTATGGAGCAGCTCGTCGCGACCGCGCCACAGCCATCGCCACGCATCAAGGTTGAGTGCGAACTCGTCACCGCGCCCTTACCCTGGGCGACCCCTCAAGGTAGAAGTGCAAGCCCCGGCGGGGGCGCACTCGTGGGCATGATCGTGTCGTTGGCGGTGACAACCAGAGGGCCATCGCCCAACGGAGAGGAGCCGGGCATCACACCTCCGCGACGATCCCGGTCTGACCGGCGGCGCTCAGCTTGGCGCGTCGGCCGGGAGGATGCGGAACGGCCGACCGGTGGCTCCGCGGAGCGTGCGGAAGTGCCGTTCGTCGAGGGTCAGCACATCGACCGCCTCGTAGCGGCGCGACAGCACGACGATCGAGGCGTCCGCGAGACCGACATCGAGATCGGCGAAGGCTTCGATGACCTCGGACGCCGTGGCGACATCGCCGGCGTCGAAGGATTCGAGCCGGAAGGCCCCGCGCGCCACCTCGGCCAGCAGCGCGAGCGCTGCGTGCGGGCCAACGCGGGTCGCGAGCAGGTAGTCGAGCTCGGCGAGGACGAACGGCGAAAGCAGGAGTGGGCCGCGAGCGGCGCGCAGCGCCGTCGCCGCCTGGGCGTGTCGGCGTTGGCTCGAGTCCAGCGCGGCCAGCAGGCCGCTCGTGTCGAGCAGGATCACCGCTCGCCGAAGCCGACCAGGTGCTCGTCGACGCGCTCGGCGAGATCCGGGTCACCACTGGCGAACAGCGGCAGACGCGGCTCCACGCCGCCCACCCGGCCGGTCACCAGCTCGATCCCTTCGCGGATGAGATCGGCCTCCGAGCGGCCGGCCTCTGCCGCGGCGCGTGCGAGCTCCGACTTCAACCGGTCCGGGAGGTACACGGTCGTCTTCCGCATGCCACCCATTGTGCCATACGTTGCCCCGTACCACGCATCGCCCGCCTATCACGACGAGTCTGTAGCGATTCGGCGCATAGAAAAAGCCCGCCGTAGCGGGCTTTTTCCTTAGCAAGCCGGTAAGCCGGATTCTGTCTTGAGCAGCCATCCATCTATGCGGCCGACCTGGACCTCGGCGGGTCGCCTTCAAGCGGTCCTGCTTGGCCTTGCACCGGGTGGGGTTTGCCTAGCCGTCACGTCACCGTGACGCTGGTGCGCTCTTACCGCACCATTTCAACCTTGCCTGTGCGGGAGCTCGAGCGTCCCGCCATCGGCGGTGTGTTTCTGTGGCACTTTCCCGCGGGTTTCCCCGGGTCGGTCCCCCGACCACCCTGCCCTGCGGTGTCCGGACTTTCCTCGGCGGGCTGTCTGTCCCGTCGCGGCTGCTTGGCTTGCACCACCGAGGGTAGCGGGAAATCGCGCGTTCGCGAGCGCTGCACGTGGCCCGCCGGGGCCGAGGCGTACCGTGCGCGCATGCGCTCGTTCGAGGACTTCGTGGCGGCGGCCCGCGCGGTGGTCGAGCAGCAGGCGCGCGACCACGCCGACGACCGCTGGTGGATCCTCGAGCCGCTGCTCGTGGTCGAGCGCCGCGACCTCCACACGGTGCCGCTCGCGACGAGCCCGCCGGCGCTGCGTGCGCTGCGCGCGGCCGACCTCGCCGGCCTGCCCGGCGCCCTGGCCGCCCGCCGCGCGGCGGTCGCGCTGCACGCCGACCTCGCCCTGGAGGGGGACGTCACGCCGGCGATCGTGCTCGCCGTCGCCGGATCGCTGGCGCTCGCCATCGAGCACGCGCGTGTCCTGCGCACCGACGTGGGCACCCCGTACCTGGGCCCGTGGGAGCCGAGCGATCTCGACGCCGGGGCTTTGGCGGGGGCGCTGCACGCGGCGTTGGGGTGAGGGCGGCCGGCGTCGCTCGGGCCGCCGGCACCCAGGGCGGGCCGATCCGCGAGCAGGCGTCCGGTGGTCGTACAGCCGGGGCGCGCGTCAGCCCAGCGTCGTGCCGCAGCGCCGGCAGCGCCCGCCGACGGGCACCGGCTCGGACCCGTAGCGGGGGACCATCTTCCCCCGGCACACCGGGCAGGCCACCGAGGCGTGTGCGGTGAGCTCGTCCCACGCGCCCAGGATCACCTGATCCAGCGTGGCGCCGCCGCGTCCGCGCTCGCGCTCGTCCACGAGCGGCGCGCCCGTGGCGCCGCCGCGGCCGCGCTCGCGCTCCTCCACGAGCCCCGTGGCGGCCTGCGCACCGTCGAGGTCCGCCGTCCGGCTCCGGCAGGTGGCGCCGAGCCGTCCCTGCGAACGATCGGCCGGGCCGCCGCGGCGCGCGACGTCGAACGGCAGGCTGAGGGTCGCCGGCATGGCTAGCTCACGCTCCTGAACACCCCGACCACCCGACCGAGCAGGCGCACGTCGCGCGAGCGGATCGGCTCCATGGTGACGTTCTCGGGCTGCAGGCGGACGTGGTCGGACTCGCGGAAGAAGCGCTTGACGGTCGCCTCCTCCCCCACGAGCGCCACCACGATCTCGCCGTCGGTGGCGGTCTCCTGCGGGCGCACCACCACGTAGTCGCCCGCCAGGATGCCCGCGTCCTTCATCGAGTCGCCGCGCACGCGCAGGACGTACTCGCCGTCGTCGCCGCCGGCGATCGGCGGCACCTGGATGTAGTCCTCGATGTTCTCCTCGGCCAGGATCGGCGACCCGGCCGCCACCTGGCCGACCAGCGGCAGGCCCGGGCGCAGCACGCCGCGGAAGTTCTCCACGGCGGAGCCGACCGCGCTGCCGACGTCCTCGCGCACGCGGTCGAGCAGCTCGATCGCGCGTGGCTTGGTCGGATCGCGGCGCAGCAGCCCGAGCTTCTCCAGGTTCGCCAGGTGCGCGTGCACCGTCGACGACGAGGCCAGGCCGACGGCCTTGCCGATGTCGCGCACCGTCGGTGGATAGCCGTACTTGGCCGAGTAGCGCTTGATGAAGTCGAAGATCTCCTGCTGGCGCTTGGTCAGGTCCATGGGGCGCGGCCTCCTGGGCCGGTAACGGTGGGCGGTGATGCGAACACGTGTTCGAGAAGGTAGCGCGGGGCGTGGACGGAACGCAAGCGCCGTGCGGCAAAGCCCGCTCGGTCCGGCCGGAACGTCCGTCGCCGCTTGCCGGAGCGCGGGCACGGGTCTAGCGTGCTGCGCATGACCGTCGCCACGCCTCCGGCGCGTCTGCTGCTGCGCTCGCTCGAGATGCGCGAGCGCGCCATCGCAGCCGACGTCACCCGGCGTGAGGTCCGTGCCCGCACGGCGTTCGGCGGCGTGCGTGAGGTCCTCGATGCTCGTACCCGCCTCGCACAGGTGCGCCGCGAGCTCCGAGGCCTCCGCCGCCACGACTAGCAACCAGGTACCACGCGCCCACGACCGACAGGATCCGACCGCCGAAGGCGGACGGATCCTCGGCGCCCGGAGCGCAGCGCGCTCCTACCGCGCGACCGGCGCGCCCACGCGCTCGAGGAACCCGAGCACCCGCCGCCACGCGTCGGTGCACGCCTCGGCGTGCTCCTCGAACGAGCGGTCGAAGAACGAGTGCGGCGCGCCCGGGTACGTGACGACCTCGTGCTCGACGCCGGCCGCCGCCATCCCCCGCTCGAAGGCGTCGACCCGCTCGAGCGGGATGCCGGGGTCGGCCCCGCCGAACAGGCCGAGGACCGGGCAGCGCATCTCGCCCGTGTGGTCCGGCGGCGACGGCGCCCCCAGGCGCGTGCCGTCCAGCGCCCCGTAGAACCCCACCACGCCGGCGAGGTCGAGCTCGGCGCTGGTGGCGGCCAGGAACGAGTGCAGTCCCCCGAAGCAGAAGCCGACCGTCACCACCGCCTCGACGCCCGTGCGCTCGCGCAGCTCCTGGATCGCCGCCGCGGCGTCCGCCTGCACCTGCTCGACGCTCGTGCGCTCGACGTGGGGCCAGAAGTCGAAGTCGGCGTCGCGCTCGCCCGTCCCCGCCGTGCGACCGAAGTAGTCGATGGCGATCGCGTGATGGCCGGCCTGCGCGAAGCGCTCGGCGAGCTCGAGGTAGAACCGGTACAGCCCGCGGACGTCGGGCAGGATCACCACGCCGGTCGCCTCGGGCGAGGCCGAGGGCGACTCGGCCAGAGCGGCCGAGAAGCGCGTCCCGTCCTCCGAGGTCAGCTCGAGGATCTCCGCGCCGGCGCCGCCGGCCAGCGGCGGCAGCGCGAGGTCGACGGGCAGCTCGGGGGGCCGGGCGTCGAAGGCGAAGCACATGGGACCGGATCTCCTTGATCGAGCGGACGCAGCGAGCCGCGAACCCTACGCCGCGCGCGCCGATCAGCCGCCGGCCACCGCGCGCGTCCGGTTGACGAACACGTTGTCCAGCGCGCCGCGCACGCCCACCGACAGCGCGCCGGTGAGGACGGCGGCCTCGCCGAGGCTCGAGACCTCGACCTTCGGCGGGAACGGGACCCACTCGGCCAGGCGGGCGCGGACCGGCGCGAGCAGCAGGTCGCCGTTGGCGCCGAGTCCGCCGCCGAGCACGACGAGCGCGACGTCGGTCACCGCGGCGATGGGGACGATGTGGGCGGCGATCCGGCGCGCCTCCTCGTCGACGACGCCGCTCGCGACCGCGTCGCCACCGCGGGCGGCGGCGAAGACGCTCCGCACGTCGTAGGGCGCCATGAGCGTCGTGCTGACCCCGGGCGCCGACGCCCGCTCCGCGGCGACCGCCGAGACGGCCGCGGCGCACGGGTCGACGTCCTCGCCCAGCCCGGCGGCGAAGTAGTCCACCTCGCCGGCGGCGCCGTGGCGGCCGCGGTGCAGCTCGCCGTGGAGGACGAGCCCGGCGCCCACGCCGGTACCGATCGACAGGAAGGCGAAGTCCTCGACGCCGCGGGCCACGCCGCGCCACTGCTCGCCCAGCGCGGCGAGGTTGATGTCGTTCTCGACCTGCACCGGCAGGCCGAGGCGCTCCTGCAGCTCGGCGCCGAAGGCCATGCCCTCGAGGCCGGGGACGTTGAGCGCCAGGTGCAGGCGCCCGGTCTGCAAGCCGACGACGCCCGGGACGCCGACCACGACCCCGTCGAGCAGGTCGACGGACAGGCCGGCCGCGGCCACGAGCCCGGTGCGCAGGTCGGCGATCGCCGACAGCACGCCGGCGGCGTCGGCGCCCGTGAGCTCGACGTCCTGGCGCGCGCGGACCGTGCCGCGCAGGTCGCAGAGCGCCGCGCGCAGGAAGCGCGCGCCCACGTCGACGCCGAGCACCACCGCCGCCTCGGCGACCGGCTCGAAGAAGACGGCGCCGTAGCTGGGACCGTCCGGATCGTGCGCCGCCTCGCGCACCAGCCCGGCGTCGAGCAGCGACTGCAGCGCCAGCGAGACGGTCGGCTTGGAGATCCCCGCGCGGCGGGAGATCTCGGCGCGCGAGATCGGCGCGCCGCTGCGGATGGCCTCGAGGACCGTGCGCTCGTTGAGGTCCTTCAGCAGCGGGGCGGTGGCGCGGCGCGGCGCAGGCGCGGTTGACATCTCGTCAGGCAGCCTAACGGAATGATCACGCACATCGGGACAGGCAGGGGCTTGACTCGGCCGACCCGACGGGGGTACGGTCCCTTCTCGTAAGGTTCACTAACCAGAACGGTTGGGCGGGCCGGGCACCGGGTCGCAGCCGTTCGGGGAGGGCTCATGAGACGCGTGGCGATGTCGGGCGTCCTCGTCGTGGCGCTGGCGCTCGGCGCCTGCGGCGGCGGAGGCGGAGGCGGAGGCAGTTCGAGCTCCAACCAGGCCTCATCGGGCGGCGGCACGAGCGCCAAGCCCCAGAGCATCACCATCTGGGTCGGGTTCACCAACCGCGAGCTCGGAGTCATCAAGCAGACGGTGGCGGCGTTCCACGCCAGCCATCCGAAGATCTCCGTCAAGGTCGTCGGCGGCGTCAGCGACGACCGCATCATCGCCGCCATCCGCAGCGGCAACGCCCCCGACGTCGTGCAGTCGTTCACCGCCGACAACACGGGCGCGTTCTGCTCCTCGGGCGGATGGATCGACCTCAAGCCGCTCATGGCCCGCGACCACGTCGACGCGAGCATCTTCCCGAAGGCCGTCCAGGACTACACGCAGTACCAGGGCACGCGCTGCGCGCTCCCGATGCTCGCCGACACCTACGGCCTCTACTACAACAAGGCGATGTTCAAGAAGGCGGGCATCGCGTCGCCGCCCAAGACCTTCTCCGAGCTGACGGCCGACGCCAAGAAGCTGACCGTGCGCCAGGGCAACACGTTCAAGGTCGTCGGCTACGACCCGGCCCAGGGCTTCTACGAGAACGCCCCCGCGCACTACGGGCCGCTGTTCGGCGCCCAGTGGGTCGACGGGCAGAACCAGTCGGTCCTGTCCAAGAGCCCCGGCTGGATGGAGTTCCTGAAGTGGCAGAAGGACCTGATCGACTTCTACGGCTTCGACAGGCTCTCGCGCTGGCAGGCCGGCGCCGGCGACGAGTTCTCGGCCCAGAACGCCTTCGAGCGGGGCAAGATCGCGATGGCCATCGACGGTGAGTTCCGCACAGCGTTCATCAAGGCCGAGCACCCCGAGCTCGACTACGGCACGGCCCCGATGCCGGTGGCCGACTCGCACCCCGAGCTCTACGGTGCCGGCTACGTGACCGGCAACATCATCGGCATCCCCAAGACGGCGAAGCACAAGGACGCCGCCTGGGAGCTGGTCAAGTACCTGACCACGGACGAGCACGCGCTCGCCCTGATGTCCAACGGGCTGCGCAACGTGCCGACGACCACCTCGTCGCTGAGCTCGACCGAGCTCGCGCCGGACGCGAGGTTCAAGGTGTTCCTCGACATCTTCGCCAACCCCAAGACCGCGACGACGCCGATCACCGCGGCCGGCAGCGCCAACCAGGAGCTCTTCCAGACCTACGTCCAGAAGATCCAGTCCGGGCGCCTGACCGACATGGCCGCGGCCCTGGCCGCCGCCGACAAGCAGATCGACGCCCAGCTCGCCCAGTCGGCGGGCAAGCAGGTGCCGTAGGCCGTGAGCGCGACGCCGCTCACGCAGGACGGTCCCGCGCCACCGCTCCCGGCGCGGGACCGCCGTCCTGCCCGGCGCCGTGCGACCCGGCGCCGGCGCCGGCTCATCGTCGGGCTGATGAGCCCGTGGATCGTCGGCTTCACCGTGTTCTTCGGCTATCCGCTGCTGGCCAGCCTGTACTTCTCCTTCACGCACTACGACCTGCTCTCGAGCCCGCGCTGGGTCGGGACCGCCAACTACGCGTTCATGCTGCACCACGACCCGCAGCTCTGGCCGGCGGTGCGCAACTCGCTGTGGCTGATGGCGTTCATGGTGCCGCTGCAGGTCCTGTTCGCCTTCGGCGTGGCGGGGATGGTCGCGCGCGCGAAGACCGGCGTGGGCTTCTTCCGCACCGTCTTCTACCTCCCCACGCTGGCGCCGCCCGTCGCCGCGACGCTCGGCTTCACCTACATCCTCAACCCGGCGACCGGCCCGGTGAACACCCTGCTGTCGAAGGTCGGCATCACCGGGCCGCTGTGGTTCGAGTCGGCGACGTGGGCCAAGCCCTCGCTCGTGCTGCTCGGCCTGTGGGGCATCGGCAACACGATGATCATCTTCCTCGCCGCGCTGCTCGACGTCCCGCGCCACCTCTACGAGTCCGCGCACCTCGACGGCGCCGGCGCGTGGCAGCGGCTGCGCTGGGTGACGCTGCCGTCGGTCAGCCCCGTGATCCTGTTCGCGGTCGTCATCGGGGTCATCGAGACCCTGCAGTACTTCACCCAGGCGTACGTGGCGGCCAACATCGTCGGCGGCGGCGCCGGGCAGGCCGGCGACCCGGCCAACCGCCTCGGCTACCCCGAGGGCTCGACGATGTTCTTCCCGGTCCTGCTCTACCAGCAGGGCTTCCGCTTCTTCAACATGGGCTACGCGTCGGCGATGGCGATCGTGCTGCTGGTCGCCGCGTTCGTCGTGACGCTGATCATCCTGCGCAACGCGCGCCGCTGGGTCCACTACCAGGGCGGGGTGCGCTGATGGCCGGGACGAGCCTCGGCGTCGAGCTCCCCCAGACCGCGGCCGCGCCGCGGGCCGCGCTCGTGCGCCGCCGGCCCCCACGCTCGGTGCGCCGCCGGCGCACGCTCATCGCGATCGCCGACCACAGCCTGCTGATCGCCGCCGCGATCATGTTCCTGGCGCCGTTCGCGTTCATGGTCATGACGGCGCTGATGACCAACGACCAGGCGCTGTCCGCGCGCCTGTGGCCGCAGCCGTTCCACTGGAGCAACTTCACCGACGTGTTCACCAAGGCGCCGTTCTGGCGCTACACGGCGAACACGATGCTCTACGCCGGCCTGTCGACCATCGGCGTGATCGTCTCCAGCGTCCCGGTCGCCTACGCGCTCTCGCGCCTGCGCTGGCGCGGGCGCGACGCCTGCTTCCTGCTCGTGCTGGCGAGCATGATGCTCCCGGCCCAGGTGACCGCGGTGCCGCTGTACGTCATGTGGTCCAAGCTGCACCTGGTCGGCTCGCTGGCGCCGGTGATCATCCCCAACTGGTTCGGGGACGCGTTCTCGATCTTCCTGCTGCGCCAGTTCTTCCTGACGATCCCCGAGGAGTACTCCGACGCCGCCCGCGTCGACGGCTGCGGCGAGCTGCGGATCCTGCTCACCGTGGTGGCGCGGCTGGCGAAGCCGGCCATCGCCGCAGTCGCGCTGTTCGCGTTCCTCTACGCGTGGAACGACTTCTTCGGGCCGCTGCTGTACACGGGCGAGAACCCGGGCCACTGGACGCTGTCGATCGGCCTGTCGCAGTTCCGCACCACCTACCAGGTGCAGTGGAACCTCACGATGATGGCCACGCTGCTGTTCATGGCGCCGGTCATCGCGGTGTTCTTCGCGGCGCAGAGGGCGTTCGTCGAGGGCGTCACGCTCACCGGGGTCAAGGGATGAAGGTCGCGGTCGTCGGCGCCGGCTCGACGTACACGCCCGAGCTCGTCTCGGGGCTGTCCGCGCAGGGCGAGCGCCTCGACGTCACCGAGCTGCACCTGCACGACGTCGACGCCGGGCGGCTCGAGGTGGTCGGAGGCCTGGCGGCGCGCATGCTCGATCGCCAGGGCTACGGCGGCGAGCTCGTCCTCACCGGCGATCTGGACCGCGCCGTCGAGGGCGCCGACGCCGTGTTGATCCAGATCCGGGTCGGGGGCCAGGCGGCCCGCCTGTCGGACGAGACGGTGCCGCTGCAGTGCGGGTGCATCGGCCAGGAGACGACGGGCGCGGGCGGGCTGGCCAAGGCGCTGCGCACGGTGCCGGTCGTGCTCGACATCGCCGAGCGGGTGCGCGAGCTGGCGGCGCCCGACGCGTGGATCGTCGACTTCACCAACCCGGTCGGCATCGTCACCCGCGCGCTGCTGGACGCCGGGCACCGCGCCATCGGTCTGTGCAACGTGGCGATCGGCTTCCAGCGCGCGATGGCGCCGATGCTCGGCGTCGAGCCCGACCGGCTCGTGGTCGACCAGGTCGGCCTCAACCACCTGACCTGGGTGCGGGCGGTGCGGCTCGACGACCGCGACGTGCTGCCCGAGCTGATGGCGAGCCACGGCGACGAGCTGGCCGAGCACGCGGGGCTGCCGCGGCGGCTGCTCGACGAGCTCGGCGCGGTCCCCTCGTACTACCTGCGCTACTTCTACGCCCACGACGAGGTGCTGGCCGAGCAGCTCTCGGGCGCGACGCCGCGCGCGCAGACCGTGGCCGAGATCGAGCGCGAGCTGCTCGCGATGTACGCCGACCCGGCGCTGACCTCCAAGCCGGCGCTGCTCGAGCAGCGCGGCGGCGCCTTCTACAGCGAGGCCGCGACGCGGCTCGTCGGCTCGCTCGTCGCGGCCGACGGCGCGGTGCACGTGGTCGACGTGCGCAACGGCGACACGATCGCCGGCCTGGCGCCCGACGACGTCGTCGAGGTGCCCGCGCACGTCGACGCCGGCGGCGCCCGGCCGCTGGAGCAGCCCCCGCTCGCGCCCGAGCTGATCGGGCTCGTCGCGCACGTGGCCGCCTACGAGCGCCTGGCGGCGCGCGCGGCGATCGAGGGCAGCCCGTCGCTGACGCGCAAGGCGCTGCTCGCCCACCCGCTCGTCGGGCAGTGGTCGCCGGCGCAGGAGCTGTTCGAGCGGCTGCTGGACGCCGACGTCGAGCATCTCCCCCGCTTCGCCGACGCGTCGGGAGCGCGGCGGTGAGCGACCGCCTCGTCCTCGCCGTCGACGGCGGCAACTCGAAGACCGACCTCGCCCTCGTCGGCGAGGACGGCGGGCTCCGCGCCCTCGTCCGCGGGCCGCTCAGCTCGCCCCACCACGTCGGGCTCGACGGCTGCCTGCGCGTGCTCGAGACGCTGCTGGCCCGCGCCGCGGCCGAGGCGGGCCTGGAGCGCGAGGGGGCGGTCGGGCCGCTGGCCGAGGTCGGCGAGCTGCTGCTCGCGGGCGCCGACCTCCCGGCCGAGGAGGAGGTCCTGCACGCGGCGGTCAGCGCGCGCGGATGGGCCGCGCGGGCGTCGGTCAGCAACGACACGTTCGCGATCCTGCGCGCCGGCACCGAGCGCGGCTGGGGCGTGGCGGTGGTCTGCGGCGCCGGGATCAACTGCGTCGGCGTGGCGCCCGACGGCCGCCACGCGCGCTTCCCCGCGCTCGGCGCGATCACGGGCGACTGGGGCGGCGGCTACGACATCGGCCTGGCGGCGCTGTCGGCCGCCGCGCGCAGCGAGGACGGGCGCGGCCCGGCGACGGAGCTCGAGCGGGCGGTGCCGGCGTACTTCGGCATGGCCACGCCGCAGGAGCTCTCGGTGGCGATCCACCTCGGCGAGGTCCCTATGCGGCGCGTCATCGAGCTCGCGCCGGTCGTGCTCGATCACGCCGGCTCGGACGCCGTGGCGGCGGAGATCGTCGACCGGCTGGCCGAGGAGGTCGTGGCCCTCGCCCGGGTCGCGCTGACCCGGCTGGCGCTCCTCGATCAACCGGTCGAGGTGCTGCTCGGCGGCGGGGTCATGCGCGCGGCCAACGGCCGCCTGCAGGGAGCCATCGCCGAGGGCCTGCGGGCGATCGGGCCGCAGATCGTCGCGCGCGTGGTCGCCGACCCGCCGATCGTGGGCGCGGCGCTGCTCGGCCTCGACGAGCTCGGCGCGACGCGCGAGGCGCGCGAGCGGCTGCGACGCGAGCTCGGGGCCGCGGTCGAGCCCGTGGCCGACGTTCCCTTGCACGCAGATGTCCCCGTGACGATGATCCGGAGCGCGACCGATGGCTGAGGTGCTCTTCCAGCAGGCGACCAAGCTCTACCCGGGGGCCGACGAGCCCGCGGTCGACGCGCTCGACCTGCAGATCCGCGACGGCGAGCTCATCGTGCTCGTGGGGCCGTCGGGCTCGGGCAAGTCGACGGCGCTGCGCATGCTCGCCGGCCTCGAGGAGGTCGACGCGGGCGCCATCTGGATCGGCGACCGCGACGTCACCGACGAGGCGCCCAAGGACCGCGACGTGGCGATGGTCTTCCAGAACTACGCGCTGTACCCGTACCTCGACGTCGCCGCCAACATCGGCTTCCCGCTGAAGATGGCCCGCGTGCGGTCGGGCGAGCGCGACCGTCGCGTGCGCGAGATCGCCGAGCTGCTCGACCTGACGCCCTACCTGGCGCGCAAGCCGTCGCAGCTCTCCGGCGGCCAGCGCCAGCGCGTCGCGATGGGGCGGGCGATCGTCCGCGAGCCGAGCGTGTTCCTGATGGACGAGCCGCTCTCGAACCTCGACGCCAAGCTGCGCGTGCAGATGCGCGCGGAGATCGCGTCGCTGCAGTCGCGGCTCGGGGTCACGACGGTGTACGTCACGCACGACCAGGTCGAGGCGATGACGATGGGCCACCGCGTGGCGCTGCTGCGCGACGGGCGCCTGCAGCAGTGCGACACGCCGCGCGCGCTGTACGACCACCCGGCCAACGTGTTCGTCGCGGGCTTCATCGGCTCGCCGGCGATGACGCTGTGCACGGTCCCGCTCGGCTCGAACGGGTCGGTGGACCTCGGCGGCGCGAGCGTGCCGCTGCCGGCGTCGGTGTCCTCGACGCTCGCCGCGCGCGGCCAGAGCAGCGTGGTCGTCGGGCTGCGCCCGGAGTCCTTCGAGCTCGCGCCCGACGGCGTGCCCGCGCGCGTGCAGGTCGTCGAGGAGCTCGGCGCCGACGCCTACGCGTTCTGCGTCGGCGAGGTGGCCGGCACCGAGGTCAAGCTCGTCGCCCGCGCCGACGCGCGGCATCCGCCGGCGCTGGGCGAGCGCGTGAGCCTGCGCCCGCGCGACGGCGAGGCGCACCTGTTCGACCCCGCCAGCGGCGAGCGCCTGGGCGCCTGAGCTTGGCGGCGGGCGGCGCGAGCGGGGAAGCTGCGTCCCATGCCGCACGACACCGACGACCTCGGCCGGGCGCTCGCCACCGACTACCTCTTCGTCCGCGACCAGTTCACGCAGGAGCAGTGGGAGCGCTTCCGCGTCGTGCGCCGGTTCGTCGACGACGAGGTGCTCCCGGCCATCAACCCCTACTGGGAGCGCGCCGAGCTGCCGTGGCCGCTCATCCGCCGCCTGCCGGAGCTCGGCATCGTCGGCGAGGACATCGTCGGTTACGGCTGCCCGGGGATGACGCCGCTCGCGCGCGGCCTCGTGCACATGGAGCTGCACCGCGGCGACGGCAGCCTCGCCACGTTCCTCGCCGTCCAGGCCGGGCTGGCGATGAAGGCGATCGACATGCTCGGCTCGGCCGAGCAGAAGGAGCGCTGGCTGGCGCCGATGGCGCGGATGGAGAAGATCGGCGCCTTCGCGCTCACCGAGCCCGAGCACGGGTCGGACTCGGTGGCGCTGGAGACTCGCGCGTGGCGCGACGGCGACGCATGGGTGATCGACGGGACCAAGCGCTGGATCGGCAACGCCTCGGTCGCGGACGTCACGGTGGTGTGGGCGCGCTCGACCGAGGACGACCGCGTCAAGGGCTTCCTCGTCGAGACCGGCACGCCCGGCTTCGAGGCGACGACGATGGAGGGCAAGGGCGCGTCGCGGGCGATCTGGCAGGCCGACATCGTGCTCGACGGCGTGCGCGTGCCGGCCGACGCGCAGCTCCCCGGCGCCTCGTCGTTCAAGGATGCGTCGCGGGTGCTGGTCACGACGCGCAGCACGTGCGCCTGGGCGGCGCTCGGCCACGCGGTCGCGGCGTACGACACGGCGCTGTCCTACAGCAAGCAGCGCAAGCAGTTCGGCCGCCCGCTCTGCAGCTTCCAGATCGTCCAGGAGCGGCTGGTGCGGATGCTGTCGGAGGTCACCGCGATGCAGCTCTACTGCATGCAGCTCGCCCGCCTGGAGGAGAGCGGCGGCCTGTCGGACACCGTCGCCGGCCTGGCCAAGCTCCACAACACGCGCAAGGCCCGCCAGGTCGTCGCCGAGGCCCGCGACCTCCTCGGCGGCAACGGGATCCTGCTCGAGAACCACGTGATCCGCCACATGGGCGACATCGAGGTGGTGCACACGTACGAGGGCACCGAGACGATGCAGACCCTGATCGTGGGGCGGGACATCACGGGGGTGGGGGCTTTTACGTAGAGGGTGGCGGTGGTGCTCGCGGCGGGTCCCTGCTGCGGGCGCGGGCGGCGCTTCGCGGCCAGGCCACCGAGGGGAAGCGGGGCCGGACGGCCGCCGAGAGCGCGCCGCGGGCAGCCGCGCCGGGGGCGTGCGGGCTTTTCCCGGCATATCAGGGGTTTGCGCGCACACCCCCCTCCCCCCGCGCGGCAACCGTGACGGGACCCGCGCGGTCTGCGCCGACTCGCGCGCGCGTGGGCGCCAGCCCGCGCGCGCCGAGGGTCGCGGGCGGCCGCGCCGGGGGGTGTGCGCGCTTTTCCCGGTATGTCAGGGGTTTGCGCGCACACCCCCTCCCCCCGGCGCGGCAACCGTCACGGGACGCGCGCGGTATGTGCCGACTCGCGCGCGCGTGTGCGCCAGACCGCGCGCCCCAGAGGCTCGGCGCAGGCGCGCGAGCCCGCCTCCCCTCGATGCCCTAGCCGCGAAGCGCGACGTGCGCCGGCGGCAGAGGCCGCGAAGCGCCCGCAGGCGCCCGCGGCAGAACGCCGCGCCGCAACGCCCCTACGACCCCTCCCGCTCCTCCAACCGCAGCGCCGCGGCCTCCGCGGACGCCGAGTGGCCGGGGACGTCGCGGCGCGGGGAGCCGGTCGCGCCGCCGGTGAGCGACATCTCGATCGCGCCGAGCTGGCGCAGGATCGTCAGCTCGGTGGGGCTGTGCCACTCCTCCACGACCAGGCCGCCGGCCACGCGCACGACCATCATGCCCTGGACGTCGATCGGCAGGCCGGTCGGCGAGACGCCGAGGTAGGGCCCGCTCTGGGTCCCGGTCAGGCGGTAGCGCAGCGCCGCTCGATCGCCCTCGACGACCATGTCCTCGACGGCCAGCGACGCGTCGGGGAACGCCTCCCACAGCGACCGGTGGAAGCGGCGCAGGCCGTCATGGCCCTCCATCCCGGCCGGGTAGCCGTGCAGGCGGACGTCGGGCGCGTAGGCGTCGAGGAAGCCGTCTCGATGGGAGCGGTCGTTGAGGCGCGAGATCGCCTGCTCGACCACGGCGCGGACGTCATCGCTCATCGCGCCAGGGACTCTAACCGCGCCGGCCGGCGTCGGGTCGCCCGGCGTCGACGGCGAGCGCCAGCAGCGCGATGTCGTCGCGCGGCTCGCCGACCTGGGCGTCGACGACGGCCTGCTCGACCGCGTCGACGATGACCTCCGGGGTCTTGCCCGCCAGGCCGGCGAGCAGCTCGGTCAGGCCGAGCTGGCCGAGCGGCCGGTCCCGCGCGCCGGCCTCGGTGACGCCGTCGGTGTAGAGCAGCATGACGTCGCCGGGCGCGAGCGCGACCTCGTCGTCGACGAGCCGCGGCTGCTCGATCGTCCCCAGCAGGCTGCCGAAGGTCCCGAGCGCGTCGACGCCGCCGCCGGCGCGCAGGACGAGCGGCGGCGGGTGGCCGCCGAGCGAGAGGCGGACGCACATGCCGCCGTCCTCGCCGGCCGAGACGTAGGCGACGACGACCGTCGCGAACTGCGACGCGCCGTCCACGAGCATCGTCGTGTTCAGCCGCCGCAGCGCCTCGCTCGGCGCGGTGGGCGGGGTCTCGTCGAGCGCGGCCGCGCGCAGCGTGTAGCGCGCCAGCGCCGTCGCGGCCGCCGCCTCGGCGCCCTTGCCGGAGACGTCGCCGACGACGAGCGCCCACTCGCCGGCCGACCGCGGGAAGACGTCGTAGAAGTCGCCGCCGACCTCGTTGAGCTCGCCGGCCGCGCGGTAGCGCGCCGCCAGCAGGGCGCCCGGGATCTCGGGCAGACGCTCGGGCAGCAGCTTCGCCTGCAGCGTGTGCGCGATCCGCGTGCGCTCGGTGTAGAGGCGCGCGTTGTCGATCGCCATCCCGGCACGATGGGAGAGCTCCTCGGCGAGCTGGACGTCGACGTCCTCGAACAGCCGCCCCGACTCCGCGCTGGCGAGCGTGAGCGTCCCGAAGACCCGGCCGCGGGCCATCAGCGGCGCGATGATGACCGAGCGCAGCGCGAGGCGGCGGACGAGCGCGAGCTGCTCGGGGTCGGGGATCCCCTGCACGAGCATCTCCTCGGTGATCTCGCGCACCACCTGCATGACGCCGGTCTGGGCGACGACGCGCGTGCCCGACGGCGACTCCGGGTCCTCGGGGAAGCGCGCGCTGAGCTCCTCGCCGAGCGCGCGCTGGGCCGGGTCGACGTGGGCGGCGGCCACCTGGCGCAGGTCGCCGGTCTCGCCGAGCACGCTGACCGCGCACCAGTCCGAGATCTCGGGCACGGCGATCTGGGCGACGTTGGCCAGCGTCTCCTCGTAGTCCAGCGAGGCGTCGAGCAGCGCGCCGGCCCGAGCGAGGAAGTCCGCGCGCAGGCGCGCGCTGTGCTCGGCCTCGAGCAGCTTCCCGCGCTCGGTGACGTCGACGATCGCCACGCCGACGCCGATCGGGCGTCCGTCGAGCCCGGGCACCGGCGTGTAGGACGCCACGATGTGCCGCGTCTCCCCCGGATCACCGGGGTCCTGGCGGGTGAACTCCCGCTCGAGCAGCGGCTGGCCGGAGCGCAGGACCTCTCGGTGGATCGCAGCGAGCTCGGCGCCGAACGGACCGAGCACCTCCTCGAGCGTGCGGCCGAGGTGCTCGGCCACGGTGCGCCCGTTCATCGCGGCGAGCGCGGCGTTGATGCGGACGTAGCGCTGCTCGGTGTCCAGGAAGGCGAGGCCGACCGGCGCCGTCGAGAACAGCGTGTCGAGCAGGCCGAGCGACTTGTCGGCCGTGTCGTAGAGGCGCGCGTTGTCGATCGCCTGCGCGAAGCGCTGGGCGAGGTTCTCGGCGAACGCGAGGTCGGCGGGCGTGTAGTGGCGACCCTCGCGCGTCGACAGCAGCGTCAGCGCGCCGATCACCCGGCCGCGCGCGATGAGCGGGACGATCATGTACGAGCGCGCCGCCAGCCGGCCGAGCTCGGGGCGCTCCTCGGGCCGGATGTCGTCGGCCAGGCCCCACTGGACGACGTCGCCGACGAGCACCGGCTGG
>JAXDHQ010000206.1:0-11000 GCA_034664395.1 Solirubrobacteraceae bacterium | reverse complement strand
CTCGTGGTCGAGCTCGACGTCCCCTAGTCGGGCGCGCCGCCGCGCGCCGCCGCCCGCACGGCGTCGCGGATGGCGCCGACGTCGTCGCCCGTCTCGAGGTAGAGGGCGGCGCCCTGGGCGAGCGCCGCCGCGGCCATGCGGTCGGAGTCCCAGCCGCTGAGGGCGACGATCCGCGCCCGCGGGGCGTGCTCGAGGATCGCCGGGATCGCCTCCATGCCGTCAAGCAGCGGCATGGTGAGGTCGAGCAGGATCACGTCGGGCTGCAGCTCGCGCGCGGCGCGCACGCCGGCCATCCCGTCGGCCGCCTCCCCCACGACCTCGATGTCGCCGTCCTCGGGCAGCGTGTAGCGCATGAGGACCCGGAAGGCCTCGACGTCGTCGCACAGCAGGACCCGGATCGGCGCCACCGGCCAGGCAATGTACCGGCGCCGTCCGCCGCGCCGCCTAGCGTTTCGCCGCATGCCGCCGCTGATCACCCGCGAAGAGGCCCTGCGCCTCGGCGACATCTCCGACCACGCCGAGATCGAGGCGCTGGTCGAGCGTGCGTGGCGGGCGCGGCAGGAGCACTTCGGCGACTCGACGGACCTGTGCTCGCTGGTCAACGCGAAGTCCGGCGGGTGCGCGGAGGACTGCGGCTTCTGCGCGCAGTCGCGCTTCGCCGAGGCCGAGACGCCGTTGCACGCGATGATGGAGCCCGACCAGATCCTCGAGCACGCGCGGGCGGCCGAGGCGGCGGGGGCGCACCGCTTCTGCATGGTCACCCAGGGCCAGGGGCTGTCCAAGCGCGACTTCGACAAGGTGCTCGAGGGCGCGCGGCTCGTCGCGCAGCACACGAACCTCAAGCGCTGCGCCTCGGTCGGGCACATGAGCGTCGCGCGGGCCAAGGCGCTCAAGGGCGCGGGCATCCAGCGCGTCCACCACAACGTCGAGACCGCCGAGTCCTACTACCCCGAGGTCTCCTCGACGGTCCGCTACGAGGGTCGGCTGCGCACGATCGAGGCGGTCCGCGAAGCGGGGCTGGAGACGTGCGTCGGCGGCATCCTCAACCTCGGCGAGACGCGCGAGCAGCGCGTCGAGATGGCGTTCGAGCTCGCCGCCATCGACCCCACGAGCGTCCCCATCAACCTCCTCAACCCGCGGCCGGGCACGAAGTTCGGCGACCGCGACCACATGGACCCGTGGGAGGCGGTCAAGTGGATCGCGATCTTCCGCCTCATCCTGCCCGAGGCGCTCTTCCGCCTCTGCGGCGGGCGGGTCGAGAACCTCGGCGAGCTGCAGCCGCTGGCGGTCAAGGCAGGACTCAACGGCGTGATGATGGGCAACTTCCTGACCACGTTGGGCTCGACGCCCGACGAGGACCGCGCCATGTTCTCCGAGCTCGGGCTCAACGTCGCCCGCCAGCCCGACAACGGCGCCCACCCGCGGCCGGACAACCGCTCGGGCTGGCTGGACGGCGAGACGCCGGACGTGATCGAGGAGCTCCTCGAGGCTCCCGCCGCCGAGCGCCCCGAGGACGTGCTCGAGATCCGGTTGTGGAACCCCGCGACCCAGCTCCGCTTCAAGCGCAAGACCACGGTGCTCCCTCGTCCCGACGGGGCGCCGAACGCCTGGCCGATGGAAGCGGCCTGAGCGCCCATCGCGACATCGCTCTCTGAGGAGGCGGCCGAGTGACCGAGATCCACGAGCGCCTGCACGAGCTCCGGGAGCTCGGGCTCTATCGCCGCACGCGCATGATCAGCGGCCCGCAGGGTCCGCGCGTCGTGCTCGACGGCAAGCCGGTGCTCCTGCTCTGCTCGAACAACTACCTCGGGCTCGCCGACCATCCGCGCGTGCGCGAGGCGGCCGCCGACGCGGCCATGCGCTGGGGCGTCGGGGCCGGGGCGTCGCGATTGGTCTCGGGGACGATGACGGTCCACCGCCGGCTCGAGGAGCGCTTGGCCGACTTCAAGCGCACGCCGACGGCGCTGCTGTTCGGCTCGGGCTACCTGGCCAACCTCGGGGTCGTGAGCGCGCTGGCCGGCCGCGGGCAGACCGTCTTCTCCGACGAGCTCAACCACGCGTCGATCATCGACGGCTGCCGGCTGGCGGCAGCGGACACCTTCGTCTACCGCCACGCCGACGTCGAGCACCTGGCCTGGGGCGTGCGCCAGGCCGAGGGCCGCGGCGGCGTGATCGTGACCGACTCCGTGTTCTCGATGGACGGCGACGTGGCGCCGCTGGCCGAGATCGTCGAGATCGGCCGCCGGCGTGGCCTGCGCGTGGTGGTCGACGAGGCGCACGGCACCGGCTGCATCGGTCCGGGCGGGCGCGGCGCGGTGGCCGAGGCCGGCCTGGAGGGCGAGGTCGACGTCGTCCTCGGCACGCTGAGCAAGGCGCTCGGCGCCTACGGCGCCTTCGCGGCGTGCGACCAGGAGATGGCGCAGTTCCTGGTCAACTCGGCGCGGCCGTTCATCTTCTCGACCGCCCCGCCGCCGCCGGCCGTGGCCGGCGCCCTGGCCGCGCTCGACCTGCTGATCGAGCAGCCGCAGCGCGTCGACAAGCTCCAGGCCAACGCCGACGTCCTGCGCGCCGAGCTCGCCCGCGAGGGCTTCGAGGTCGCGGGCTCGACGACGCAGATCGTCCCGCTGGTCGTCGGCGAGGCGCAGCGGACGATGCGCATCTGCGAGCTGGCGATCGAGCGCGGGGTGTTCGCCCAGGCGATCCGACCGCCGACGGTGCCTGAGGGCACGTCGCGCCTGCGCCTGGCCGTGATGGCCTCGCACACGAAGGCCGAGCTGCGCGAGGCCGCGCAGGTGCTCGGCCGGGCCGCGCTGCAGGCCGGCTTCCGCCCGGGCACCGGCGTGCCGGTGGTCGCCGCCCGCGACGAGGCCCAGGCCGCAAGCGCGACCACGACCCCGGGCGCCCGGCCGTTCGACGCCGAGGCCGACGCCGCCCGCGCCGCCTGATTGCGCGGCGTCTTCGTCACCGGCACCGACACGGGCGTCGGCAAGACCGTGCTCGCGGCGGCCCTGGCCGCCGCGCTGCGCGCCGCCGGAGTGGACGTGGCCGCGTTCAAGCCGGCGGTCACCGGCCTCGAGGAGCCCGAGCCCGGGCGCCCGGCCGACCACGAGCTGCTGGCCGCCGCCGCCGGCCGCGCTCCGGACGAGGTCGCGCCCTACCGCTTCGGGCCGCCGGTCTCGCCGCACCTGGCCGCCGAGCTGGCCGGGACCACGCTGGACCCGGCCGCGCTGGTGGCGGCGGCTCGCGCCCTGCACGCCGACGTCGTCGTGGCCGAGGGCGTCGGCGGCCTGCTCGTCCCGCTCACGCTCGGGTTCACGGTCCGCGACCTCGCGGTCGAGCTCGGCTGGCCCGTCGTGGTCGCGGCGCGGCCGGGGCTGGGGACCATCAGCCACTCGCTGCTCACCGTCGAGGCGGCCCGGGCGGCCGGCCTGGACGTGCGCGCCGTCGTCCTCACGCCGTGGCCGGACGAGCCGTCGGTCATGCAGCGCTCCAACCGCGAGGCGATCGCGCGCCTCGGCGGCGTCGAGGTCGCGACGCTGCCCACGGTCGGCCTCGACCTCGGCGAGCTGGCGCGCGCCGGCGCCGCGCTGCCCTACGAGCGCTGGCTCTAGGCCAGGCGGTGCAGCAGCGACTCGCGCTGCTGGCGCTCGACGTCGGCCAGCGTCAGCTCGGGGTTGCGCAGATGCGCGAGCGCCACCTCGGCCGGCGACGGCAGGTCGACGGCCGCGGGCCACGTCGCCGGATCCCACAGCCGCGAGCGCACGAACGCCTTCGGGCAGTGGGTGTAGACCTCGTCGGGCTCGACCACGACGGCCGCGCGCGGCGGCTTGCCCACCGGCGTCAGCAGGCCGAGCAGCTCCGGATCGGCGCTCACGCACGCGCGCCCGTTCACGCGCAGCGTCTGGTCGCGACCGGGCACGAGGAAGATGAGCCCGGCCCGTCCGGTGGCGACGACGTTGCGCAGCGCGTCGAGGCGGCGGTTCCCGGTCGCGTCGGGGATCGCCAGGCGCCGGTCGTCGAGCACGGTCACGAAGCCGGGCTGCCCGCCGCGGGGCGTGACGTCGCAGCGGCCGTCGGCGTCGGCGCTCGCCACGAAGACGATCGGCGCGGCGGCGATGAGGCGGCGCGCCATGTCGTCGAGCACGCCGACGTCCTTGCGCCACGAGCGCTCCTCCGCCGGCTCGTAGAGCTCGGCGAGCTCGTCGACGCCGGTCAGCGCTGAGGCGAACGGATCCAGGGAGCTCACGCGCACAGTCTCGCAGCGCCGGAGGACCGCCCGTCCAACGATCCGGATAGCGTCCAACCGAGATGGCCGAGCTCGACCTGGCGCGGGCGCGCGCCGACACGCCGGGGTGCGAGCACGTCGCCCACCTCGACAACGCCGGCGCCGCGCTGGCGCCGCAGCCCGTGCTCGACGCCGTGGTCGGCCACCTGCAGCGCGAGGCGCGGATCGGCGGCTACCAGGCGGCGGCCGAGGCCCACGAGCGCCTCGAGGCGGTCTACGACGAGCTCGCGGCGCTGCTGGGATGCGACCGCGACGAGGTCGCCGTGGTCGAGAACGCGACCCGCGCCTGGGACATGGCGTTCTACGCACAGCGCCTGCGTCGCGGCGACCGGATCCTGTGCGCGCGCGCCGAGTACGCCAGCAACGTGATCGCCTTCCTGCAGGTGGCCCGGCGAACCGGCGCGGTCGTGGAGGCGGTGCCCGACGACGAGCACGGGCAGCTCTCGATCGACGCGCTGCGCGCCATGATCGACGACCGCGTCGCCCTCATCGCGATCACCCACGTGCCCACCAACGGCGGCCTGGTCAACCCGGCCGAGGCGGTCGGGGCGATCGCCCGCGAGGCCGGCGTGCCGTTCCTGCTCGACGCCTGCCAGTCGCTGGGCCAGATCCCGATCGACGTGCGCGCCATCGGCTGCGACATGCTCTCGGCGACCGGGCGCAAGTACCTGCGCGCGCCGCGCGGCACCGGCCTGCTCTACGTGCGCCGGGAGCTGATCGAGGGCCTGGAGCCGCCGCTGCTCGACCTCCACGCCGCCCGCCTCGTGGCCGACGACCGCTACGAGATCCGCGCCGACGCGCGCCGCTTCGAGAACTGGGAGGGCTACGTCGCCGGCAAGCTCGGCCTCGGCGCCGCCGCCCGCTACGCCCGCGGCTGGGGCCTGGAGGCGATCGAGGCGCGCGTGGTCGCGCTCGGCGAGCGCCTGCGCGGCGCCCTGCGGGACCTGGAGCGCGTCGAGGTCCACGACCGCGGCGAGCGCCGCTGCGGGATCGTCTCGTTCACCGTGAAGGGCGTCGGCGCCGGCGCCGTCACGCGCGCGCTCGCCGAGCGCCGGATCAACGTCTCGGTGTCGCCGCAGGGCTACACGCGCCTGGACATGCGCGAGCGCGGCCTCGACGAGCTCGTCCGCGCCTCGGCCCACTACTACAACAGCGAGGACGAGCTCGACGCCCTCGTCGCGGCGGTCGCCGCCCTGGGGCGCTAGCCGCCCTCGGCCGCGACCTTCACGATCGACTCGTCGATGAGCCACTCCACCGGCGCGCGGTCGTCGGTGTAGACGCTGCCGCCGGGCAGGCGGTCGGCCAGCCGGCCGGCGGTGGCGCCCGCCAGCGGGCGCAGGTCGGCGGGCAGGCGCGCCGTCGCCGCGCGCAGCGCGCCCGCCCCGGCGGGCGCGTCGGTGCCGAGCAGCACGGTGTTGACCGCCTCCGACGGGTCGCGCAGGACGGTAGAGAAGCCGCTGGCCATCGTCGCGCTCAGCACCTTCTCCAGGCGGTCGGAGCCGTCGGGGTGTCCGACGTTGACCAGGACGACGCCGCGCGGGGTGAGGTGGTCGCGCACCTCGGCGAAGAACTCGCGCGTCGTGAGGTAGAAGGGGATGTAGGGCTGCCGGTAGGCGTCGACGACGATGACGTCCCAGCGCCGCGTCGAACGCCGCAGGAACGGCCGCGCGTCGGCGGTGTGCAGGTGCAGGTTGCGCCCGTGCAGGTCGAACATCGCGCGCCCGACGTCGGTGAGCGCGCCGTCGATCTCGACGCCGTCCACGCGCACGCCCGGGAAGTAGTGCGCGTAGGCGCGCGCGGTGGTCCCCGCCGCGTTGCCGAGGATCGCCACCGAGCGGGGCGGCGACGGCGCGACGGCGAACGGCAGCACGAGCATCTCGTCCCAGTAGTTGCCGGTCAGCCACTGGCCCGGGCGGTACAGCGAGTGCATCGCGACGCCCTCGTTGAGCTCCAGGCGCCGCGTGCCGTCGGCCGTCTGGACGACGCGCGCGTACTGGTACTCGGTCTCGCGCTCCCAGACCACCTTCCCGTGCGTCGTCGCCTTCACGGTCCCGATGGGGATCGCGAGCAGCAGCGCCACGCCGACCGGGGCGAGCACGAAGCGCCGGCCCAGCGCCGGCACGGACGCCACCGCCAGCGCGAGCGCGAAGGCCAGGAACGTGCGCCGCGTCCCGACGAGCGGGATGAACAGCAGCGCGCTGAGGAACACTCCCGCCAGCGAGCCCATGGTCGAGATCGCGTACAGGCGCCCGGCGACGCGGCCCGCCTCCTCGACCGTGCGCACGCTCAGGCGCACCGCGTACGGCGCGACCGCGCCCAGCAGCAGGACGGGCACCGCCACGAGCACCAGGACCGCGAACAGCGAGCCGACGAACGCGCCCGCCTCCACGCGATCCAGCGCCTGCACCGAGACGCGCAGGAACGGCCCGGCGACGAACGGCACCACCGCGAGCAGCCCCGCGGCGACCAGCACAACCCGCGAGAGGCCCGCGAGGGTGGGGTCGCGATCGGCCAGTCGACCGCCCACCCAGTAGCCCGCGCTGAGCGCGACGAGCACGGTGGCGATCGTGTTCGCCCACACGATCGTCGAGGCGCCGAACCACGGCGCCAGCAGCCGCGCGGCGGCGATCTCGGCGCCGAGCGACGCCGCGCCGACGACGGCCGCCAAGACCTCTATCCGTCGCCCCGCCACCCCCAACACCCTATGGGGTTCGTCCGTGGGCCGGGCTAGCGTTCGGCCGACCATGCAGCTCTCCCCCGACGAGATCGCCAGCCTCGATCGCCAGCATCTCTGGCACCCGTTCACCCAGCAGCAGGGCTGGATCGAGGAGGACTTCCCGATCATCGCCTCGGCCGACGGGACGACGCTGTACGACGTCGAGGGCAACGCCTACATCGACGGCGTCTCCTCGCTGTGGTGCACCGTGCACGGCCACCGCCACCCGGCCATCGACATCGCGATCAAGGACCAGCTCGACCGCGTCGCGCACACGACGATGCTCGGGCTCACGCACGCGCCGGCCGCCCGGCTGGCCGCCCGGCTGGTCGAGCTCGCCCCGCCCGGCCTGAGCCGCGTCTTCTACTCCGACAACGGCTCGACCGCGTGCGAGATCGCCCTGAAGATGGCCTACCAGTTCCACCACCAGCGGGGCGAGTGGTGGCGCAGCGGCTTCGTCTGCCTGCGCGACGGCTACCACGGCGACACGATCGGCTCGGTGTCGGTCGGCGCCATCGAGCTGTTCCACTCGCTCTACCGCCCGCTGCTCTTCGACACCTGGCAGGCCGAGCCCGGCGACGCCGAGCACCTGCGCGAGGTCCTGTCCGAGCACGCCGAGCGCTGCGCCGCCGTCATCGTCGAGCCGCTGGTCCAGGGGGCGGTGGGCATCCGCCTGCAGCCCGAGGGCTACCTGCGCGCGGTGCGCGAGCTGTGCGACGAGTTCGGCGTCCTGCTCATCTGCGACGAGGTCGCCACCGGCTTCGGGCGCACCGGGACGATGTTCGCCTGCGAGCAGGAGGACGTCGCCCCCGACCTCATGTGCGTCGCCAAGGGATTGACCGGCGGCTACCTGCCGTTGGCGGCGACGCTCGCGACCGAGCGGATCTACGAGGGCTTCCTCGGCCGCCACGAGCAGTTGCGCACCTTCTTCCACGGCCACACCTACACCGGCAACCCGCTGGCCTGCGCCGCCGCGCTCGCGTCGCTGCGCGTCTTCGAGCAGGAGCGCACGCTCGAGCGCCTGCAGCCCAAGATCGCGCTGCTCCGCGAGGCGCTGGCCGAGGAGGTCGAGCGCCTGCCCTCCGTGCGCGAGGTGCGTCAGCGCGGGTTCATGGTCGGCATCGAGCTGCAGGGCTTCCCGCTCGAGGCGCGCATCGGCCATCGGGTGACGCTCGAGGCCCGCGCCCGCGGCGCGATCGTCCGCCCGCTGGGCGACACCGTGGTGCTGATGCCGCCGCTCTCGATCGAGCCGGACGAGCTGCGCCGGCTCGTCGAGATCACCGGTGCAGCAATCGCCGCCGCGGCCGACGCGGCAGCGCTGCCCGCCGCTGCCTGAGCGCCGCAGCGGCGGCGAGACCGGTGAGGGCCGCCCCGCCCGCGGCCGCGATGCGCCCGGCCACGCGACCGCGGCCGATGGGCTCGAAGCGCGCGCCGTCGGCGGACACCTCGATGAAGCCGACGGGCTCGGCGGCCAGGCGCCCGCCCCCGCCGTCGCGCCCGCCGCCGCCGGCGGCCCGGATGCGCGCGACGGGGATGACCGTGCGGCCCTGCGCCTGCACCGGCTCGCCGTAGCACAGGCGGGCGCCGCGGGCGGCGGCGAGGAGCTTGCGGGCGGTCAGGGCGCGACCGGCGCCCTGGGGGCCCTTCGGTGGCTTGGGCGGCTTGGGCGTGGCGGCCTCAGTCCTCGTAGGGGATGAAGTCCCGCTTGCGGGCCCCGCACACGGGACAGAACCACGTGTCGGGGATGGCGTCGAACGCCGTGCCGGGCGGGATGCCGCCGTCGGGATCGCCGTCGGAGGGGTCGTAGATGAAGCCGCAGGACTCGCAGATCCACTTTTGCACGGTGGTCGTCTCACTCATTGCCAGAACGGTAACGTGCCGGCGGTGGAGATCGACCGCCCGGCGCCAGGCGAGGAGCTCAACCGCTCCGGGCAGGAGGCCGTGCCGCGCCAGGCCGCGTCGATCATCCTCCTGCGCGGTGGCGCGCGGACGCTCGAGCTGCTGCTCGTGCGGCGCACGCCGAAGGCGCGCTTCATGGGCGGCGTGTGGGTGTTCCCCGGCGGCGCGGTCGACGCCGCCGAGGGCGACGGCGACGGCGCCCACCGCGTCGCGGCCGTGCGCGAGCTGCGCGAGGAGGCCGGGATCGTCGTCGACGAGCCCGCCGCGCTGGTGAAGTTCTCGCGCTGGATCACGCCGGCCCAGGTGACCATCCGCTTCGACACGCACTTCTTCCTGGCGACGGCGCCGGCCGGCCAGGAGCCGAGCATCGACGGCGACGAGATCGTCGACCACGGCTGGTTCTCGCCGGCCGACGCGCTCGCCGCCCACGAGCGCGGCGACATCGCGCTCGTCTTCCCCACGATCAAGCACCTCGAGCAGCTCGGCGGCTTCGCCAGCGCCGACGAGGTGCTCGCGCACGCCCGCGGCCGCGACGTGCTGCCGGTCGAGCCGATGCTGATCGCCGAGGGCGAGACGGCGCGCATCGTCCTCCCGGGCGAGCCGGGGTATGGGAGCGGTTTGGATGCGAAAGCGATGTCGGTGTCGCTGCCGGAGCAGGTCCTCGAGATCTTCGAGCGGTGGTCCGCCGCCGACTACGTGACGGTCGGCGGCGACGGTCAGCCCCACTCCTGGCCGGTCCGGCCGAGCTTCGACGCCGGCGGCGGCTGCATCGACGTGAGCACCGAGGACGGGCTCGACGAGGCCGCCGCCAATCCGCACGTCGCGCTGCTGTTCTCCGACGCCGAGCGCGCCGATCCGCAGATGGTCCTCGTCCAGGGGACGGCGAAGGTGCACGAGGGCGGCGTCCGCGTGCGGCCCGAGCGCGTGCTCGCCTGGCCCGACGCGGACCTCGACGCCGAGCCGCGCCTGTACGACGCGCACCTCGAGGAGGTGCGCTCCGCCCACAACCAGGAGCCGGAGGTCGGCCACGCGCCGCCCGCCGGCGGCCGCGAGGCATGGGACGCGATGCTCGACGCCATGCCCGACACGGCCGGCCTGTCGTTCGTCGGCCCCGACGGGTTCCCGTTCGCCGTGCGCGTCCCGGTGCGCGCCGACGGCGACGCGCGCGTCGTGCGCATCGACGCCGACCCGGTCGGGGCCCCGATCGAGCCCGGCCTGGGCTGCCTGTGCACCGGCACGCTCCAGGTCTGCGGCGACCTGATGGAGGAACGCGGCGGCTGGATCCTGCGCCCGCACGCGACCGCCGAGGTCGGCCGCGGCGCCGCGAGCGAGCACGCCGGCTGAAGCGCCGCGACCCCCGCCGCCCATGCGAGCTCCGCCGGCGCCTCGCGCGGCTGCGCGGCCGGGGCACCGAGGGGAGAGAGCCTGCGCAGACTCGTGACGCTTGGCGTGTCCGCCGTCGCGACTGGCGGCCGCGTCGCGGGTGGCGGGCGCGGCGGGGGCGTTGGTGCGCTCTGGCGAACCTGGGGTTCGCTCAAGTGCGCCAGCGGCCGCGGGCCGAGGGCCGCGCGCGTCGCGTTGCGCAGACCCGACGCAAAGGCGCGACGAACCGCGCGTGCGCCGGCACATCCCAACGCGCGCGACGGGGGGTGGGCTCTGCAGCTTTCGCATACCGCAAGAAAGAGAGCCCACCCCCCACGCCCCCCCACGCCCCGGGCGCCACTGCGAAAGCGGACCACCGGTTCGTCACGAAACGTCCCCGACTTCGCTTCCCTCGGTGCCCTGTCCACCACCAGCGCCCGCGGCAGAACGCGCAGCGCGCCGACACGCCGCCCGCGGCGAGCTCCGCCAGCGCCTCGCGCGGCTGCGCGGCCGGGGCATCGAGGGGAGAGAGCCGGCGCAGACTCGTGACGCTTGGCGTGTCCGCCGTCGCGAGTGGCGGCCGCGTCGCGGGCGGCGGGCGCCGCGGGGGCGTTGGTGCGCTTTGGCGAACCTGGGGTTCGCTCAAGTGCGCCAGCGGCCGCGGGCCGAGGGCCGCGCGCGTCGCGTTGCGCAGACCCGACGCAAAGGCGCGACGAACCGCGCGTGCGCCGGCACATC
>JAXDHQ010000205.1:0-16733 GCA_034664395.1 Solirubrobacteraceae bacterium | reverse complement strand
GTCCGACGACGACGAGGTCGTCGTCGCGGCCGACGGCGGCGAGGTGCGCGTGCTGCGCACCGTGGCCGAGACCGTCTCGGTGGTCGCCGACCCCTCGCCGCCGCCGCGCGTGGCGCTGCCCGAGTCGCTCGTGCTCTCGCGCGAGCGCTACGGGCGGTAGGCCGCCGGATAACGCCCGCGGCAGGTCGCCGCGATGGCGGGTCGCTGCGCTTGCGGTCGGCTGCTGGCGTTGGTTGGTGGTGGACAGGGCACCGAGGGAAAGCGGAGTCGCGGCGTGTCGTGACGCTCCGGGTATCTTCCGTCGCAGACCGCCGACCCGGCCCGGGGGTGGTACAGCGAACGTCACGCTATGCGTGACAAACGCTGTCCACCCCCTCCAGCGCACGAGACGCGCCCGCTCGGGGCGGCGAAGGGAACGCAGAGGCTGCGCAGAGTCGTGACGGACGAGGGGCTCGCCGGTGCAAACCACACCCGGCGCCTGACCCGAGGACGACCGCGAACGCCTCGCGGCGCCGCCGACTCCGGTTCCCTCGATGCCATGCGCCGCGCAGCGCCGCCAACGCCAACCGGACGCCCGCGCGACCCGCCGGCGGCCTACGCCGCCGCCGGCGTCCCGCTCAGGCTGTGGTAGGCGTCGGCCAGGCGGCCGATGCCCTCGTCGATCTGGTCCGGCCTGACGCCCGAGTAGGCCAGGCGCAGCGTGTTGCGCCCGCCCTCGAGCAGGAAGTCGGTGCCCTTCACGAAGGTCACGCCGCGCTCGGTGGCGGCCGCGGACAGCTTGTCGACGTCGGTGCCCTCGGGCAGCTCGACCCACATGAAGTAGCCGCCCTCGGGGGCCACGAAGCGGGCGTCGGGCAGGTCGCGCTCGAGCGCGCCGACGAGCGCCTCGACGCGCGCCTTCAGGTTCGTCCGCACCGTCTCGATCGAGCGCTGCAGCGCGCCGCTGCTGACGTACTCGTGGACGATCGCCTGGGCGACCATGTTCGGGCTGATGTACGTGTTGGTCGCGCGCTTGACCACGCTGGCGATGAGCGGCGCCGGACCGACGAGGTAGCCGACGCGGATGCCGGGGCAGACGGTCTTGGAGAACGAGCTCGCGTAGACGACGGTCTCGTCGCGGTCGAGGCTCAGCATCGTCGGCAGCGGGTCGCCGGTGAAGCGGATCGAGACGTACGGGTCGTCCTCGAAGATCGTGAAGCCGTGCTCGCGGGCCAGGGCGAGCAGCGCGTCGCGCTTGTCGCGCCCGAGCGTGTAGCCGGCCGGGTTCTGGAAGTTGGGGATGATGTGGGCGAGCTTGGGCTCGACCCCGCCCTCGATCAGGCGCGCGACGCCGTCGACGTCGATGCCGTCGGGCTCGAGCTCGACCATGCGGATGTCGGCCAGCCGCTCGCGCAGGCCGAGCAGCGTGCGGTCGTAGGTCGGCCGCTCGACGATGACCGTGTCGCTGGGCTCGACGAGCTCGTCGAAGAGGAAGGCATCGGCCTGCATCGAGCCGTTGGTGACGACGACCTGGGACGGATCGACGCTGTGCTGCTCGGCGATCCACTCGCGCAGCGGGACGTAGCCGATCGCCGTTCCGTAGGCGGTGGCGCCGCCGGGATCGTTGGTGAAGGCCCGGGCGGCGGCCTCCTTGAGCCCCTCGACGTCGACGATGTCCAGCGAGGGGGCTCCGCGGGCGAACGAGATCGTGTCGGCGGCCATGGCCGAAGGGTAGGCGACGCGGCCCGGGCGTGTCAGTCGGCGCGCTCGGGCGGCAGGACGAAGCGGATCTCGAGGATCGGCGGCTCGCCGCTCGCGGGCGCCGGCGGCGCCTCGACGGCGCGGGCCTCGGCGCGCAGGCGCTCGGCCGCGGCCCCCAGCTCGGCCAGCGTCGCGCGCAGGGCGGCGATCTGGGCGCGCGCCTCGCGCAGGGCCTCGGGGTCGACCGCGGGCGGGGCGGGCGGCGCGGCTGCGGGCACGGCGGGCGCCGCCGGCGCGGCGGCGACCGCCGGCGGATCCTCCGCCGCGGCCTGGCGCCCCTGCAGCAGCTCGCGCTCGAGCTCCAGCAGCTTGGCCTCCAGCGTGGCGAGCGTCGTGCGGGCGTCGTCGTCGGGCGCGGCGACCATCGTGGCGCGAGCCTAGCGCGCCGTGCGGAGGCTCAGCCCCGCGCGATCTCGACGGCGATCTCGGCGACCTGCGTGGGGGTGCGACCCACCCGCACGCCGCGCGCCTCGAGCGCCTCGGCCTTGGCCTTGGCCGTGCCCGACGTGCCGCTGACGATGGCGCCGGCGTGGCCCATCGTCTTGCCCGGCGGGGCGGTGAAGCCGGCGATGTAGGCGACCACCGGCTTGGTGACGTTCTCGGCGATGTAGTCGGCGGCCTCCTCCTCGGCCGAGCCGCCGATCTCGCCGGCCATGACGATCAGCTCGGTCTCGTCGTCCGCTTCGAAGAGCGCGATGATGTCGATGAACGACGAGCCGGGGACCGGGTCGCCGCCGATGCCGACGATCGAGGAGTTGCCGAACCCGCTCTGGGCGATCTCGTTGCCGATCTGGTAGGTCAGCGTGCCCGAGCGCGACACGACGCCGACGTTGCCCTCCTTGAAGAACGAGGCGGGGATGATCCCCACGTTCGCCTTGCCGGGGGACAGCACGCCGGGGCAGTTGGGGCCGATCAGCCGCGTGCCGGGGTGGGCCTGCACGATGTGGTTGTAGACGCGCAGCTCGTCGTGGGCCGGGATGCCCTCGGTGATGGCGATGATCGTCGCGATGCCCGCCTCGGCGGCCTCGAGGATCGAGTCGGCGGCGAAGCGCGGCGGGACGAACACCATCGCGGTGTTGGCGCCGGTCTCGGCCACCGCGTTGTGGAAGGTGTCGAAGACGGGCACGCCCTCGACGTCCTGGCCGCCCTTGCCCGGCGTCACGCCCGCCACGACCTGCGTGCCGTAGCGGCGGTTGTTCATGGCGTGGAACGTGCCCTCGCGCCCGGTGATGCCCGAGACGCACAGCCTCGTGTCCCTGTCGACGAGGACGCTCATCGCGCGAGCTCCACGACCTTCTCGGCCGCCTCGTTCATCGTCGACGCGGTGTGGACGTTGGGGAGCTGAGCCTCGGCGAGGATGCGCCGGCCCTCCTCGTCGTTGGTGCCGTCCAGGCGGACGACGAAGGGGACGCCCGGCTCGATCTGGTTGAACGCCTCGACCAGCCCGTTGGCGACCTCGTCGCAGCGCGTGATCCCGCCGAAGATGTTGAACAGCACGGCCTTGACGTTCGGGTTGGCGAGGATGACCTCGACCGCGCTGGTGATCGCCTCGGCCTTGGAGCCGCCGCCGGCGTCGAGGAAGTTGGCCGGCCGGCCGCCGTACTGGGCCACGACGTCGAGCGTCGACATCACCAGCCCGGCGCCGTTGCCGAGGATGCCGATGTCGCCGTCGAGGCTGACGTAGGTCAGGCCGCGCTCCTTGGCCATCTGCTCCTGGGGGTCCTCGGCCGACGGGTCGCGGAGCTGCGCGTTGTCGGGGTGGCGCATGAGCGCGTTGTCGTCGAGGGTGACCTTCGCGTCGAGCGCGCGGACGTCGCGCTCCGGCGTGACGATCAGCGGGTTGACCTCGACGAGCGTGGCCTCCTCGGCGACGAACGTGCCGTAGAGGCGGTGCAGGAAGGCGCCGATGGGCCGGACGAGGTCGGCGTCGACGCCCGCCTCGTAGGCGAGCCGGCGCCCGTGGAAGTCCTGGTAGCCGAGCAGCGGGTCGACGTGCAGCGTCGCGATCGCGCTCGGGTCCTCGTCGGCGACGGCCTCGATGTCCATGCCGCCGCGCGTGGAGAGCATGATCATCGGCTTCTTGGCCGAGCGGTCGAAGATGATCGACGCGTAGTACTCGGCCTCGATCTCCGAGGCGCCCTCGACCCACACCTCGTGGACGGTGAAGCCGCGGATGTCCATGCCGAGGATGGCGCCGGCGTGGGCGCGCGCCTCCACCTCGTCGTCGGCGATCTTGATGCCGCCCGCCTTGCCGCGTCCGCCGATCTTCACCTGGGCCTTGATCGCGCACGGGAAGCCGATCTCCTTTGCGGCCGCGACGGCCTCCTCCACCGTGCGCGCGGGGCGTCCGTCGGGGATGGGGATGTCGTGGCGGGCAAAGAGCTGCTTGCCCTGATATTCGAGCAGGTCCATGAGGGCGGCGGACTCTATACAAGGGTGCCTGAGCGCCGCCGGGTCGCCCGCGACGGCCCCCGACGCGCCGGCATCGGCCCGCATCGACCGTCGGTCAAATGGCACAATGCCCCCCTCATGGCGCTCCCCTCCAAGGTCAACTTCGTCACCTTCGACGTCTACGGCACGCTCATCGACTGGGAGAAGGGGGTCTTCGACGCCTTCCAGCGCGAGGCGTCGCGCGACGGCTTCACCATCGAGGACCCGCAGGAGATCATCCCGCGCTTCCACGAGTACGAGCGCGAGATCCAAGGCGGGTCCTACGAGCTGTACGCCGAGGTCCTGCGGCGCGTGGCCGTCCGCATCGCCAAGGAGATCGACTGGCCGCTCGAGCCCTCGCGCGCGGGCTTCCTGCCCGACTCGGTGGCGCGCTGGGCGCCGTTCAAGGAGACCAACCCCCAGCTCACCAAGTTCTCGAAGATGTTCCAGACCGGGCTGATCTCGAACATCGACGACAAGCTGCTGGGCCAGACCCGGCGCCACCTCCCGCACGACTTCGACCTCGTCGTCACCGCCCAGCAGGTGCGCTCCTACAAGCCCGACCCGGCGCACTTCAAGGAGTGCGCGCGGCGCATGGGCGGCAAGAAGGGCTGGGTCCACATCGCGGCGAGCTACTACCACGACGTCGAGCCGTGCCTGAAGGAGAAGGTCCCGGTCATCTGGGTCAACCGCAACAAGGAGGAGCTCGAGCCGGGGCAGAAGAAGCCCACGGCCGAGGTCAGGACCCTGCTCGAGGCGGCCAAGCTCCTGGGCGCCGCATAGGCCGCCGGCCGTCGCCGTGCGCGTCGTCTCGCTGCACGCCGACGTCCTGGTCGCCACGTCACGCGTCTACCAGACGACGTGCACGGCGATCCGCTCCGGCGAGGAGGGGTTCGTCGCCGACTCGCCGGTGTTCCCCGACGAGCTCGACGCGCTGCCGGCGGTGCTCGAACGCGCCGGCTTCCCGGTCAGCGGGCTGCTGGCCACCCACGGCGACTGGGACCACCTCCTCGGCCGCCTCGCCTTCCCGGGCGCGGCGCTCGGGACCGCCGAGACCACCGCGGCGCGGCTCACGGGCGAGCCCGGCGCGGCGCAGCGCGAGCTGCGCGCCTTCGACGACGAGCACTACGTGGAGCGCCCGCAGCCGCTGAGCCTCGGCCAGGTGCAGGCGCTGCCCGTGCCCGGCCACGTCGAGCTGGGCGAGCACGAGCTCGAGCTGCACCCGACCGACGGGCACACCGCGGACGGGATGGCGGTCTGGGCGGACTGGGCGGGGGTCCTGGTCTGCGGCGACTACCTGTCGCCCGTCGAGATCCCGATGCTGTCGGCCAGCGGCTCGCGCGACGCCTACCTGGCGACGCTCGAGCGCCTGCGGCCGCTCGTCGAGCGCGCCGACTGGGTCGTCCCCGGGCACGGCGCGCCGCTCGACGGCGCCCGCGCGCTCGCGATACTCCGCGAGGACGTGCGCTACCTGACCGACTGGGAGCTCCCGCTCGCACGGCGGTCGGCGGCGCAGCGCGCCATCCACCAGCACAACAGGGAGCGAGTCGGATGATCCAGCACGTGACGCTCGAGACGCGACGCGAGGACGTCGAGGACGCGGTCGCCTTCTGGGCGCTGCTCGGCTTCGAGCGCGTCGAGGCGCCCGGCCGCCTGGCCGCGCTCGCCACCTGGGTGCAGCGGGCCGGCACGCAGGTGCACCTGCTCTACGCCGACGATCCGGTCGTTGCCCCGGTCGGTCACGTCGCCGTGGTCCCCGACTCCTACGAGGAGGCCGTGCGCCGCCTCGAGGGCGCGGGCTTCGCGTGCGAGCCCACCACGCAGGACTGGGGCAGCCCGCGATGCTTCGCGCTGTCGCCCGGCGGACATCGCGTGGAGGTGATGGCCTTCGCGCCCGATGCCTGAGCTCGTCGTCCCCGATCCTCCGCTGGCCGACGACGTCGTCGCGCTGCGGCCGTTCACGCTCGACGACGTCTGGTGGGTGACCGAGGCGTGTCGTGATCCGGCGATACCGCGGTTCACGACCATCCCCGAGTCCTACGAGGAAGCCGACGCGCGCGAGTGGATCGGCGCCCACGAGGAGCAGCGCCGCGCCGGCGAGGCGCTCACCCTGGCGATCGTCGAGGCCGATGGCGGCGCACCGCTGGGGTCGGCCGCGGTGCAGGACATCACGTGGGACCACCTGCGCGGCGAGATCGGCTACTGGGTCGCCCCCTGGGGCCGCCGGCGCGGGGCGGCGACACGGGCAGCGCGCCTGCTCGCGGCGCACGGCTTCGGAACCCTGGGCCTGGAGCGCATCGAGGTCACCGTCTACGTCGGCAACCTCGCCTCCCAGGGCGTCGCCGAGAAGGCCGGCTGCGTCCGCGAAGGCGTGCTGCGCTCGTACTTCCTGGCCCACGGCGTGCGCCACGACTGCGTCATGTACGCGCTGATGCCTGGGGAGCTGTAGGGGGCGAGGGGCGACTTCGTCGCCGCAGCCGCGCCGCCTTCCCACCCCGATCTGTGGTTACGTCCACGCCCGGGGAAGAGGGCTGGAACTGGATGTGGACATCGAACAGGGTGTACCTCCGGCGGCGGCTCGCGGCGCTGGGAATCCTCGCCGCGGCCTCGGCGCTGGCCGGCGCCGCCGTGGGCGCGGGCGATCGCAGCCGCGGGCAGACGGTGGGCGACGGGTCGGCCGCGGCCAGCGCGGCGAAGTCCGTGCCCAAGCTCGCCGAGCTCCCGCGCGGCGGTCGGCGGATCTTCCCGGAGTTCCGCGTGGTGGCCTTCTACGGGGCGCCGCAGGCGCGCTCGCTCGGCGCGCTGGGCATCGGCTCGCCCGACGCGGCCGGCCGGCGGCTCGCGCGCCAGGCGGCGCCGTACGCCAAGCGCACGCGCCCGGTCCTGCCCGCCTTCGAGCTGCTGGCCGACGTCGCCAACCGCGACCCGGGCCCCGACGGCCTCTACCGCACGCGCCAGCCCGACTCGGTCATCCGGCGCTATCTGCGCGCGGCGCGCCGCGCCAAGGCGCTGCTCGTCCTCGACATCCAGCCCGGCCACGCCGACTTCCTCGAGGAGACGCGCCACCTCGATCGCTGGCTGCGCGAGCCCGACGTCGGCCTCGCGCTCGACCCCGAGTGGCACACGCCGGGCGCGGTCCCGGGCACCGTCATCGGCTCGGTCGACGCCGACACGATCAACGCCGTCTCGCGCCACGTGGCCGACATCGTCCGTGAGCGCAACCTGCCCGAGAAGCTCCTGGTCGTGCACCAGTTCACGCCGAACATGATCGCCGGCAAGGAGCGCGTGCAGCAGCCGCCGGGGCTCGCGGTGACGATGAACGTCGACGGGTTCGGCGACCGGCCGAACAAGGTCTCCAAGTACCGCGAGTTCACGCACGACGGCACGCCGTTCCACCGCGGCTTCAAGCTCTTCTACGAGGAGGACACCGACCTCATGACGCCGGGGTCTGTGCTCGCGCTGCAGCCGCGCCCGGACCTGATCGTCTACGAGTGAGGGCCGCACGCGCGGAGGCCCTCGACGGCCCCCGCGCGCGCAGGTCTCTGAGCGGCTACTCGCCGGTGGCGGCGATGTAGTGCGTCGTGTCGGCCACCGGTGTCGCGCCGGGCGTCGCGGCCGGCGCCGGGTTGAGCAGCACCGCCGGCACCAGGCACGCCTTGCCCTGGAGCGAGCTCAGGTCGAGCTTGGCCTCGATGCGGGCGTTGCCCTCGGGCGTGAACGGCACCGGAGCGGTCGTCCCGACCGCCTGGCCGTTGCAGAACAGCGTGGCCGCGATGGCCGGCAGCGGGTTGGCGCCGCCGGTCGCCGGAGCCGTCGCCGGGATGACGAGCCCGCGCACGCGGACCTTGATGCGGCCGTTGCGCTTCACGCGGGCCTCGCCGCGGCTGATGACCCACGGCTTGCCGCCGGGCTGGACCCCGAACAGCGTCGGGCCGTCCGGCGCCGGCTGGCTGCCGAACAGGTCGGACTTGATGAGCTGACCGCCGTGGCGGCCGTTGTCGCCGCCGCTCTTGCCGGAGCCCTGGTGACTGCTGTCATCGCCGCCCCCGCCGTGGCCGTTGCCGCCACCGCCACCATGGGCGAATGCGGAGGTGCCGCCGACGGCCAGCGCGATGGTGGCCAGTACGGCGACGAAGCGATATGGGGTCGTCAAGGGATGGACCTCCTGGATCGGTGTGGACGAAGTCCCTGCACCTGCGACAGCGCGCCGGAGCGATCGTTACGCGCGGCGCGCGGCGTCCTGACACGCGCGACCGGCGGCCGACCGTACCGCAGCGGCGAGAGCGGATGGACGAGAGGAGTACGTTGCACGCGTGGTTGCGCGGGTCCTGCACGAGGAGCTGGCCGCGACCCGGCAGGGCCGCCGCTCGTGAGCGCCGCCCCGTCGCGCCGCCCCGCCTCGCTATCGCGCGCCGCCGCGACGACGTACGGGACGAACGTCGCGGTCGCCGTCCTGTCGCTGGCCAACGTGCTGATCGTCGGCCGTGTCCTCGGGCCGTCCGGCCGCGGGACCGTCGCCTTCCTGACCACGGTCGCCTACCTCGTCTCCCAGCTTGCGACGCTCGGAATCCCGCAGGCCAACGTGAACATCTCCGCGCGCGAGCCCGAGACGACGCCGCGCCTGGCGACCAACTCGATCCTGGCGGCGCTGGTCGGCGGCGTCGCGGCGGCGGCGATCGTCGATGCGTCGATGGCGGCGGTGCCCGCGCTCGGCGGCCCGGCCAGCCCCCACCTGCGACTGATCACGCTGGCCTCGGTGCCCGTCCTCATCCTCGGCGTCCATCTCGTGCAGCTCGCGATCGCCCAGTACGCCTTCGCCGTCGCGAACCTGGCCGTGCTGGCGCCGCCCGTGGTCAACCTCGCCGCCAACGCCGCCCTCGCGGCGGCGGGTGCGCTCAGCGTCCGCTCCGCGGTGCTCGCCTGGATCGCCGGCCAGGTGCTCAGCACCGCGATCGCGCTGTGGTTCGTGCTCGTGCGGCTGGACGGCCTGGGCCGGCCCGACCTCGGGCTCGGATGGCGGACGCTCTCGTTCGGACTGAAGGCGCACCTGGGGGTCGTGCTGACGCTCGCCAACTACCGCCTGGACCAGTGGGTCATGGGCATCCTCAGCAGCGCGCGCCAGCTCGGGCTCTACAGCGTCGCCGTCGCATGGTCCGAGGCGCTCTTCTTCCTGCCCACCAGCCTGGCCGCGGTCCAGCGCGCCGATCTCGCCCGCGGCGACCCCGCGACCGCCGCGCGGCAGACGGCGACGGTCTTCCGGGTGGCCGCGGTGCTGACCATCGCCATGGGCGCCGTCATGGCGCTCCTGGCGCCGCTGCTGTGCACCACGCTGTTCGGCGCCGCCTTCGCCGGCTCGGTGCCCCAGCTCCGGCTGCTCGCGGTCGGGGCGGTCGGCGTGGTGGCGATGAAGCTGCTGGGCAACGCGCTGGTCGCCCAGGGCCGGCCCCTGCGCCAGACCGTCGCGATCCTGTCGTCGTTCGCGGCGATCCTCGTCCTCGACGTGGCGCTGATCCCGAGCCTCGGCGGACTCGGCGCGGCCATCGCCTCGAGCGTCGCCTACGGCTTCGGCGGGCTGGTCGCCGCCGTCGTGTTCGGGCGGACCTTCGGCGTCGCGCTCACCGAGCTCGTGCCGCGGCCGTCCGACCTGGCCTTCGTCGTGGGCGCCGCGCGCCGGGCGCTGCGGGCCCGCGACTAGCCGTCGACCGACCGGCTCGGCACGGGCGGCGGGGAGGCAGCCTCCCGCGCCGGGCTCCCGCCGCCGTCGGCGCGCAGGCGGAAGCCCTCGCCGCGCACGGTCTCGATGCTGTGCAGCCCGAACGGCTTGTCGACCACGACGCGGAGCTCACGGATCGCGCGATCGAGGTCCTCGACGCGGCGCAGCCCGTCCTCCCCGGCGGCTACCGCGAACAGCGCCCCTCGCGACATGACCTCGCCCGGGTGGCGCATCAGCGTCTCCAGGAGCGTGTGCGCGGCGGGCCGCAGCGCGAGCTCGTCGGCCCCCCGCCACGTCCGGCCGCTGTCCGGGTCGAGCCGCAGCGTGCCCACGACGAGCGGCTCCTCGGGGCCCTCGTCGGTGGGCTGCCGCAGCACCCCCGCGTACGCGGCGTGCGCCCAGCGCCGCGGCTGCCCACCGACGACGACGTAGCCGGTGGCCGACCGGCCCGCCCGCGCGAGCAGGTCGCGCAGCGTCAGCAGCGCCGTGCGCGCCGTCGTCCCCGGCCGCGCGACGACGAGCACGTGGTCGACGAACGGGACCACGGCGAGCGCGTCGCTGATCTCGCCCAGCGGCGGCGCGTCGACGATGACGTAGTCCGCCAGCGCGCGGGCCTCCGCCATCAGCGCGGGCAGGCGCGCCTCGAGCTCCTGGATGCGGCGCGGGTCGCTGGCGGAGATCGGCGCGGCGATGCGCAGCGACGGCGTGTCGGGCACCGCCTGCAGCGCGTCGACCAGCGGATCGCCGCGCCGGGCGACGTCGAGCAGGTCGCGCCCGGGCGTCACGCCGAGCGTCGCGGCCACGCGCGGCGCGCGCAGGTCGAGGTCGACGAGCACGACCCGGCGCCCGACCGACGCAAGCTCGCGCCCGAGGTCGATCGCCGAGCGCGTCTTGCCCTCGCGCCGCGACGCGCTGGTCAGCAGGATCGCGCCCCCGCGCTCGTCCTCGAGCTCGAGCTGCACGCGCAGCGTGCGGAAGGCCTCCAGCAGCTCGGGCGGGCCGGGGCCACGGGCGCGCCGTCCCACGACCGGCACCCGCGCCAGCAGCGGGAGTGGGAAGCTCTCGATCAGCTCGGCCTCGTCGGCCACGCGGCGCGGGCTGAGCCCCTCCGCCGCCAGCGCCGCGCCCGTGGCCAGGATCGCCCCGGCCACGAGCGTGAGCAGGAGGATGAGCGCGGACGACGTGGAGGTCGCCTGCGCGTCGACCGCCTGCTCGGAGAGCGAGATCGTCGGGTCCTGACCGTCCTGGATGCGCCGCAGGTCGTTGAGGCGGGTGAGCAGGTCGGCGTTGCCCGCGCCGGTCCCGCCGGGCGCGACCTGGGCCGACAGGGCGGCGATGGCGGCGCCGACCGCGGCCCGGAGCTGGTCGCGGCGCACGTCGAGCGCCGTCCGCGTGTAGGTGTTGGCGAGCTTCACCGCCTGCGCCGCCGGCGACGCGGTGGCGCTGACGTCGATGACGTTGCTCTGTCCCTCGGGCTGGACGGAGACGGCCTGCTTGACGCGGTTCGCGCTCCAGCCGCGCCCCATCCCCGTGGCCGTTCGGGCGGCCACGGGGTCGTTGTCGATGAGCGCCGCCGCGGTCTGGACGGTGCGCGTCGGGTCGCCGGAGTCGCGCAGCAGCGGCAGCCCGAGGAAGGTCGTGTCGTCCTGGGGCAGCGGGGTGACGAGGAGCTGCGCGCGAGCGTCGTAGGAGGCCGGACGAACCGCCAGCCACAGCAGGGCGCCGACCAGCACGGCCCCGAAGACCGACAGGGCGAGGATCCAGTGGGCGCGGACGGCGCGAACGTACGGCGCGAGCGCGCCGGAGAGGCCACCCGTGAGAGCCTGGTCGCTCTCGCGTATGCGACCGATCTGCGGTGATGGCCGACCCTCGGTCACGGTCCGCTCGGAGTCTAGCGGCGCCTGCGCCGCCCCTCGGCGTTACGTTCGGCATGCTGTTGGGGATCGCTTGGTCTGTGACGAAGAGCCGCCGCGCGACGCGCCTGAGCGCCGCGGTGCTGGCCGCGGTGCTGCTCGGGCTGGTGGCCGCGGCCCTGCCCGGCGAGGGCCGCGGCCCTCGGGCTGCCGCGTGCCCGGCGTCCGCCGCTCCGGCGGGCTATCCGTCGGCGTGCTGGCGCCCGTACGGCGCCGAGAGCCCGTTCAACCAGCTCCTGCCGGCGAACCCGCCGATCCTGGCCGACTCCGACGCGATGGTGCAGGCGCTCCTGGCGCCGGGGCCACCGCAGATGATCGCCGCGGTCCCGGGCGCGAGCGACTACGGCCGGCCGACCTTCGTTGCCGAGCCGCACAGCCCCGCCTATCGGGTCCACTGCTACGTGTACACATGCCCGGGCCTGGAGGGCCACGTGGTGCGGATGCCCGTGCGCAGCGCCCCCGCGGCCGGGGCGGACCACCACATGACGGTGATCGACCACGCCCGTCGGTGGGAATACGACTTCTATGGCGTCGTCGGCAAGAGCGAAGCGCCCCACGTGATCGTCGCCAAGACCGCCAGTCGCATCCGGCTGGACGGACCCCGGTCCAGCGGCCTGCACGCCCGCGCGACGGCGGCCGGGTTCGGCAACCTGGCAGGGCTGATCCGGGCGCCCGAGCTGGCGGCCGGCCGCATCGACCACGCCGTGGTGATCTCGATCCCGTGCGCGACCGGCTTCGTCTTCCCCGCTGCCAAGGGCGCGGCCGAGTGCCCGCCCGGCCAGATCAGCGCGCCGGTCGGGGCCCGGCTGCAGCTCGCCGTGTCCGACGCCGAGATCGACCGCCCGGGCGTCGCGCGCTGGAAGCGCGCGGTCCTGAAGGCGCTGGCGCGGTACGGTGCCTACGTGGTCGACACCGGGGGGTCGGAGATCCACGTGGCGCTCGAGTCCGATCAGGGCTACGCGAGCCTGGGGCGGCCGCCGCGGATGCTCGAGCTCTTCGCGCGCTTCCACGCACGGTCCTCGGGCGCCTACCGCTACCTCGCGCTCGGCTCCGGCGTGGACTGGCAGAAGCTGCGCATCGTCGACCCCTGCGTCACCGAGCACACGTGTTGAAGTGACCGCGCCGGGGGGCTCGTCGCGGCGCCGGCTCCTGGTGGTCTCCGGGCGTCCGCTCGATCCGTACGCGGGCGGCTCGGTGCGCTGGAGCCACTTCGCGCGCGAGCTTCCGGCGCTGGGCTGGGACGTGAGCGTCGTCTCGGCCGCGCGTCACGGCACGTCCTCCGCACCGCCGGCGCCCGAGGAGCGCCCGCCGCCGTCGGCGGCGCGGCGGGTGCTGGAGACCGCCAACCGCCTGCTGCGTCCGGTGGCCGAGCGCACGGGGGTGCGACCGGTGGCGTTCCTGCCGCAGCCGCACTGGGCGATCACCGGTCGCCTGGCCGTGCATCGGGCGGTCAGCCGCCGCCGTCCCGACGCCATGCTGGTGACGACCCCACCCTTCACCGCCATGTTCGCGGCGGCCGCCGTCGCCCACCGCCGGGGCGTGCCGCTCGTGTGCGAGATGCGCGACCTGTGGGCCGGCAACCCCGACTACGACGCCGGCCGCGGCACGCTCACACGGCTCGAGGAGCGCGTGTTCGACCGGGCACGCCTGGTCGTCACCGTCACGCCGGAGGCGCGCGAGCGGCTGGCCGCCCTGCATCCGCGGGCGCGGGACAAGCTCCAGGTCGTTCCCAACGGCTTCAGCCCCGACCTGCTGGCGCTGCGCCGGACCGACCGCGACCACCGCGACGGCCGCGCCGTCGTCGTCCACGCCGGGTCGATCTACGCGACGCGCTCGATCGACGGGCTCGTGCGGGCACTGTCGCGCCCTGGGCTACGCGCGCGCGTGCGCTTCGAGATGCTCGGCGGCGTCAACCAGCGTGCGCTGGACAGCATCGCCGCAGCGCCGCCCGACCTCGAGCGCTCGGTGCGCGGCGAGGTGCCCCGCGCCGAGGCCATCGAGGCGGTCCGCAACGCCGACGTCGTCGCCGTCATCTTCACGCCGGGCGACGACACCGCCGTCCCCGGCAAGCTCTATGAGGCGCTCGTCCTCGGCCGGCCGGTCCTCGCGCTGACCGATCGCCCCGGCAGCGCGATGGAACGGCTCCTGCACCAGCTCGGCCAGGACGGTGGTTGCGCGCGCCACGACGACCCCGACGCGATCGCCTCCGCGATCGAGCGCCTGCTCGACACGCCGCCGGCGCCGGTCCATCCGCGGGAGCTGGCGCAGTACGACCGGGCGGCGCTGACCCGCCAGCTCGCCGGCCTGCTCGCCGAGGTGGTCGACGGGCGGTGACGCGGCGGCGGGTCCTGGCCACGCTGGGCGCGCCGGCGCTGGCCGACCCCGCGCGCCTCGGCGTCGACGGCCTTGCGGTGCGTCTGCTGGAGCCCGGCGCCGAGCCGTGCGCGCGCCGGGTGGGTCGCGTCGTGCGCGCCGCAGCCCGTCACGACGCGATCCTGCTCGACGGCTCCGAGCGCTGCGACCAGGCGGCCGCCGCGCTGCTGGGGCTGCGGCGCTCCTCGCCGCCACTCGTCCTCGCCGAGTGCGTGTGGAAGCGCGGCAGCTCGCCGCTGGACGCGCTCGCAAACCGCGCCGGCGTGCGCGCGATCGATCGCGGTGCGGTGACCTACTGCGTGCTCTCGCGCACCGAGCTCGAGCTCTTGCCGCGCGTCTGGGGCGTGTCGCCCGCGCGGGTGGCGTTCACGCCCTACCACTACCGCCTGACCGCGGAGGACCTGCGCGAGCCGTGCCCGCCCGGCGCCGGGGTCTTCGCCGGCGGCGACTCCATGCGCGACTACGGTCCGCTGATCGCCGCGGCGGCGCAGGTCGACGTGCCGGTCACGATCACGACCGTGCGCCCCGACGTCGCGGGCCATCGCGCGCTGCCGCCGAACCTCGTCGCCACCGGCCGGGTCCCGCATGCGCGATTCATCGACCTGCTGCGCGGCGCGGCGATCGTCGTCGTCGGCCTCGAGCCGGGCATTCAGCGCAGCGCCGGCCAGCAGACGTACCTCAACGCCATGGCGCTGGGCAAGGCGACGGTCGTCACCGACAGCCCCGGGGTGCGCGACTACGTCGAGGACGGTCGCACCGGGCTGATCGTCCCGCCGGGCGATGCACAGGCATTGGCGCAGGCGCTGCGCTGGCTGAAGGACCCGGCGAACCGCGCCGAGGTCGACGCGCTGCGCGCCCGGGCCCGCGACGTGGCGCGCACGGTCTTCACGCCCGAGCGCTACGCGGCGAGCGTGCTGGCTGTCGTCCAACGGGCGCTCGTCGCCCGTTGATCAGCGCGCGGCGAGATCCGGCCGCTGGGCGCAGGCCAGCAGCGCCGGCCCGAGGCCGAGCAGGATCCAGAGCCGCGCGTCGGACGCGTTGCTGAGGAAGACCGACGCCGCCAGCATCGCCGCGATCGCCACCGCGACGGACCGCGCGAGCGCGGCGTCGGAACGGGCGCCCCGGGCGTCGAAGCGGCGCGCCGCCGTCCAGCACGCCCACCAGCTCCCGAGCACGGGCAGGAGCCAGAGGGCGAGGCCGATCGCCCCCGTGTCGGCGAGCGTCTGCAGGTAGGCGTCGTGGACCTCGTGCGGTCGCTCGACGATGAGGGCGACCGCGGTCAGGTTGGGCACCGCGCGGACGTAGCGCGGCGACTGGACCTGGAAGTTCTCCAGGCCGACGCCCACGAGGGGATGGTCGGCGATCACCCGACCGGCCACGCGCCACAGGTCCGAGCGCCCGCTGCCCTGCTGCAGGTCGGAGGTGATCCGCTGCCACGCGGCCGGCTGGGCGACGAACCACACTGCGCCGGTGAGGACGGCCACCGTCGCGATCGCCGCCACGCGGGCCCGGTGCCCGCGTGCCGCGACCAGCCCGACGGCGAGCGCGACGGCGAGCGCCACGATCCCGCCGCGCGACCCGCTCGTCGCCAGCCCGAGGCCGAGCACGGCGACGGCGACGACGATCAGCAGGCGCCGCCCCGGCGTGGCGCGGCCGCTCGCGAGCAGCCCGACGGCGAGGGCGATCGCCGCCACGACCCCGGCGGCGAGCAAGTTGGGATCCCCGAGGCCGCCCTGCAGCCGCCCGCCCTGCTCGGTCAACGTGTCGGGCCCGGCGGGGACGCTGAGGCCGTTGACGCCCACGCCGACGAGCACGGAGACCACGGCGGCGATCACGAAGGCGACGACGAGCAGCCGCACGCGGGCGGTCGACGAGGCGCTCGTCGCCACGATCGCGTACAGCATTGCGCTCACCACCCAGAACGGCAGCAGCGTCAGCCCCGGCCCGGCGCTCGTCGCCCATGCCACCGAGAGGGCGAACCAGGCGACCATGGCGGCCACGCCGAGCACGAGCACGCGGTGGCGGCGAAGGACCCACGCGGTGAAGGCGGGACGGCCGTGGACGTGGGCCAGCCACGCGAGCGCGAGCAGCACGACCGCCGCGCGCAGCGTCACGTTGCCGCCCGGCAGCGCCCGGACGAAGACGAGCACGACGACCAGCGCCAGTCCCGCGACCGCGTCCACGAGCAGGAGCGGGAGCAGGCAGACCGCGAGGACGGCGACAGCGCCGATGGCGGGCCGCGCGGCGATCAGGGCGCCGAGCGCGAGGCCGGCGGCGGCGGCGACGACGGCCACGGCCGGGCCGCGACCGCGCCCCGCCGTGAGCGTGGGGCTCAGATCCATCGGCCCTCCCGCCGGGGGCGGGGCGCCAGGGCCCGCACGAGCGCGCCGAACGGCGGACCGAAGCGCGCCGCGCCGGCCAGGAACCCGCCGCCCCACGCGAGGTGCATGGTGGCGAGCACGAGCGGGATGGCGGCCGCGTCGCGCGGCGCCGCCCGGCGGGCGCGGGCCGCGTGCACGGCGGCGAGCAGCGTCGCCAGCGAATAGGCGGCGAGTGCCGTCCGG
>JAXDHQ010000204.1:0-18935 GCA_034664395.1 Solirubrobacteraceae bacterium | reverse complement strand
GGGCGATGCCCAGGAACGCGACCGCGAAGCCCGCCTGGATCAGCAGCGGCGTTCGCAGCGGGTGGCCGGTATGCAGGCCGCGGGCGCGGCGGTCGGCGATCGTGCGCGACAGCAGCTGCTCGACCGGGCGGTAGATGACCGAGATGACGACGAACAGGACCGACCACAGCAGCGAGATCGCGCCGTAGGGCCCGGCGGGCAGGACGTGGCTGGCCACCGCGAAGTAGGCGAAGGTGAACAGCCCCGTCGACGCGATGCCGATCGACAGGATGCGCGCGCCGCGGGCGTAGGCGTCCGGGCGCGGCGCCCCGGTGGTCTCGTCTGCGGTCGGGGCGGTGGCCGGCGTGCTACCCACGCAGGCGGACCAGCAGCATGGTCCAGGGGAACGGCGAGCGCGCCTGGACCACCTCGCCGTGGCGCGACAGCAGCGCCACGAAGGAGCGCTTGGACCAGTGGTTCACGTGGCCGGGCGTGTTGCCCAGCTCCTTGAGGTAGGCGCCGCGGGCGAGGTTCAGCCCGCGCCAGAGCGGCTCGCGCGGCACCGACACCAGCAGCCAGCGCTGGGCCACGCGGGCCATCTCGGCCACCGTGTGCTCGGGGTCGGGCACGTGCTCGAGGACCTCGATCGCGGTCGCCGTGTCGAACTCGCCGTCGGCGAAGGGGAGGTTCTCGGCCTTCATGACCCGGTACTCGAGGTTGGGGGCCGTGCGCTTGGCCCACTCGGCGTGCAGCGCGGGGTCGTCGAGGTCGATCCCGACGATGCGCCGGGCGTCGCCCATCCGCTGGGCCCACCGGTGCACGAGCACGCCCTCGCCGCAGCCGACGTCGAGCAGCGACTGCGGGTCGGCCTGGGCGTAGAGCTCCTCGAGCGTGCCCTCGAAGCCGGCCATGAGCCGGCGCACGACCGGGTTGGTCGAGCCGTACTTGTCGTACGTGTTGCCGGTGACCGTGCCCTCGGGGTCGACCGTGACGGCTCCGCTCATAGCTTCAGCGCCTCCCGCTCCTCGGTCTTCTGGCCGGCGCGGGCGCCGGTCGTCGCCTCCTGCCCGGTGTCGCGCGCGCCCGGCTCGTAGTGCGAGGGCGGCACGTCGAGCTGCAGCTCGATGCGGCGGACGCGCTCGAAGATGCGCTGGACCATGATGCGCTGGCCGTAGAGCAGGTCGCCGATGACGCCGAGGGCAGCGAGCACGACGGCCGCGTTGAAGAGCACGGCGCCGAAGATCAGCGACTGCACGTGGCCGGCGCCGTTGCCGCCCACGTAGGCGACCACGAAGCGCGTGAACGGGACGAGCGCGGCCACGAACGCGATGCCGGCCATCAGCATGAAGACCTTCAGCGGCTCGTACTGGGCGTAGATGCGCGCGATCGCCACGGTGTTGCGCCGCACGTAGGAGCCCATCGACGGGAACAGGCGCGACTCGCGCGTCTTGGGGTTGGTCGCGATCTGGACGTGATCGGTGGCGACCAGCAGCTTGCCCGCCTGGATGATGGTCTCCAGCGTGTACGTGTACTTCGAGACGACCGACATCTGGATCGCGGCCTCGCGGTTGTAGGCGCGGAAGCCCGAGGTGGTGTCGGGGAGCTCGGTGTCCGACGCCTGGCGGACCACCCACGAGCCGAGCTTCTGCAGCCGCTTCTTCATCGGCGAGAAGTGCTCGATCGAGTCGGTCTCGCGGTCGCCGACGACCATGTCGGCCGTGCCGGCCACGATCGGCGCGACGAGCTTGGGGATGTCGTGGCCGGAGTACTGGTTGTCGGCGTCGGTGTTGACGATGACGTCGGCGCCGAGCTTCAGGGCGGCGTCCAGGCCGGCCTGGAAGCCGGCGGCGAGGCCCTTGTTGTTCGTCAGGCGGACGATGTGGTCGACGCCGTGCGCGCGGGCGACGGCGACGGTCGCGTCGGTCGAGCCGTCGTCGATGACGAGCCACTCGACGGTGTCGAACCCGACGACCTCCCGGGGAAGGTCCGCGAGCGTTGCCGGAAGCGTCGCCTCCTCGTTGAGGCACGGGATCTGAATGATGAGCTTCATGCGCGGGCGCAGCGGGGCGGCGGGGCGCTGGAGAGGGTCGACGCCGTACACTCGCTGGCGGGCCAGTATCCCACATGGCAAGCGCGACGATCACACGGCCGGCACCTGGCCCGGACGCCGTTCCCGGCCGGGGCAGGGGGCGGTGGTCATGGCCGCTCATCCTCCTCTGCGCCCTCGTCGTGGGGATCCTTGCGGGGTTCCTCGCCTACCCGACGTATCCCAACTACGACTCGTACTACTCGCTGCTGTGGGGGCGGGAGGTCCTGCACGGGATCAAGCCGTCGTTCGACGGATATCGCACGCCGACCGAGCATCCGTTGGCCGTCGCGTTCGGGGCGCTGCTGTCGCTGGCCGGCGACCCGGCCGACCGGATCATGGTCGGCGCGACGTTCGGCTCGCTGATCGTCCTCGCCGCCGGCGTGTACCGACTGGGACGCGCCTCGTTCGGCACGCTCGTGGGGCTGACCGCCGCCACGCTGCTGCTGACGCGCTTCGACTTCCCGTTCCTGGCGGCGCGCGCCTACATCGACATCCCGTACCTGGCCTTCGTCATGTGGGCGGCGGCGCTGGAGGCCGAGCGCCCGCGCCGCGGGCTGCCGGTCTTCCTCCTGCTCGCGTGCGCGGGGCTGATGCGGCCCGATGCCTGGGTGCTGAGCGGCCTGTACTACCTGTGGTGGGCGTGGCCGGAGGGCTGGAGCCGGCGGATCCGCTACGCGGCGCTGACCGCGGCCGCTCCGCTGCTGTGGATCGCGGTCGACTGGTGGGCGACCGGCGACCCCAAGTTCTCGCTGACCCACACCAGCGGCCTGGCCGAGGAGCTGGGTCGCACCCGCGGGCTGGCGGAGGTCCCCAGCGCCACGGTCCAGTTCCTCAAGAACCTGGACAAGGTGCCGGTGTTCTACGCGGGCATCCTCGGCGTGATCCTCGCCCTGCTGCTCACGCCCAGGCGCGTGCGCATGCCGCTGGCGCTGCTCGTCGTCGGCCTGGGGACGTTCGTGCTCGTCGGCGTGGCCGGGCTGTCGGTGATCGACCGCTACCTGCTCGTGCCGTCGCTCGTGGTGATGATCTTCGCCTCGGTCTCGCTGTCGGGCTGGTCGATGCTGCGCGCCGGCTGGCTGCGCAAGCTGTGGGCGGCCGGCGCCGTGGTCCTGGTCGCCTACGGCGCCGTCTACACCGTGACCCGCGTGACGTTCTCGAGCTTCACCATCGAGCTCGCGTTCCGCGGCGACTCGCATCAGTCGCTGCGCAAGCTGCTCAACGATCCGCGCGTGCGCGCGGGCCTGCGGTGCGGGCCGCTGTCGACGCCCAACCACAAGCTCATCCCCGACAGCCGCTGGCTGCTGGACGCCGGGCCGCGGGGCGTCATCGCCCGCAGCGACGTCCGCCAGCGCCATCGCATCCAGCACGGCGTCGCGCTCTACGCCGTCGGGCGCCAGTCGCTGCTGCGCCAGGGCTTCACCTCCGGCGACGACTCCCCGGAGGACACGGCGAACTCGATCCCGATGCCGGGCTTCACGTTCGTGACGGCCACCGCGTACTACGGGGCGTATGTCCGTTGTTGAGCGCTCGCCCTCGCCCGCCGCGGGCGCGACGGCGCCGTCCGAGCTGACACGCGAGCGGCGGTGGCCGTGGTGGCTGGGCCTGGTGCTCGTGCTCGCGGCGGCCGGCGGGCTGCGGGCGTGGGGGATCGGGCAGGGGCTGCCGTACGCCTACAACGCCGACGAGAACGCCCATTTCGTCCCGGGCGCGATCGGCCTCTTCGGCCACGGCTTCAACCCGCACTACTTCGTCAACCCACCGGCCTACACATACCTGCTGCACGTCGTCTTCGACGTCTGGTTCGGCGGCCGGGCGGGCGTGTCGCAGGCGTTCGCCCTGCATCCCACCGAGGTGCTCGTCGTCGCCCGCGCCACCGCGGGCGCGGTGGGGACGCTCGCGGTGTGGCTGCTCTACCTGGCCGGCGCGCGGCTGTTCGACCGCGCCACCGGACTGCTGGCGGCGGCGCTGCTCGGGGTCAGCTTCCTCGCGGTCTTCTACTCGCACCTCGCGCTCAACGACGTGCCCACGCTGGCGCCGATCGCCCTGTCGCTGTGGGGAACGGCCGGGATCGTCCGCTCCGGCCGCGGGCGCGACTACCTGCTCGCCGGCGTGGGGCTGGGCCTGGCGTGCGCGACGAAGTACACGGGCGGGATCGTCCTGCTGCCGCTGCTCGGCGCCGCCGCGCTGCAGCTCGCCACGCCGGAGCGGCGCACCGCGGCGCTGCGGGGCGTGCTGCTCGCCGCCGTCGTGGCGCTGGGCGCGTTCCTGATCGCCAATCCGTACGCGGTGCTCGACTCGGCCGCGTTCCGCGACGGCCTGCACCACCAGGCCGACGCCGCCGACGACGCGCTGGGCAAGCTCGGGCTCACGCAGACGTCGGGCCACCTGTACTACCTGTGGACGTTCACCTGGGGCCTGGGCTGGGTGCCGCTCTTCGCCGCGGCGATCGGGATCGCGCTGCTGGCCGCGCGCGAGCCGCGCCTGCTCGCGGTGCTCGCGCCGGCGCCGATCGTCTACGTGCTGTTCATGGGCGCGCAGGCGCGCTTCTTCGGGCGCTGGCTGCTGCCCGTGTTCCCGATCGCGTGCCTGCTCGGGGCGTACGCCGTGGTGTGCGTGGCGCGGATGGCCGGGCGGCGCTCGCGCGGTGCCCTCCTCGGGCCGGCGCTCGGCGCGCTCGGCGCCGTGGCCCTGCTCGGGCAGGGCGTCGTCACCTCGCTGCACAGCGCCATGACGCTGTCGCGGGCCGACACCCGCAACCTGGCGCGGGCGTGGATGGTCGAGCACGTCCCGGCCGGCACCCGGATCGTCGTCGAGCCGGTGGTCCCCGATGGGTGGGCGAGCGACATCGGTCACCCCAACCGGGCCACCTCCAACGGCGCGCGCTGGGCGAAGTACGCCACCAGCCGCTCGAACATCGCCAACGACGGCAGGCGGCTCCCGGGCCTGGGCCGCGTGGTCAACATCGAGGACTACGAGCGCACGCTCTACCCCGGCCTCATCGACCGCTACGTGGCCATGGGCTACTGCTGGGTGGTCAGCGCCTCGACCCAGCGCGGGCGCGCGGAGGTCCAGCCGCACGCCGTCCCCAACGCGATCCGCTACTACCGCGCGCTCGAGCGCCGCGCGACGCTCGCCTACCAGGCCTCGCCGTTCTGGCGCGACGCCAAGCCGGTGGCGTTCAACTTCGACTGGACGTTCGACTACTACCCGCTCGCCTACGAGCGCCCCGGGCCCGTGATGCAGGTGTTCCACCTGCGTGGCGGGCGGTGCGGGTAGCCACGCGATGCTCCCCCCGACCCCACGGACGCTCGGCGCCCGGCCACTACACTGGCGCGACACCGTGCAGCGCACCGAGACCGACCACGCCCACCTGTCGCGAGCCATCGAGCTCGCCGAGCGCGGCGTGGGTCGGGTGAGCCCGAATCCGGCCGTGGGGGCGGTGATCGTCCTCGACGATCGGGTGATCGGCGAGGGCTGGCACCAGGAGTACGGCGGCCCGCACGCCGAGGTCGACGCCATCGCCGCGTGCGGCGACGCCGACCTGCACGGCGCCACGCTGTACGTCTCCCTGGAGCCCTGCTGCCACACCGGCAAGCAGCCGCCGTGCACCGAGTCGATCCTCGAGGCCGGCATCGGCCGCGTGGTCGTGGCCAGCGAGGACCCGACCGAGAAGGCGTCCGGCCGCGGCCTGGGGATCCTGCGCGACGAGGGCGTGCAGGTCGACCTCGCCGGCGGCGAGCTGTCCGCCCGCGCTCGTCTTCAGAACCAGCCCTTCCGCAAGCACGCCCGCAGCGGGCGCCCGTGGGTGCTGTTCAAGTCGGCCATGAGCCTCGACGGCAAGGTGGCGACCAAGACCGGCGACTCGAAGTGGATCTCGACCGAGCAGAGCCGTGTCACCGCCCACCACTGGCGCGCGATGTGCGACGCCGTCGCCGTCGGCATCGGCACGGCGCTCGCCGACGACCCCCAGCTCACGGCGCGCATCCCCGGCGTCCACCACCAGCCGCTGCGCGTGGTCTTCGACTCCACCGGCCGCCTGCCGCTGGACTCGCGGCTGGTCGCCGACGCGCCCGAGGTCCCGCTCGTGGTCGTCGTGTCGCGCGCGGCGCCGCGCTCGCACACCGACGCCCTGGAGATGGCCGGCGCCGAGGTGATCGTCGCCACCGGCGAGCACGAGCCCGCCCGCGTGCGCTCGGCCCTCGACCAGCTCGGCTCCCGCGACCCGGCCGTGACCTCGGTCCTGCTCGAGGGCGGCCCGCACCTGGCCGGCGCGTTCCTGGACGCCGGCGAGATCGACGAGCTGCGCCTGTTCATCGCCCCGCTCCTGCTGGGCGGACGCTCGGCCCGCGACCCGCTCGAGGGCGAGGGCGTCGAGGCGATCTCCGACGCCCTGCGCGCGCTGACGCTCGAGTGCGACTCCGTCGCCGGCGACGTCCTCCTCTCGGCTCGCCTACGGGAGTGGTAAGCCGTGTTCACGGGGCTCGTCGCCGACCTCGGGACGGTGGCCGGGGTGGACGCCACGGCGGATGGCGTGCGGCTGGCGATCTCCTCGCCGCTGGCGCGCGAGCTGTCCGAGGGTGACTCGGTCGCGGTCAACGGCGTCTGCCTGACCGCGACGGACGTCGACGACGAGCGCTTCGGAGCCGACGTGATGCAGGAGACGCTGCGCCGCTCGTCGCTGGCCGAGGTCCGCCAGGGAACGCGCGTGAACCTCGAGCTCGCGCTCGCCGCCCACGGCCGGCTCGGCGGCCACATCGTGCAGGGGCACGTCGACGGGGTCGGCGCCGTTCGCGCCGCGCGCGAGGACGGCTTCGCCCGCGTCGTCACGATCGAGGCGGAGCCCGACCTGCTGCGCTACGTGGTCGAGAAGGGGTCGATCGCCGTCGACGGCGTGTCGCTCACGGTCTCGCGCGTCGACGACGTCAGCTTCGACGTCTCGCTCATCCCCGAGACGCTGCGGCGCACCAACCTGGGCGACGCCGCCGCGGGGACGCCTGTCAACCTTGAGGTGGACATCCTGGCCAAATATGTGGAGAAGCTGGTGACCCGAGCGTGAGCACGCAGACCGCGCAGTTCGCCACCGTGGAGGAGGCGCTGGAGGAGATCGCCGCGGGCCGGATGGTCGTCGTCGTCGACGACGAGGACCGCGAGAACGAGGGCGACCTCGTCATGGCGGCCGAGCTCGTCACGGCCGACGACATCAACTTCATGGCCACGCACGCCCGCGGCTGGATCTGCCTGGCGCTGAGCCCTGACCGCTGCGAGGAGCTCGGGCTCGAGCTCATGTCGGCGAAGAACGAGACCGCCCATCAGACGCCGTTCACGGTCACGATCGAGGCGCGCGAGGGCGTGACGACCGGCATCAGCGCGGCCGACCGCGCGCACACGATCCGCGTGGCCGTCGACCCGGCCAAGGGGCCCGACGACATCGTCAAGGGCGGCCACGTCAACCCGCTCAAGGGCCGTCCCGGCGGCGTCCTGGAGCGCACCGGCCACACCGAGGCGTCGATCGACCTCGCGCGCTTGGCCGGCTGCGCCCCCGCCGGCGTGATCTGCGAGGTCATGAACGAGGACGGGTCGATGGCGCGCATCGGCGACCTGCGCGCCTACTGCCACAAGCACCGCCAGAAGATGGTCACGATCGCCGACCTGATCGCCTACCGGCGGCGCAACGACAAGCTCGTAGAGCGGGTCGTCTCCACGCGCCTGCCGACCACCTTCGGCGACTTCGAGGCCGTCGGCTACCGCTCGACGCTCGACGACAAGCACCACGTCGCGCTGGTCAAGGGCGAGGTCAGCGGCCTCGAGGACGTGCTCGTGCGCGTCCACTCCGAGTGCCTGACCGGCGACGTCTTCCACTCGCTGCGCTGCGACTGCGGCGAGCAGCTCGAGTCGGCGCTGGCCAAGATCGAGGAGGAGGGGCGCGGGGTCCTGCTGTACCTGGCCCAGGAAGGGCGCGGCATCGGCCTGCTCAACAAGCTGCGCGCCTACAAGCTCCAGGAGCAGGGCATGGACACCGTCGACGCCAACCTCGAGCTCGGCCTGCCCGCCGATCTGCGCGACTACGGGATCGGCGCCCAGATCCTCACCGACCTCGGGCTCACCTCGATCCGGATCCTCACCAACAACCCCAAGAAGATCCACGGCCTGCAGGGCTACGGGCTGAGCGTCAGCGAGCAGGTCCCGCTCACGCACACGCCCAATCCCCACAACGAGGCCTACCTCCGCGCCAAGGCCGAGCGGATGGGCCATGCGCTGCACCACCAGGGCCTCAACCTCGACGAGGAGATGCGCCATCGCGAGCGCCTCGCCGAGGAGGAGGGGTGGGAGGAGAGCGAGCGGTGAGGTTCGCCATCGCCGTGGCGGTCTTCTACGAGGATCTCGCGGCGCGCCTGATCGCCGGGGCGCAGGGAGCGTTCGCCGAGGCCGACGCGGGGGAGGCCGACGTCTACGAGGTCCCGGGCGCGTTCGAGCTGCCGCTGCTGGCCAAGTACGTCGCGGAGACCGGCCGCTACGACGGCGTCGCCTGCCTGGGGGCGGTGATCCGCGGCGAGACCGATCACTACGACTACGTCTGTGCCGAGGCCGCCCGCGGCATCCAGGACGTGCAGCTCGCCACCGGCGTCCCGTGCTCGTTCGGGGTCCTGACGGTCGACACGATGGAGCAGGCCCTGGCGCGCTCGGGGGGCGACAAGCGCGACTCGGGCCGGCACGCGGCCGAGGCCGTGCTGACGCTCGCCCGCCTGCGCACCCGGCTGTAGGCCGGTCCCGCCGGGCCTGGCTTGTTCGTCCGCGGTGGGGGTACGCTTCGGGATGTGACCAAGGAGGTGCTCGCCCTTGCGCTCACCGTGCTCGTCCACGTGATCGGCATGGCCGCCCTGGTCTGGGCGCTCCTGCTCGACGACGAGAGCCGCCCGGACTGGCGCGGCTGGTGGCCGGGCGGCGACGACGACCCGGCCGAGCCGGGGCCCTCGAGGCCGGGCGGCGGCCTGCCGCTCCCCGACGCCGATCCCAGCGCCGTGCGCCTGCGCGACGGAGGCCGGCTGGCCGATGCGCTTCCGCGCCCGGCGCGCCGTCCGCAGCATCCGCCCGAGCGGGTCCCCGCCCGCGAGCGCGAGCCGCGCTGAGGCTCAGTCGCCGCCGTCGCCCTGGTGGCCGTGGTCGCGGCCGCCCTGGCCGCCGCCGGCGCCGGCGGGCGCCTGTCCCGACTGCTGCATGGACAGCGCCAGCTCGCGCCGGACGACGCCGCGTTTGTAGTCGCTGACGCGCAGGCGCTCCTGCAGGAGCGGGATCGCCTGGTCGGGACGGCCGGTCAGACGCAGGGCGTTGCCGAGGTTGTACAGCGCGTAGGCGTAGTCGATCCGGCTCGTGGCGCCCTGCTGGCGGAAGGCGTCGACCGAGCGCTGCAGCAACGGCACGGCCTGGCCGGCCAGGCTCTGCTGCAGGAGCGCGAAGCCCTGGTCGTTGAGCGCGACGGGGTCGTCGGTGGTGGCGCTGGCCGCGGGCGTCGACGCCGTCGACGGGGTGGCCGTCGCCGCCGGCTGGGACGTCGTCGCCGGCTTGGGCTTCGCTGCCGTCGTCTTCGGCTTGACCTTGGGCGGCGGCGCGGCCGCGGCCGTCGAGCTGCGCGCCGAGCGCTGCCCGGTGCCGGTCCCGGCGGCGATGGCGATCGCGGCGCCCGCCACGAGCACGAGCGCGAGCAGCGCGCCCACGACGGACAGGCGCCGGCGCGGGGCGGGGGCGCCGACGGCGGCGACGCGCCCCGTGGTCGGGTGGCTCGGGCCTCCGGCCGCGATGGCGGGGCGCGCCACGGGCCGCGGCGCGGCGACCGTGGTCGCGGTCGGCGCGGGGTCGACCTCGAAGCGGCCGTCCTCGAGGGCGTCCTCGAGCGCCTCGACGAGCCGCCCGGCGCTGGCGGGCCGGCGCTCGGGATCCTTGGCCATGGCGGCCTGCAGCACGCGGTCGACCGCCGGCGACAGGTCGCGACCGGCCTCGCTGGCCAGCGGCGCCGCATCCTCGACGTGCGCGCGTGCCTGCGCGGCTGGGTGGTCGCCGGCGAACGGGCGCGCGCCGGTGAGCAGCTCGAAGGCCACGACGGCCAGCGCGTAGCGGTCGCTGGCCGCGGTGGCGGCGTCGCCCCGGGCCTGCTCGGGCGAGATGTACGCCGCCGTGCCCAGGACCTGGCCGGTCTGCGTCACCGACGCCTCGGTGGCGACGGTGGCGATGCCGAAGTCGCCCACGGCGAGGCGGCCGCGCTGGTCGAGCAGCAGGTTGGCCGGCTTGACGTCGCGGTGCACGACGTTGTGCTCGTGGGCGCAGTCCAGGGCGATCGCGGCCTCGCGCAGCCAGCGCAGCGCCAGCAGGCGTGGGATCGACATGCCGCGGCGCAGCCGGTCGGCGACCGTACCGCCGGCGAAGTGCTCCATGACCATGAACGGCCGGTCGTCGTGCTCGCCGATGTCGTAGACGGTGACGACGTTGCGGCAGTCGCTCAGCCGCGCGCCGGCGCGGGCCTCGCGCAGGAAGCGGCGGTTGGCGCGATCGTCGGCCGCGTACGCTCCGGCCAGGACCTTCACCGCCACCAACCTCCCGAGGAGCTCGTCCTCGGCGGCCCACACCGAGGCCATCCCGCCGTTGGCGATGTGGCGCACCACCCGGTACCTGGGTGGCAGCGCGATGCTTGCCTCGCTGACGGGCATCCTCCGGCACGCTACCCGTGCCATCGGCCCGCTACACTCCTGCCCCCATGGCGAAGGTCTGTCATTCCTGCGGCCGCGGCCCCGCATTCGGCAACAGCCGCAGCCACTCGATGGTCGCCACGCGGCGCCGCTTCGACCCCAACCTCCAGAAGGTTCGGATCCTCGTGGGCAGCGCCCCCCGGCGCGTGTACGTGTGCACGCGCTGCCTGAAGGCCGGCAAGGTCACCAAGGCCGTCTAGCCGCCCCCGCGGGCGTGCCCGTCTCGACCCTCGTCCGCTTCCGCATCGCGCTCGAGGGGGCCCTCGCGCACCTGGAGTCGCGCCGCGAGGAGATCAACGACCTCAACGTCTTCCCGGTGGCCGACGGCGACACCGGCGACAACATGGCGCTCACGCTGCGCGCCTGCCTGGACGAGGTCGACCGCCTGGCCGCCGTCGACCGCCCGCTGGACGACATCGGCCGCGACGAGATCGTCGACTCCGTGGCGCGCGCCGCGCTGCTCGGCGCGCGCGGCAACAGCGGGGTCATCCTCTCCCAGCTCATCCGCGGGGCGGCTGAGGAGCTCATCTCGCGTCCGGGCGAGCTCGTCGACCCGGTGCTCCTGGGCGCGGCCATGGCCCGCGCCGCCCAGCGCGCGTACGCGTCGGTCCGCGCGCCGGCCGAGGGGACGATGCTCACCGTGGTCCGCGACATGGCCGCGCACGTCGCCTCCGAGCTGGCGCACATGGACGCGCCGCGGCTGGGCCGCGACGCCGAGGGCGAGGTCCAGAGCCGCGTGCTCGCCGAGGTGCTCGAGGGCGCGATCGCCGCCGGCGAGGCGTCGGTCAAGCGCGGCCCCGACCTGCTGCCAGTCCTGCGCGAGGCCGGCGTCGTCGACGCGGGCGGCTACGCGGTGACGGTGATCTTCGCCGGCGTGGTGGCGGCGCTGCGCGGCGAGGCCGCGCCCGAGCTCGACCACCACGAGCCGGCCCGCGTCAGCCATCCCGAGCACGCGTCCTCGACCTTCCGCTACTGCACGAACTTCGCCGTCACCGGTCGCGAGCTCGAGGCGCAGCGGTTCATCGCCGCGCTGGAGGAGATCGGCGACTCGGTCCTGGTCGTCGGCGACCGGCTCACGCTGAAGGTCCACGTGCACACCGACGACCCCGAGCGCGCGATCGAGGCGTTCGCCGGCGCCGGCGAGGTGTCCCGCCTGGACGTGGCGGACATGCGCGCCCAGGTCGCCGAGCGCGGGGCGCGCCTGGCCGGCAACGGCGCCGCGCCGGCGCCCGCCGCGGCACGCTCGGGGGCGCTCGCGGTCGTCGCCGGCGCCGGGATGGCGCGCCTGTACGCGTCGCTGGGCTGCCACGTCCTCGACGGCGGCGCGACGCTGAACCCCTCGACCCACGAGCTGCTGGCGGGCATCCACGCCGTCCCGGCCGAGGAGGTCGTGGTCCTGCCCAACAGCCCCAACGTGATCATGGCCGCCGAGCGCGCCGCCGAGCTGGCCGAGAAGGTCGTGCACGTCGCGGCGTCGCGCTCGCAGCAGGCGGGGCTGACGGCCGCCGCCGTCGCCCTCGACCCGTCCGCGAGCGCGGCCGACAACGCGGCGGCGCTGCGCGCGGCGCTGGACGACGTCCGCACCGGTGCGGTCGCGCAGGCGGCGCGACGCGACGCCGCCGGGCGCTTCGACGCCGGCGACGCCGTCGGCTTCGTCGACGACGAGATCGTCGCGTGGGGCGAGGCGGCGCCCACGCTGGCCCGCGTGCTCGGGACGCTCGCCGCCGACGCCGAACTGCTGACCTGCATCGCCGGCGACGGCGCGCCGCTGGACGCCGAGGCGGTCGCCGCCCTGGCCCCGGCCGGGGTCGAGCTCGAGCTCGAGGACGGCGGCCAGCCGGCGTATTGGTGGCTGCTGGCGGCCGAGTAGCGCGAGCCGCCAGCCAATTCCGCCGCCCGCCGGCGCGAGGGTGCCCGAGCCGTGTCCTCAATCTGACGTTCACGTAAGAAGTCGGTTGGCTATCCTGGAACGGATGGCCGACGTCCGAACCCCGCCAAGCTCCGACGACTCCGGACGCGCGCGGCGCGCGCGCCAGGGCTACGTCTCCTCCCTCATGCGCGCGGGAGCGCGCGCACGCAACGGCGGCGCGACCGCGACCGCCGACGCGCCCGCGTCACGGCGCCTGGGCGTCGCGTCCGACCACGAGCACTACAAATGGTGGGCGCTGTCGTGCACGAGCCTGGGCATGCTGCTCGCCACCATCAACTCGGGCACGCTGATCATCGCCCTGCCCGACCTCGAGCGCGCCCTGGGCACGAGCATCCTGTCGCTCGTCTGGGTGATCCTCGCCTACATGATCGCCTCGACCGTGCTCGTCCTCACCGCCGGGCGGCTGTCCGACCTCTTCGGACGCAAGACCGCCTACGTCGGCGGCTTCGTCCTCTTCGCGGTCGCCTCGCTCGGCGCCGGGTTCTCCGGCAACGTCACCGTGCTCATCCTGTGGCGCATCCTGCAGGGCATCGGCGGCGCGTTCCTCTTCGCCAACGCCGCGGCGCTGGTCACCGACGCCTTCCCGCGCGAGCAGCTCGGCCTGGCGATGGGGACCAACACGATGGTCGCCGCCATTGGCCTCGTCATCGGGCCCGTCCTCGGCGGCGCGCTCGTGGCGATCTCGTGGCACTGGGTGTTCTGGTTCAACGTCCCGCTCGGCCTGGCCGGCGCGCTGTGGGGCGGCATGGTCCTGCACGAGCTGGCGCGGCCCGATGCCAGCCGCGGCTTCGACCTGCTCGGCACCGCCACGTTCGTCACCGGGCTGACCGGCCTGGTCCTCGGGATCTCGCGCGGCGGCATCTCGGGATGGAACGACCCGCTCGTCATCGGCGGGCTGATCGCCGCCGTGATCCTGCTGCCGCTGTTCGTGCTCATCGAGCACCGCGGCCGGGCGCCGATGCTCGACCTCACGATCTTCCGCAACCGCCTGTTCGCGGCCGCGACCGGCGCCGCGTTCATCAACGGCCTGTCGCGCTTCGCGCTGCTCTTCGTCTTCGTCTTCTACTTCCAGGGCGCGCAGGGCGACGACCCGATCACCGCCGGCATCAAGCTCGCTCCGATGGCGCTCGGGATGCTCGTCTCCTCGCCGCTGGCCGGGATCTGGGCCGACCGGCGCGGGTCGCGAACGCTGGCCGCCCTGGGCATGCTCGTCACCGCGATCGCCCTGGCGCTCATGACGACGCTGCAGGCCCACAGCCCCTACTGGCAGAGCAGCCTGTGGCTCGCGCTCGTCGGCATCGGCTCGGGCATGTTCAACTCGCCCAACACGGCGGCGATGATGGGGACGGTCCCACCGCAGCGCCGCGGCATCGCCGCCGGCGCGCGGACGATGCTGCAGAACACGGGCGCGGTCCTGTCGATCGCGTTCGTCCTCGCCATCGTCACCGCCGCCGTGCCCAAGGACGTGCTGTTCAAGATCTTCTCGGGCCTGGCGTCGGGGCTGACCGACGCCCAGCTCGACCCGTTCATCCACAACATGCACGTGGCGCTGTGGGTGCTCGCCGCGACGTCGCTGGTCGGCACCGGCGTCTCGCTGCTGCGTCCCGCGCACGTCCGCGAGCACGCATGAGCGCCACGGTCGCCACGGGGCTGCGCATCGGCGAGGTCGCCCGCCGCGTCGGCACGACGCCGCGGACGATCCGCTACTACGAGGAGATCGGCCTGCTGGAGGCGGGCGACGACCGCGAGGCCGGGCGCCATCGCCTCTACGGCGAGCGCGAGGTCGAGCGCCTGCGCGACGCCCTGCGCCTCAAGGAGCTGCTGGGCGTCTCGCTCGACGAGCTCAAGGCGCTGCTGGAGGCCCAGGAGGCGCGGGCCGCGCTGCGCGACGAGTGGCACCGGGGCGCACCCGACGCCGCCCGGCGGCGCGAGATGGTCGAGGAGTCGCTGGGCCACATCGATCGTCAGCTCGCGCTCGTCCGCCGCCGCCGCGACGAGATCGCCGCGCTCGAGGGCGAGCTGGCCGCCAAGCGCCGCAAGGTGCAGCGGCGGCTGCGCACGCTCGCCGGCGACTGACGAGCCAGCCGCCGGCCCGGGCATCATGGACGGGCGATGGCGACCGCCTTCGGCACCCACGACGAGCTCGACCGCGAGGCCCTGAGCGGCGCGCCGATCCGCTGGCCGCGACCCTCGCGGCTGCTCGCGCCGCTGACCTGGCAGCCGCGTCCCGCCGCCGAGGCGGCCGAGGCGCTGGGGCTGACGACGGTCGGCGCGCTCCTCGCGCACCTGCCGCGCGACTCGGGCGAGGCGCGGACGATCGCCGAGCTCGCGCCCGACGAGACGGCGACGGTCATCGTCGAGGTCCGCGCGATCACCTCGCGCCCGGTGCGCCGGCGCGGGATGAAGCCGCTCGTCGAGGCGACCGTCACCGACGCCACCGGCGTGATGAAGGCGACGTTCTTCAACCAGCCGTGGCTGAAGGACGCCTACCGGCCGGGCACCCGGCTCGTGCTCGCCGGCAAGTACCAGGGCGCCAACCGCTTCCGCGTGAACACCCACGCGCGCACCGACGCGGTGGCCGGCGCCGGCGAGGCGGCGTCGCAGTACCCGGCGACGAAGGGCCTCACCTCGACGCAGATCCTCGCCGCCGTGCGCGAGCACCGCGAAGCCGTGGCCGACGTGGTCGAGCCCCTGCCCGCCGCGCTGCGGTCCGCCGAGGGGCTGCCCGACCGGCCGGCGGCGCTGGCGGCCGCGCACTTCGGCGACCGCGAGGGCGGTCGCGAGCGGCTGGCGTTCGACGAGCTGCTCGTCGACCAGATCGTGCAGCTTCGCCTGCGCGCCGAGCGCCGCGCGTCGCAGGCGGCGGCGCCGCTGGGCGAGGAGCCGACGCTGTCGCGCGTGTGGCGCGACACGCTGCTGCCCTTCGCGCCCACCGACGACCAGGCGACGGCGATGGAGGAGGTCGACGCCGACCTCGCTCGCGAGCGGCCGATGCAGCGGCTGCTCATGGGGGAGGTGGGGTCGGGCAAGACGGTCGTCGCCCTGCACGCCATGCTGCGCGCGGTCGAGCACGGCCTGCAGGCGGCGCTGATGGCGCCGACCGAGACCCTGGCCGAGCAGCACTTCGCCACCCTCCAGGCGCTCATGCCGGGCTCGCTGGTGCCGATCGCGCTGCTGACCGGCTCGACCCCGCCCGGGCGGCGGGCCGACATCCTCGGCAAGCTGCGCACCGGCGCGCTCAACCTCGTCGTCGGCACCCACGCCCTGATCGAGCCCGACGTCGAGTTCGACCGACTCGCGGTCGCCGTCGTCGACGAGCAGCACCGCTTCGGCGTGCGCCAGCGGACGATGCTCGACGCCAAGGCGCCGGAGGGCCTGGCGCCGCACGTGCTGCACCTGACCGCCACGCCGATCCCGCGCACGCTGCGCCTGGCCAACTTCGGCGCGCTCGACGTGACCGAGCTGCGCCGGCTGCCCAAGGGGCGTCAGCCGATCGAGACGTTCGTGGCCAGCGGCGAGCGCGAGCGCGAGCGCGCCTACGAGCGCATCCGCGAGGAGCTGCGGGCCGGACGGCAGGCGTTCGTCGTCTGCCCGCTGGTCAGCGAGTCCGAGGTGCTGCAGGCGCGCGCGGCGACCGCCGAGTTCGAGCGGCTGCGGACCACCGAGTTCGCCGAGTTCGACGTCGTGCTGCTGCACGGCCAGATGCGCCCGCGCGAGAAGGCGGCGGCGATGGAGGCCTTCGCCGGCGGCGACGCCGACGTGCTCGTCGCCACGACGGTGATCGAGGTCGGCATCGACGTCCCCAACGCGACGGTGATGCTCGTCGAGGACGCCGAGCGCTACGGGATCTCCCAGCTCCATCAGCTTCGCGGCCGGGTGGGGCGGGGCGCCCACGCGTCGCTGTGCCTGCTGTTCGGCCCCAGCGAGTCGCCGCGGCTGCGCGCGCTCGCCCGGCACGGCGACGGCTTCCGCCTGGCAGAGATCGACCTCGAGCTGCGCGGCGAGGGCGAGCTCACCGGCACGCGCCAGTCGGGCATGGCCCGCTTCCGCTTCGCGCGCCTGCCCGAGGACGGCGCCCTGCTCCAGCGCGCCCACGACCGGGCGCTCGCGCTGCTGCGCGCCGACCCCGAGCTCAGCGCCCCGGAGCTGACCCTGCTCGCCGAGGAGCTGGCGGCGGCGGAGGCCGAGCCGGTGGCGGCGTGAGCCTCGCCGCCGACGCATGAGGGTCGTGGCCGGGCGGCTGGGCGGGCGGCGGCTGCGGGCGCCGCGCGGGCGCGACACGCGCCCGACCTCCGACCGCGTCCGCGAGGCGCTGTTCTCGATGCTCGGCCCGCTCGACGGCGCGCGCGTGCTCGACCTCTACGCCGGCTCGGGCGCGCTGGCGATCGAGGCGCTCTCGCGGGGGGCGGCGAGCGCGACGCTGGTCGAGCGCGACGCCCGCGCGATCAAGGTGATCCGCGCCAACCTCGACGCCCTGGGGCTCGGCACCGAGGAGGCCCGCGTCGTGCACGCGACCGCCGCGGCGGCCCTCCAGGACGCATCGGCGCGCGGGGACGCATACGATCTCGTCCTCCTCGACCCGCCGTACCGGGACGCGCCGGCGCTGGGACGGGACCTCTCGCGGGCACTGCCCGCCCTGTTGGCCCCCGACGCCCGCGTCGTGGCCGAGAGCGACCGTCGCGCTCCACTCGCCCTCGGGCTGCCGGTCCTCCGCGAACGTCGCTACGGCGACACTCTCATCTGCATCCACGCCTATGGCCCCTGATCCACGCATCGCCGTCTGTCCCGGCTCCTACGACCCGATCACCTACGGGCACGTCGACGTCATCACGCGCACCTCCGAGATGTTCGACGAGGTCGTCGTCGCGGTCGTGAACCTGTCGTCGCGCAAGAACCCGCCGCTGTTCGGCATCGAGGAGCGCGTCGGGTTCATCGAGGACGCGATCTCGCACCTGCGCAACGTCCGCGTCGAGCCGTTCAAGGTCCTCGTCGTCGACTTCGCCCGCCAGGTCGGGGCGAAGGCGATCGTCAAGGGCCTGCGCGCGATCTCGGACTTCGAGTACGAGCTCGAGATGCACCAGCTCAACCGCATGCAGGCGCCCGAGATCGAGTCGCTCTACCTGATGGCCTCGCCCCAGTACAGTTTCCTGAGCTCGTCGGGCGTCAAGGAGCTCGCCACGTTCGGCGGAGCGATCAACGATCTGGTCCCCAATAGGGTGGCTCGCCGTTTGCAGGAAGAGCTCGCCCGGTAACGAACCAAACTGCTGCCATGGACGTCCTGGTCCTCATCGACAAGCTGGATGATCTCGTCCACAACGCAAAGCCCGTTCCCCTCACGGATCAGGTGCGCGTGGACAAGGAGGAGATCTACGACATCCTCGACCAGATGCGCGCGACGATCCCCGAGGAGATCAAGCAGGCGCGCTGGATCGTCAAGGAGCGTCAGGAGATGCTTGCCGAGGCCAAGCGCGAGGCCGAGCGCATCATCAAGGAGTCGCGCGAGCGCCAGACCCTGCTCATCTCCGACCAGGAGGTGACCAAGCAGGCCGAGCGCGCCGCCGAGGACATCATCGAGGACGCCCGCGCCCGCGAGCGCGAGATCCGTCTCGGCGCCGAGGACTACGCCGACGAGATCCTCAACACGCTCGAGGTCAACCTGTCGAAGTTCATCGCGGCCGTGCAGCGCGGGCGCGAGCGGTTGCAGGGCAAGGACGAACCCGCGGAAGTCGCCTGACGGCAACCGCCTCAGGGGCGCCTCGCCGCCCCTGACGCCCGCCGCTGGGGCGGGTCCGTGCTGAAGCACTGTACCCCGCCCACCGTCGACCGTCAGGAACGACGATCCGCACCTGATCCGGCCGCCGTCGGACCGCGGGCGATCCGGGCCTGATCCTTCCTCCGTCGAACCGCACGAGGATCCGGATCCGCCCCAAATTCCGACGTCTTGTAGGAGTAGCGTCGCATGCGCGTCCGCGCGCCAGGTTAGGGTCCGGGGGTGGCGCGGATCGAGGTCCTCGACAAGGACATCACGACCCTCGAGGTCGACGCGATCGCCAACGCGGCGAACACGCGGTTGGCGCACGGCGGCGGCGTGGCCGGCGCCATCTCGCGCGCGGGCGGGCCGACGGTGCAGCGCGAGAGCGACGAGAAGGCGCCGATCGGCCTGGGCGAGGCCGTGGCGACCGGCGCGGGCGACATGCCG
>JAXDHQ010000203.1:0-13813 GCA_034664395.1 Solirubrobacteraceae bacterium | reverse complement strand
TGCGCGTTTTGCGGGTTCGGGCAGGGCAAGCGCTCGCCGGATGCCTATGAGCACGATGTCGAGGAGTTCGTGGCGCGTATCCACGAGGCGGTGGCGTATGGGGCGACGGAGATCTGCATGCAGTCGGGGATCCATCCCGATTGGGGCCTTGAGGATTACCTGGGGTGGTTGCGGTTGATCAAGGCGACCGCGCCGGCGTTGCATGTGCATGCGTATAGCCCGATGGAGGTCGCGCACATGTGCGACATCTCCGCCCTCCCGGCGTCGGAGGTGTTCGCCAGGCTCAAGGACGCGGGCCTTGACAGCACGCCGGGGACGGCCGCCGAGGTCCTGCACGACGGGGTGCGTGAGCGGATCAGTCCGAACAAGCTGCCGGTCGCGCGGTGGGTGCAGATCATCGAGGCCAGCCACCGCGCGGGGTTGCGCTCGACGTCGACGGTGATGTTCGGGCACATCGAGGAGCCCTGGGAGCTGGCGGAGCACATGCGCGTCATCCGTCAGTTGCAGGAGCGCACGGGTGGGATCACCGAGTTCGTGCCGTTGTCGTTCATCCCGTTTCACACGCTGCTGGGGCGCACCCACGGCGTGGAGGAGATCAGCCGCGAGGAGAACCTCAAGCACACCGCCGTCTTCAGACTCGCGCTCGGGCACACGATCGCCAACGTGCAGGCGTCGTGGGTGAAGATGGGTCTGGACGTCGCGACCGAAGCGCTGAGCTGGGGCGTGAACGATCTGGGCGGCACGTTGATGGAGGAGAACATCAGCCGCCTCGCGGGCAGCTACCACGGCGTCAGGCTCGACCCGCCCGAGCTCATCGCCGCCGCCCACGCCGCCGGGCGCCCCGCCGCCGAACGCACCACCCTCTACGACATCCGCCACACCTACCCGGTGGCCGCCGCCGCCTGATGCGCCGCGGCCTGTACGTGGCGCCGTTCGGCGAGCTCGCCGACGTGCGCGCCCTGGCCGACGTCGGCGCGCGCGCCGAGGAGGCCGGCTGGGACGGCGTGTTCCTCTGGGACCACGTCATGACGCACGACGCGCTCGACGTCGCCGACCCGTGGATCGCGCTGACTGCCGTCGCCCTGGCCACCGAGCGCGTGCGCCTCGGGGCGATGGTGACGCCGCTGTCGCGCCGGCGTCCGTGGGAGGTCGCCCGCGAGGTCGCGGTGCTCGACCGCCTGTCGGGCGGGCGCATGGTCTTCGGCGCCGGCCTCGGCGGCGACGGCCGGCGTGAGATCACCGCCTTCGGCGAGGAGCCCGACCGGCGCGCCCGGGCGAGCCTGCTCGACGAGGCGCTCGAGCTGCTCGTGGCGCTGTGGTCGGGCGAGCCGGTCACCCACGACGGCCCGGCGTTCCACCTCGACGGCGCGCAGGTGCGCCCGGCGCCGGTGCAGCGGCCGCGCCCCCCGGTGTGGCTGGGCTGCGTGTGGCCCAACCGCGCCCCGCTGCGCCGCGCCGCCCGCTACGACGGCGTCTTCCCGGTCAGCCACCGCGCGTCGCTCACCGGCGAGGACGTCCGCACCATGCTCGACGTCGTCGGCGAGGACCGTCCACCGGACGCCGGGCCGTTCGATCTCGTGATCACCAACCACGAGCGCCCGGACGCGGCGCGGCTGGCCGAGCTGTCCGGCGCAGGCGCCACCTGGTGGCTGCAGGGCTTCGGCGACCGGCCGCGGCTGGCTGACGTGCAGGCGGCCGCGGCCGCCGGCCCGCCACAATGAGGACGATGAGCGAAGGCGAAGCCATCACCGCGGAGGGCCTGGCGGCCCTCAAGACCGAGCTCGCGCGCCTGGAGGGCGACGCGCGGCGCGACATGGCGCAGCGCATCCAGGCCGCTCGCGAGCTCGGCGACCTCAAGGAGAACGCCGAGTACCACATCGCCAAGGAGGACCAGGCGCACCTGGAGACCAAGATCCTCCGCCTGGTCGAGCGCCTGCGCAACGCGCGCGTCGTCGAGGCCCCCGCGCACAGCGAGGTCGTCGTGTTCGGCACGACCGTCCACGTCGTCGACGAGGGCAGCGGGCGCGAGTCGGCCTTCAAGCTGGTCGGGCCCACCGAGGCCAACGTCCGCGAGGGCAAGCTCTCGTCCGAGTCGCCGATGGCGAAGGCGCTGATGGGCCATCGACCCGGCGATCAGGTCAAGGTCCAGACGCCGGGCGGCGAGCGGCGCTATCGCGTCGAGCGCCTCGGCGCCTAGCGAGCCGCCCCGCCGCGCGCGCGGCGGGCGGGGCGGCTGGCGCGAGGCGTCGGCTACCGGCGCGTCACCGCGTTGAACGCGTTGACGATGCCGTCGCCGTAGAACCCGTTGAGGTCGGCGTTGCCCTCGCACGTCGCGGTGTACTCCGGCCCGCGGTCGGGGTAGTCGAGCGTCGCCGGGTTCGGGCACGGCGTGTCGACCGCCGTGCGGCGCAGGATCTGCTCGACGCGGTCGGGCGACAGGGTCAGGCCGCCGTTGCGCGAATCGAAGCGGCCGTACTCGGCCACGATCAGGGCGGCGACGCCGACCGCGTGCGGCGCGGCCATCGAGGTGCCCTGGATCCACTGGTAGTAGGCGTCGCCCTGCTTGACGACCGCCGGCGTCGTCGGGTTGCCCTCGGCGTCGATGTCGGGCGTGCCGTTGCCGTCGCGATCCTCCACCCGCCCGACCGACTCCGGGAAGGCGGCGAGGATCAGGTTCTGGACGGTGCGGTACTGCGGCGTCCCGAAGCCGTCGCGCGAGTACCCGCCGGGGGCGGAGACGTCGGTCTGCTCCAGGCCGTAGTTCGAGAAGTCGGCCTTCGTCTTGGACGGCCCGATCGACGAGACGCCGATCACGCCGTCCGCCTCGCCCGGCATCGACAGGCACGAGTTGTCGACCGTGCGCTCACGCGGCGAGTTCACGGGGTCGGGGTAGTCGGGCGACGTCGGGTCGCTCGTCGGGTGGCCCAGGTCGGTGTTCTCGTTGCCGTTGGCGGCGACCGTCGTCACGCCGTGCGCTCGCGCGTAGTCGATCGCCCGCTGCGTGGCCGAGATGATGAGCCGCTGCTCGCGCTGCTCGGCCGGCGAGTCCGCCGGGTTGGCCGCGCAGTTGTAGAGCCACGGGTCGATGTAGAACGACATGTTGACCACGTCGATGCCGTGGTCGCCGGCGTAGGTGAGCGCGTCGAGGGTCGGGCCGAGGAAGAAGTAGCCCGAGTCCTGGCCGGCGCGCAGGTTCACGAGGTCGACCTTCGGGGCGACGCCGCCGATGCCTAGGCCGTTGATCGGCGAGCCGATCGTCGAGGCGACGTGCGTGCCGTGGCCGTTCTCGTCGACGTCGGCCGGGTCGTTGCAGGACTGGTCGGCCTCGGCGTCGCACGGTCCGTCGACCACCGGGTCGTCGATCGTGAAGTTGCGCGACAGCTCGCGGTCGAAGTTCGGCGCGACGTCGGGGTGCGAGCCGTCGATGCCGGTGTCGATGATGCCCACGCGCACGGCGTGCGAGCCCTGCTGGACGGCGTAGGAGCCGTCGGGCGTGGCGCCCAGCATGCGCATGTCCCACTGCAGCGACGCGAGCGGCTCGGGGGCGATCGCCCCGCCGCCGCGGCCGCGCTCCCGCCGCTTGGCCTTGCCGGCGCGCAGGCGGTCGCCGGTGGCCTTCTCGATCTCGGCGTCCTTGGGCTGCGCGTCCTGCGGCGCCTGGCCGATGGAGACGTCGCGGGCGGCGCCCTCGAGGGCGCCCTGCTCGGCCGCCTTGTCCTGGAAGCTCGGGTCGGTGCTGCGCACGGTCGCCACGCCGATGTCCCGGTTCTCGGACACGATCGTGCCGCCGGCGCTGGCGATCGCCGCCTGGGCGGCGGCGACGTCGGCTCCCTGCTTGTAGACGACGACGTACTGGCGTGACGCGCCGTCGCTGCCGGCGGACGCCGCGCCGGCCGCCACCAGGGCGCCGACGGCCGCGACCGCGGCGAGGAGTGGTCTGAAAGCTCTCATGGCGGCTTGCATAGCCACGCGCGCCGCCCTCCAAACCGACAACCCTTAGGACGTCTCCGACGGGCTGTCGCGATCAGGTGAACAGGTCTTCGTCGAGCGGCCGCACGAGCGCCGCCGCTCCGGGCCCGTCGATCGCCGTGACGAAGCGCTCCAGGCCGCGGACGACGACGGCGGGCTCGCGCGAGTCCTTCGTCCGGACGAGGTCGGCGGCCGCGGCCGCCTGGTCGGCGACGGCGATGACCGTGGCCCGCAGCTCGCGGCCGACCGAGTCGGTGCGTCCGCGCCAGTCGTCGACCGCCGTCAGGCCGGCGATGCCGACGGCCACGTCGCACTGGCCGTGGCGCCAGGCGCGTCCGAACGAGTCGGCGACGACGACGGCGGGGCGCGCGGGCAGCGCGGCGCGCAGGCCGCGGGCGCTCGCGTCGGGGTCGCGCGGCAGCGTCACGACGGTGTCGGCGTCGGGCGCGTTGGAGACGTCGACCCCGGCGTTGGCGCACACGAAGCCGTGGTGGGTGCGGCAGATGAGCACGCCGCGCTGCGCCCGCACGACCTCGGCGGACTCGTCGAGGACGACCTGCACCTGGCGCGGATCCTTGGCGAGCGTCGCCGCCAGCTCGACCGCGCGCGGGGACGGCGTCACCTCGTCGAGGCGCCGCAGCGCGCCCTCCGCCTTGGAGACCAGCTTGTGCGCCACCACGAGGACGTCGCCCGGCTCGAGCTCGAAGGCGCCCAGCAGCGCCCCGAGGTCGTCGCCGGGCAGGACCTCCGGGAGCCCCGGCAGCGCCCACGCGTGCAGCTCGGTCATCGGCGCGCCAGCCGCGCCAGCAGGCCGCGCGTGTGCGCGGCGCCGCCGGTCGACGCCGCCAGCGCCGCGTGCAGGACGGCGAGGTCGTCGGCGGTGTCGACGTCGAGCACCAGCGAGCGCGGCTGCGCGATCCGCGCGCGCGCGGCGGCGGCGACGGCCGCCTGCTCGTGGCGCTCGCGGCTGCCGGGCCCGAAGCTGGGCGCGATGACGTCGGGCGGCGTGAGCAGCAGCGCGTTGGTCCCGGTGCCGTGGCGGTCGGGGACGACGGTCACGTCGGGTCCGTCCATCCCGCCGGCGATCAGGTCGTCGAGCTGCCGGGGGTCGAGCGTCGGGCAGTCGCCGGGGACGAGCAGCACCCGCTCGAAGCCCTGCTCGAGGGCCCAGTCCACGCCCGCGCGCGCGGCGTGCGAGTGGCCGCGGTCGTCGTCGCCGATCGCCTGCGCTCCGTGGGCGCGCGCCAGGGCCGTGGCGGCGTGCTCGCCGGTGACGACCACGACCGCCTCGACGAGCTGGGCCCGGCGCAGGGCGGTGAGGACGTCGATGACCATCGCCTCGGCCAGCGCGCGGCGGCTGCCGGCGCTGAGCGCCTTGTCCAGGCGCTGCTTGGCGTCGTCGAAGCTCTTGACCGGCACGACCGCGCACGTCCTCATCGGCACGTCTCCGCGAAGCGCAGGACCTCGTCGGCGACGCGCCGGCGCGCGTCGGCGTCGCCCATGAGCGTGTCGGTCCGCAGCGCGGGGAGGCCGTCGACCGGGTCGTCGGCGACGATCCCGTCGAGCAGCCCCTCGTACGCGCCGGCGATCCCGGCCCCGCTGCGCGGCAGCCCGGCCCAGGCCATGAACGCGTCGGTCGGTCCCTTGAGCACCTGGCCGCCGACGATGGGGGAGACCGCCACCACGGGCGCGGCGGCGGCGCGCAGCGCGTCGGCGACGCCCGGGACGGCGAGGATCGGGCGCACCGAGATGATCGGGTTCGACGGGCCGAGGACGATCGCGTCGGCGCCGGCGATCGCCTCGAGGACGGCCTCGGGCGCGCGTGCGGCGGCGACGCCCGCCAGCTCGACGCCGTCGACCGCGCCCTGCCCGCGCTCGCGGATCATGAACTCCTGGAAGCCGAGCCAGCGCCCGCCGGTGAGGACGCGGGTGCGGACGGGCTCGTCGGCCATCGGCAGCACGCGCGCGCGCAGCCCGAGCGCCGCCGTCAGCTCGCCGATCGCCTGCGTGAGCGTGGCGCCGTCGCGCATCCGCTCGGCGCGGCGCAGGCCGATGGCGAGATCGCGGTCGCCGAGGTTGAACCACACGTCGACGCCGAGCTCGCGGAGCTGGTCCATGGCGTGGAAGGTGTCGTCGCGCAGGCCCCAGCCGCGCTCGTCGATGCGGTCGGCGAGCCAGAACGCGCACAGGTCGGGGTCGGGCGACACGTGGGCGCCGTACATCTCCACGTCGTCGGCCGTGTTCGCCACCACGACGAGATCGTCGCCCACCACGTCGAGCATGCCGCGAGCGAGCTTGGCGCCGCCCGTGCCGCCGGCGAGCACGACGACCATCACAGACCGGTGATCTTGATCCCGGCGTGCGTCTTGTTGCGCACGTTGATCGAGATGAGCAGAGCGGTGATCGACTCGGCGATGCGGGCCATCTCCAGCTTGCCGCAGTCGACGCCGCGCAGCCCGTCGATCGCGTCGATCAGGGCCATGACGCGCTGCGCCTCGGGGCGCGCGTCGGCGCACACGAGCACGTCCTCGTCGAGCGTGTGCTCGAGGTCGCTCAGCGTGCGCGCGCTGACGGTGTGCAGGGCGCTCACGACGGTGACGCCCTCGGGCACCATCTCCTGGGCCTGCTGGGCGGCCGAGCCCTGCCAGACGCCGAGCGTGCGCGTCGCCTTGCCCGACACGGCGGCGGCGAGCGGAACGGTCGCGTCGACCAGGATCTGCCCCGCCGTCAGCGAGCCCTTGAGGTTCGTCAGCGTCTCGGACTGCGAGCGGAACGGGACGGTCAGGACGACGATCTCGGCCTGCCGCGCCGCCTCCTCGTTCTCGAAGCCGGCGAAGGTGCCGCCGGGGACGGCCTCCTGCGCGCGGGTCACCGCCTCGGCGGCGCGGTCGGCCTGGCGCGAGCCGATGGTGACGGGGATCCCGGCGCGTCCCCAGCGCAGGGCGAGTCCGAATCCGAGGGCGCCGCTGGCGCCGATGATGGCAACTGGCTCTGAGGTCAAGGCGGGCGAGTATATGGTCCGGGCCGTGTTGACTCGTGTCCACGAGGGCCGGACGGTCGCGCGGCGATGAGCGCGCTGCCCCGCGAGGTGCGTATCCGCGAGGTCGGCCCGCGCGACGGCCTGCAGAACGAGCCCGAGGTCGTCGCCACCGACGACAAGGTGCGCCTGATCGACGCCCTCATGCGCACGGGCCTGCGGCGCATCGAGGCGACGAGCTTCGTGCGCCGCGACGTCATCCCGCAGCTCGCCGACGCCGACGAGGTGCTGGCGCGGATCGATCCGCCGCCGGGCGTCTCGGTGTCGGTGCTGATCCCCAACGAGCGCGGCCTCGACAACGCGCTGCGCCAGCGCGACCGCTTCGACGAGATCAACGTCTTCCTGTCGGCCAGCGAGTCGCACAATCGCCACAACGTCAACCGCTCGATCGAGGAGTCGCTGCGCGGCCTGGAGCTGGTCCTCGGCCGCGCGCGCGCCGAGGGCCTGCGCTGCGAGGGCGTCGTCTCGGTCGCGTTCGGCTGCCCGTACGAGGGCCACGTGCCGCCCGAGCGCGCCTTCGCCATCGCCCGGCGGCTGGTCGAGGCCGGCGCGCAGGAGATCGGCTTCGGGGACACCACCGGCATGGCCAACCCGACCCAGGTGCGCGGGTACTTCGACGAGGCGCGCGCCGCGCTCGGCTCGGAGGTCGAGCTCACCGCCCACTTCCACAACACCCGCGGCCAGGGGCTCGCGAACGTCCTCGCCGCCCTGGAGGCCGGCGTCGACTCCTTCGAGTCGTCGTTCGGCGAGCTCGGCGGCTGCCCGGTCCCACCCGGCGCCACCGGCAACATCGCCACCGAGGACCTGGTCTCGATGCTGCACGAGATGGGCATCGCGACCGGCATCGACCTCGAGCGCCTGCTCGAGATCGTCCGGGCCGCGCGCGACGTGCTCGGCCGGCCGCTCGGGAGCCACACGCTGGCGGCGGGCCCGGTCGACTGGCACGATCGCCCGTAGCCGCTCGCTAGCGCCCGCCGAACTCCGGCTGACGGCGCTCGGCGATCGCGCGGGTCCCCTCGGCGAAGTCCTCGGTCCGGGCGCACAGGGTCTGAACGGTCACCTCGTGCTCGAGCGTGGCGGCCAGCGCCGGCTTGGCGGCGGCGTCGAGGACGCGCTTGGCGTGGCCGACGGCGATCGGCGCGCACGCGAGGAGCTCGGACACGAGCGCGTCGGTGGCCGCGTCGAGCTCGTCCGCCGGCGCGACGCGGTTCACGAGGCCGATGCGCTCGGCCTCGATGCCGTCGATCATCCGCCCGGTCATCACGAGCTCCTTCGCCCGTCCCAGCCCCACGACCGAGGGCAGCCGCGAGGAGCCGCCGACGTCGGGGATGAGGCCGATGCGCGTCTCGGGCATCCCGATCAGCGCGTCGGCCGCCATGACCCGCAGGTCGCACGCGAGCGCGAGCTCGGTCGCGCCGCCGATGCAGGCGCCGTGGACCTGGCAGATCGTGGGCTTGGTCATCTCCTCGAGCAGGTTCCAGGTCTCGAGGATCGGCCGGCGGAACTCGCGCAGGCGCCCGGGGTCGTCCGCCAGCGCCGCGAGGCCGGCGACGTCCATGCCGGACGAGAACATCGGCCCGGCGCCGCGGACGACGACGCACCTGACGCCGGCATCGGCGGCCGCGTCCTCCAGCGCGGCGCGGATGGCGAGGATCAGCTCGTCGTTGAGCGCGTTGCGCTTCTCGGGCCGGTTCAGCACGACGTGGCGCACGGATCCGCGGTTCTCGGCAAGGACGATGGTCATGCGTGTCGAAGTCTTCCGTTGATGCCGGGGGTTGGGGCCCATCATGACGTCGCGCTTTCGCCTGCGCGCGTTCGGAGACACACGGTCGGAGACGTCCTCGCGCAGGGCGCTCTCGACATCGGCTTCCAGCCGGTCGTCGAGCTGCGCTCGCGCGACGTCGTCGGCTACGAGGCCCTGACCCGGGGCCCGAGCGGCACCGCGCTCGAGGACCCGCACGCGCTCTTCGCCGCGGCTCGCGGGGCCGGGCGCCTGGACGAGCTCGACTGGCTGTGCCAGAAGGCCGCGCTGCGCGCCGCGCTCGACGTCGGCCTGCGCGCGCCCGCCGTCCTCTTCCTCAACATGGAGCCCGACACGTCGGGCTTCATGCCGCTCGAGCTGCGCTCGCTCTACGCGCAGGCCACGGCGCAGATGACCGTCGCGGTCGAGGTCACCGAGCGCGCGCTCACCGAGCGCCCGGCGGCGCTGCTCGGCCACGTCGCCGACATGCGCGCGCTGGGCTGCACGATCGCGCTCGACGACGTCGGCACCGAGGTCGATTCGGTGGCGATGATGGCGCTGCTGGCGCCGGAGGTCATCAAGCTCGACCTCGGGCTCATCGAGAGCGCGGGCGAGCGCCAGATCGCCGACCTCATCTCGGCCGTCACCGCCCAGGCCGAGCGCTCCGACGCGACGGTCCTCGTCGAGCGCATCGAGACGTCGCGCCAGGCCGAGCTCGCCGACGCGCTCGGCGCCCGCCTGGCCCAGGGCTTCCTCTTCGGCCGCCGCGCGCGCCTGGTCACGCCGGCCGACCCGCCGGGCGAGCCGGTAGTCGTCGCGGCGCCCCGGCGCGATCCCCGCGACACGACGCCGTTCGCCCTGGTGAGCGAGGCGCGTCCCGTGCGCCGGGCGGCCCGCGGGCTCATGGTCGGCTTCAGCCGCCACCTCGAGGAGCAGGCGCGCAGCGCCGGCCACGAGGCGGTGCTGCTCGGCGCCTTCGAGCGCGACGAGCTGTTCTCGCCCGCCACGCGCGAGCGCTGGTCGGACATCGCCAGCCGCGTCGCGTTCTGCGGCGCGCTGGGCGAGGCGATGGCGCCCGAGCCGATCGCGGGCGTGCGCGGAGGCCTGCTGCACCACGCCGACCGCCTGGCGCGCGAGTGGGCGGTCGCCGTCGTGTCGCCGCACTTCGCGGCGGTCCTGACCGGCTACGACCTGTCCGAGGGCGACGGCGAGGCCCCCGCCTACGACTTCGTGCTGACCTACGACCGCGAGCTCGCGGTCGCCTCGGCCGCGTCGCTCATGGCGCGCATCACCGCGTAGGCCCGACCGTCTACTAGCCTGCGGCGCATGCTGCGCCCGGAGCCGCATCGGGGCGATGTCATCGCGGCGGGCGCCGTGACCCTGACCGCGCTCGTGGCGCTGCTGCGGCTGCGCTTCGGCGACGCCTGGCCGCCCGTCGTGCACGTGCTCTACCTCGGCGCCGCGCTCGGCCTGGTGGCCGCGCTGGCGGTCCGCGCCCCGCGCGAGGGCCCGTCGCCGCGGGCCTACCAGTCGGCGCTGTTCGTGGTCACGTTCGCACTGGCCGCGATCGCGCTCGAGCGGGTCGCCGTGCTCCTGGGGGCCCACGGCCTGCGCTCGGGGCTGACCGTCGCGTGGGTCGGCGCGGCGCTCGCGGCGCTCGCCTTCGCGCTGGCGACGACCCGCAACTCGGCGATCTGCACGCTCCTGGGCGCGGTGAGCGTGGTGGCGGCCGCCGCCGCGCTCGTCGATGCCGCCTCCGCCGGCGGACAGGCGCTGCGGTGGGCGCTCCTGACGCTCGGCGGCGGGCTGATCCTGGCGACGGTCGGCACGCGCGACCGGCACGCCCGGCACGCGGTCGCCCTCGCCAGCGCGGCGGGCCTGACGGCGCTCGGCCTGGCGGCGAGCTTCCTCGTCGCGGGCGGCGACCGCGCGCCGGGCGCCGGCTGGGAGCTGTTCCTCTACGCCTGCGGCTTCGGGCTGTGCGCCTACTCGGCGGTCGAGCGCGCGCCCGGCCCCGGCTACCTCGGCGTCGCCGTGCTCGTCGCGACCACGCTGCTGGCGGCGCGCAGCGGGCCGACGCTGCTGGGCTGGCCGCTGGCGCTCGCCGTCGGCGCCGGCGCGCTGCTCGTCGTCGGCCTGCGGCCGAGCCGTCCGCTGCCGCCCCCGCCCGAGGCCGGCGAGGCGCCCGTCCTCGACCTGCCGCGCGAGCGCTGAGACCGGTCAGGGGCGTCCGAACGGGTCGGGCGGACGCTCGTCGCCCTCGGCGCCGGTCGTGACCGTCCGGCCACCGGTCGAGGCGGGCGGCGAGCTCGGCAGCGCTCCGAAGCTCGGCGCCTGCTCGACGCGGGTCCCGTAGCCCTCGTCGGTGAACGGCGGCCAGTCCTCGGTGATGAGCATCAGGTACGCGTACGCGCGCTGCTGATAGCTGAGGCCGAGCACGATCATGTCCTGCAGGCCCTTGGGCTGGCGCCCGAGCAGCACGATCGCGAACCAGGCGAGGAGCGCGCCGACCTGCGCGACGATCTGCATCGCATAGACGATGATCATCACCGGGATGGCGAGCACGATTCGGAAGAGGACCCTCAGGCGGCTGTAGCGCTCCTGCGGTGGAGCGATGTCCAGCCGCACCGGATAGCTCGCTCCGGGGTCGCCCGAGAACGGCGGGTACTCGTCGGTGACCAGCCACAGGTAGCCGTTGACGTACGTCGAGTAGCGCAGGTATCCGGCGACGAAGTCGTACATGCCGCGCGGCCAGCGGCCCGTGAACAGCAGCGCGAACCAGGCCACGATCGCCACCACGCCCGCGGCGAGCGCGTAGACGTACATGAAGATCAAGTGCGGGATCGCCAGGATCCAGCGGAAGAACGTCGTCAACCGGCTGCGCCGCTCGGCGTAGTCGGCCTCGAACGTCACGGGATGGGCCACGGAGCCCTCCTTGCCGGTCGGGGGCTCGTGAGTCCTATCGCGCCCGGCGGCCGGACCGCAATAGATTCCCGACCATGGAGCCCAAGCTGCTGTGGAAGCCCTCCGCCGAGCAGATCGAGCGGTCGACGCTCACCCGCTATGCGCGCTCGGTAGGTCATGAGGGCTCCTACGACGACCTGTGGCGCTGGTCGGTCGAGGACCTCGAGGGCTTCTGGGGCTCGATCTGGGAGTTCTTCGACGTGCAGGCGTCGCAGCCCTACGAGCGGATCCTGGGCCGGCGCGACATGCCCGGCGCCGAGTGGTTCCCGGGCGCGCGGCTGAACTACGCCGAGCACCTCTTCCGCGGCCGCGACGACGGCGCGCTCGCCATCCAGCACGCCAGCGAGCTGCGCGAGCTGGGGCAGTGGACGTGGGGCGAGCTGCGCGAGCAGACCGAGCGGATCGCCGCCGGCCTGCGGCGCCTGGGCGTCGGCCCGGGCGACCGCGTCGTCGCCTACATCCCGAACATCCCCGAGGCGATCGCGGCCTTCGCCGCGTGTGCGTCGATCGGCGCCACCTGGTCGTCGTGCTCGCCGGACTTCGGGGCGCGCTCGGTCATCGATCGCTTCGCGCAGATCGAGCCCAAGGTGCTGCTCGCGGTCGACGGCTATCGCTACGGCGGCAAGGACTTCGATCGGCGCGCCGTCCTCGACAGCGTGCGCGCCGAGATGCCGTCGCTGCAGCACACGGTCGTCCTGCCCTACCTCGACGCCGGCCCGGTCGACGACGCCATGACCTGGGACGAGCTCGTCGCCGAGCGCGAGCCGCTCGCGTACGAGCCGCTGGCGTTCGATCACCCCCTGTGGGTCCTGTACTCCTCGGGGACGACGGGCCTGCCCAAGCCGATCGTCCACGGGCAGGGCGGGATCCTGCTCGAGCACCTCAAGAAGCTGCACCTGCACCTCGACGCGCAGGAGGGCGATCGCCTCTTCTGGTTCACGACGACCGGCTGGATGATGTGGAACTTCCTGACCGGCGCGCTGCTGACCCCGGCGTCGATCGTCCTCTACGACGGCAACCCCGGGACGCCCGACCTGGGCGTGCTGTGGGACCTCGCCGAGCGCGCGGGCGTGACCTGCTTCGGCACCAGCGCCTCGTACATCGCCTCGTGCATGAAGGCGGGCGTCGAGCCGCGCGGCGGGCGCGACCTGTCGGCGCTGCGGTCGGTGGGCTCGACGGGGTCGCCGCTGTCGCCCGAGGGCTTCCAGTGGGTGTACGACGAGATCGGCGAGGACACGTGGCTGTTCTCCACCAGCGGCGGCACCGACCTGTGCACGGCGTTCGTCGGCGGCGTCCCGACGCTGCCGGTGTACCTCGGCGAGCTGCAGGCCCGCGCGCTGGGCGCGAAGGTCGAGGCGTGGGACGAGGACGGCCGGCCGCTCGTGGGCGAGGTCGGCGAGCTGGTCATCACCGAGCCGATGCCGTCGATGCCGATCTACTTCTGGAACGACGAGGACGGCGAGCGCCTGCGCGAGAGCTACTTCGAGACCTACCCCGGCATCTGGCGCCACGGCGACTGGATCGAGATCACGCAGCGCGGCACCGCGATCATCTACGGGCGCTCGGACTCGACGATCAACCGCGGCGGCGTGCGCATGGGCACGAGCGAGATCTACCGCGCGGTGCTGGCGGTCGACGACGTGGTCGACGCGCTCGTGATCGACGTCCCGCGCGAGGGCGAGGAGAATTGGATGCCGCTGTTCATCGTCCTGCGCGAGGGGGCCGAGCTCGACGACGAGCTCGTGGGGCAGATCCGCAAGCGCGTCCGCGAGGACTGCTCGCCGCGCCACGTGCCGACCGACGTGCACGCGATCGCCGAGGTGCCGCGCACGCTGTCGGGCAAGGTGCTCGAGGTGCCGGTCAAGCGGATCCTCATGGGCCAGCCGCCGGAGCGCGCCGCCAGCCGCGACTCGCTCGCCAACCCCGCGGCGCTGGACTACTTCGTCGAGCTCGCCCGCGCCGGGGACTGAGCGCCGTCGAGGTGGGCGCGCTGGCGGGCGACGACCGCCAGCGCCATCTCGGTCAGGTCGCCGGGCGGCCCCGCGAGGGCGAGCGCCGGGCGGGCGCCGGCCGGCAGGGCCCGCCCGCGGCGGCGCTCCGCG
>JAXDHQ010000202.1:0-3362 GCA_034664395.1 Solirubrobacteraceae bacterium | reverse complement strand
GCGGTCGAAGGCGAGCACCGGCTGGTCGGCGACCTCCATGCCGTAGACGCGCCGGCCGGGGACGTCCGCGTGGGTCAGCACCGCGTGCACGCCGGGGATGGCCAGCGCCGGCGCGAGGTCGATCTCCTCGAGCGCCGCGCTCGGGTGCGGGCTGCGCACGGTCGCGCCCCACAGCATCCCCTCGACGTGCAGGTCCGAGGCGTAGGCGAACTCGCCCGCGACCTTGGGGATCGCGTCGGACCGCGTCGTGGTCACGCCGACGCGGTTGGGGCGCTGGACGTCCTCGCGCGGGGGAGCCTGCGGCAGAACCGTCACAGCCGCGCCTCGACCCTGTGCAGCAGCCGCCGGCTCTCGCGCGCGATCTCCGCCGCCACCTGCGCCTCGTCGGCGGTGCGCAGCTCGGCGCCCTCGACCACCGCGCGCCCGCCGACGAGCAGCAGCTCGACCGGGCGCGGCGGCCCGAGCACGAGCGCGGCGACCGGGTCCTCGATGCCCGCGTGGTCGAGGCCGTCCAGGCGCCACAGCGCGACGTCGGCGAGCTTGCCGACCTCCAGCGAGCCGAGCTCGTCGTCGCGGCCCAGGCAGCGCGCGCCCTCGATCGTGGCCAGCTCGAGCGCGCGGCGCGCGGTCATCGCGGCCGGGCCGCCGGCCACGCGCGCGAACAGCAGGGCCTCGCGGAGCTCGATGCCCAGGCCGCCGGCCTCGTTGGACGCGGCGCCGTCGACGCCGAGCCCGACCGGCGCGCCGGCGCGGCCCAGCGCGGCGACGGGCGCGATGCCGGCGCCCAGGCGCGCGTTGGAGCTCGGGCAGTGCGCCACGCCGGTGCCGGTCGCGCCGAAGCGGGCGACCTCGCCCGCGTCGAGGTGGACGCAGTGCGCCAGCCACACGTCGTCGCCCAGCCAGCCCAGCTCGTCGAGGTGGTCGACCGGGCGCACGCCGAAGCGCTCCAGGCAGAACGCCACCTCGTCGAGCGTCTCGGCCAGGTGCGTGTGCAGCCGCACGCCGCGCCGGCGCGCGAGCTCCGCCGCGTCGGACATCAGCCCGCGGGTCACCGAGAACGGCGAGCACGGGGCGAGCGCGACGCGCACCATCGCGCCCGGCGCCGGATCGTGGAAGCGGTCGATCGCCGCCTCGCTGGCCGCCAGGATGGCGTCGCGGTCCTCGACGATCGCGTCGGGCGGCAGGCCGCCGTCCGAGCGCCCGAGGTCCATCGAACCGCGGCACGGGTGGAAGCGCAGGCCGATCGAGGCCGCTGCCTGCACCTCGACCTCGAGCAGGTCGCCGGCGCCGGCCGGGAAGACGTAGTGGTGGTCGGTCGAGGTGCAGCAGCCCGAGCGCGCCAGCGCCGCCAGCCCGGCGCGCGCGGCTGCCCACTCCACCTCGGCGTCGAGGTGGGCCCACACCGGATAGAGCTCCGCGAGCCACTCGAACAGCGTCGCCTGCTGGGCGAGGCCGCGCGTCGCCCACTGGTAGAGGTGGTGGTGGCAGTTGACCAGGCCCGGCGTCGCGAGGCAGCCGCGCGCGTCGATGCGGCGGACGTCGCCGCTGTGCGCCGGCGCCGGGCCCTCGCCGACGGCCACGAGCCGGTCGCCCTCGACGACGAGATGGCCGTCGCGGTGCTCGGCGCCGGCGGCGTCGACCGTCGCGATCGCGCAGCCCTCCACCACGACGCGCGTCACGCCAGCCGCTCCGCCGCGAGCCGCACCGCGTCGAGGATCTTCTCGTAGCCGGTGCAGCGGCACAGGTTGCCGGCGAGCGCCTCGCGGATCTCCGGGTCGCTCGGGCGCGCGTTGTGCGCGAGGAGGTCGTGGCTCGCCACGACCAGGCCCGGCGTGCAGAAGCCGCACTGCACGGCCCCGGCCTCGACGAACGCGCGCTGGACCTCGTGCAGCTCCCCGTCCCCGGCCAGCCCCTCGACGGTCACGACCTCGCGGCCCTCGGCCTGCCCGGCGAGCACGAGGCAGGCGCACACGAGCGTCCCGTCGAGGTACACCGAGCACGAGCCGCACTCGCCCTGCTCGCACGCGTTCTTGGAGCCCGGAAGGTCGAGGTGCTCGCGCAGCGCCGCGAGCAGGCTCTCGCCCTCCCAGACGCCATCGGCCTCGCGCGGCTCGCCGTTGACGGTGAGGGTCAGGCGCACCGGTGCGCCTCCCACGCCCAGCCCAGCGTCCGCCGGGCGAGCACGCCGAGCGCGTGGCGCCGGTACGCCGCGGTGCCGCGCACGTCGTCGATGGGCCGCGCCGCGTCCGCCACCAGCTCGCCGAAGCGCGCCAGCGCCGCGTCGGCGATCGGCCCGGGCGCGTCCCACAGCCCGCCCTCCTCGAGCACGCCGGCGATGAACGCCTCGGCCGCGCTCGCGCGGATCGGCGTCGGGCCGGCCGAGCCCAGGCACGCGGCCACCGCGCGGCGCTCGGGCCACAGCGCCAGCGACAGCGAGCACACGGCGATGACCATCGCGTTGCGCGTGCCGATCTTGGCGAACTGCTGCGGGCCGCCGGCCGCCGGCAGCACGAACGCGGCGATGAGCTCGTCCTCGCGGGCGGCCTGGCGCTTGGGGCCGGTGACGAACTCGGCCACCGGCACGCGCCGGGTGGCGCTGTCGCTCGCCAGCTCGACCTCGGCGTCGGAGACGTAGAGCGGCGGCAGGCCGTCGCCCGCGGGCGACGCCGTCCCCAGGTTGCCGCCGACCGTCCCGCGGTTGCGGATCTGCGGCGAGCCCACCGTGCGCGCCGCCATCGCCAGCCCGGGCAGGCGGTCGCGCAGCTCGCCGATGAGCCGCGTGTAGGTCACGCCGGCGCCCACGCGCAGGCGCCCGTCCTCCGCTCCCCACTCGGCCAGCTCGCGCACGCGCGTGAGGTCGAGGATCGTCGCCGGCCGCGCGCGGTCGAAGTTCAGGGCCACCATGAGGTCGGTGCCGCCGGCGATGGGGACCGCGTCGGGGTGCGCGGCCTTCGCCGCCAGCGCCTCCGTCCACGTCTCCGGCGCCAGGATCTCCACCCCGTGGATCATGATGAGCCGCGCAGACCATGGCCAGCCCGACCGTCCATCCCGACGCGATGACCGTCATGCGGCGCTGCGATGAGCTCGCCGGGTTCAGCGAGGAGCCCGGACGTCTGACGCGCCGATTCGCCACGCCGGCGCTGCGCGAGGCCGGCGAGGCCGTCGCGCGCTGGATGCGCGAGGCGGGGATGACGACCCGGCGCGACGCCATCGGCAACGTCGTCGGCCGCCTCGGGGCGCGCGACCCCGGCGCGCCCACGCTGATCCTCGGCTCGCACCTGGACACCGTGCGCGACGCCGGTCGCTACGACGGCCCGCTGGGCGTGCTCGTCGCCATCGCCTGCGTGCAGCGCCTGCGCGCG
>JAXDHQ010000201.1:0-22784 GCA_034664395.1 Solirubrobacteraceae bacterium | reverse complement strand
CGACCACGTCGCAGCCCACCACCACGCAGCCGACGACCCCGCCGACCACGACGCCGGTCCCGCCGGCGCAGACGCCGCCGACGCCGTAGGGGGCGCTAGACGCCCGCCGCCGCGATGTGAGCCGCGGTGTCGAGCATGCGGCGCAGCGCGATCACCGAGCCGTCCTCGCCGAACGTCCACAGGTGCATCACCACCTCGTCGACCCGCTTGCCGTTGGGGAGGTCGGCGACGAGGCGGATCTCGGCGGCGACCTGCGTGTCGGACACCAGCAGGTCGAGCACCTCGAAGCGCTCGTACGTCCAGGCGCCGACGACCTCGAAGAACTCGGCGACCTCGGCGTGGCCGCGCCGCGGCAGCAGCCAGGGGACTCCGGCGGCGTGCGGGGTCCACGGCTCCTCGGTGACGTCCCAGGTGACGTCCTCGGACAGGTGCGACAGGACACCGGCGACGTCGCCGCGGCCGAACGCCTCGTACATCGCGGCGACGGTGCCGGCGTGCGTGTTGGTGGTGGTCATGGCCGCGATCCTCGGGCCGCGGGCCGCCCGGCGAAATGGGTCATTCGGCCCATCTTCCGACGAGCCCGTGCTCGACCGCGAACACCGCGGCGCCGGCGCGCGTGCGCCGGCCGGTCTTGTCGTAGACCGCGGCGAGGTGGTTCTGCACCGTGCGCGGGGAGACGACCAGCGACGACGCGATCTCCTTGTTCGACAGCCCGCCGGCGGTCAGGCGCAGGACGTCGACCTCGCGGTCGGTGAGGTCGCTCGGCCACGCCGTGCGCGGTCGCGGGACGCCGGCCGCCTCGATCACCGCCGCGGCCGCCTCCGGATCCAGCCGGCCGGCCACGGCCTCGTCCTGCACCATCCGCGCGGCCTCGTCGCGCGTGCGGGCCGGGCGGTGCGGGCGGTCCTCGGTCAGCGCGGCGAGCACGTCGGCGGCGGCGAGCAGCCGCGCGCCGCGCGGAAGGTCGGCGGCGCGCGCGGCGCGGTGGTAGCCGGTCCCGTCGAGACGCTCGTGGTGCGCGGCGGCGACGGGGGCGAGCGCGGCGAGCACGGGCGTCGAGCACAGCACGCGCTCGGTCCAGTGCGGATGCAGCCGGACGCGCTCGCGGTCGGCGGCGCCGAGCGGGCCGGGGCGGTCCCAGATCGAGCTGACGACGCCGGCGCGGCCGACGTCGTGCAGCAGCGCGGCGACCCTGAGGTCGTCGAGGCGGTCGAACCCCGCCAGCCGCCCCGCCTCGAGCGCGAGCTCGGCGACGTGCGGCGAGTGGCCGATGAGGTGGGAGCCCTTGAGGTCGGCGAACGTCGCGAGCGCCGCGCACGGGCGCTCGAGATCGGCCGGCGAGAGCGACAGGACGGGAGGGGGCTCGGCGGCGCGGACGGCGTGGACGAGATCGTCGGCCGCCTCGATCGGGGCGAAGACCTCCTCGGCGCACGCCAGGAACACCTCGCACAGCGAGGGGTCCAGGTGGCCGCCGGCGCGCCGGCCGATCTCGGCGCGCGCCGCGGCGACGCCGCCGACCGCGTGGGCCATCGCCGCCTGCTCGGCCACGCCGACGATGCGGGCGATCGGGTGCACCGCCTCGCCGGCGCGCCCGTCCGGCAGCCCGCGCCCGTCCCAGCGCTCGAACACGTCGCCGAACGCCTCCAGCACGGCCGCGGGGAGGCCGAGCTGGGTCCCGAGGGCGACGGCCACCTCGCACGACGCGCGCACCGCGGCGGGACCGACGGTCGGCGCGACCGCGAGGAACGCCTGCATCGCGGGCGTTCCCACGGCGGCCTCGAACGCGGCGAGCTGCGCGGCGGCGACGGCCGCGTCACCGGGGTCGAACGTCGCGATGAAGCGCTCGAACGCGATGTCGTCGCCGAACAGCGCGGCGTTCTCGCTCGCGTGCCCGCAGCCGACCGCCCGCAGCAGCGACGCCAGGAACGCCGCGCGGTGGTCGGGCGGGTCGAGGTCGAGCGCCCGCGCGAGCCCGTCGGCGACGAGACACGCGCGCAGCCCACGTTCGAACGGCAGGCCCGTCGCGAGGTCGGTCGTGAGCGACAGGGTTGCGAGGACGTCCACCAGCCTGGCCCGTTCGGCGAGCATGCCGGTGCGATCAAACCACGCTAGCGCTTGGTCGTCTTCTTCTTCGCCGGCTGCTTGGCCTTCGCCTTGCCCTTGCCCTTGGCGTGCGCCGGGCTCTGCGGGTGCTCGTAGCGCTGCAGCGCGCGCCGGTCCAGTTGGCCCTGGCGCGGGCTCGACAGCATGAACAGGCTGGAGTAGCCCAGGAAGTACAGGCGCTTGCCGTCGGAGACCACCGGGTTGAACGCGCCGCGTCCGATCGACCACACCGGCCGCCCCGTCGCCGCGCCGAGGGCGGCCGACGAGCGCCGCGACAGGTTCGAGTAGAAGACGAGGTCGCCGACGACGGTCGGGGCGCCGGAGATCTTGCCGCCGGCGTTGTGGGTCCAGCGCACGCGCCCCGAGCGGGCGTCGAAGGCGTAGAAGTTGCCGTCGTAGGAGCCGATGTAGACGCTCGGCCCCACGCCGGGCACGGTTCCCACGGCCGGCGACGAGTAGACGTAGCCGCCGGTCTTGTGGCGCCACGCGAGGCGGCCGTCGGCGGCGCTGAACGAGTAGACGAAGCCGTCGAGCGAGCCCAGGTAGACGCGCCCGTAGGCGACCGCCGGCGTCGAGTAGAAGCTCCCGGCGCGCAGCCCGAAGGCGCTGCCGGCGCTCGAGCTCTGCCAGATCTGGGTGCCGTTGCCCTGGCGGATGGCATGGACGTTGCCGCCGTAGTCGCCGAAGAACAGCCGCCCGTTGTCGAGCGCCAGGCCGCCCTTGACCGCGCCGCCGGCCCTGTAGCGCCAGCGCACGGCGCCGTCGCTGGCCCGCAGCGCGTAGACGGTGCCGTCCTCGGTCCCGAAGTAGACGCGCCCGTCGGCCACCAGCGGCGAGGACTCGGCTCGCGAGGGCAGCTTGCGCGACCACCGCGTGCGGCCGTCGCGCGCGTCGAGGGCCATGACGCGCCCGGCGTCGATCCCGTTGCCGCGCGAGAGCACCACCGCGTAGACGCTGCCTCCCGCGCACGCCGGCGAGGACGCGGCGAGGGCGCCGAGCTTGACCTTCCAGTTGACCTTCCCGGTCATGCGGCTGACCTGGTACAGCGCGCCGTTGTTCTTCTCCAGGTAGAGCGAGCGCCCGCAGATGACCGGCGGGAACTCCATCAGCACGCTGCCGGTGACCGCCCAGCGCTGCACGAACGGCGGGCGCAGCGGCGTCTGCAACGGCAGGAAGCGGGTCCGCTGCTTGGTGTAGCCGTAGTCGGCCCACACGAAGCCGTCGTCCATCGGGTGCTTGCCCTGCCGGACCGGCGCGGGGGCCGGCACGGCCTGGGTGTCGCTGAACTGGACCCCGGGGTTGGAGACGTCGCCGGGCTGGGAGACGAGGACGATGGCGGCCGCAGTACCGGCTATGAGCGCGAAGACCACGCCCCCGAGCGCCAACCAGCCCAGCCTGCCGCGCGGGCGCGGAAGCATCGGGCGAGGGTAGCGTGGTTGGATTGCGCGATGCGCAGCTCACAGGCGGCTCTGGAGGCGCTGCGCGTCGACCCCTGCGGCGCGCGGCTGCTGGCCGCGTTCGCTCCCGGCGAGGGCGTCCACCTCGTCGGCGGCGCGGTCCGCGACCTGCTGCTCGGGCGCTCGCCGCGGGAGCTCGACCTCGTCTGCGAGGACGACGTCGACGCCGCCGCGCAGCGGCTCGGCGCCGAGCTGACGGCGCACGACCGCTTCGGCACGGTCCGCGTGCGGGCCGGGGCGTGCGCGTTCGACCTCGTCCGCGCGCGGGCCGAGAGCTACGCGCATCCGGGGGCGCTTCCGGACGTGCGGCCCGGGACGCTGGACGAGGACCTCCGCCGCCGCGACCTGACCGTCAACGCCATCGCGCTCGGCCTCGACGGCACGCTCACCGCCGTCGACGGCGCGCTGGAGGATCTGCGCGCCGGCGTCCTGCGCGTGCTGCACGACCGCTCGTTCGTCGACGACCCCACGCGCGTGTGGCGGGTGGCGCGGTACGCCGCCCGGCTCGGCTTCTCGGTGGACGAGCGCACCCGGGCGCTCGCCGCCGACGCCGACGCGACCACGGTCAGCGGCGACCGCCTCGGCGCCGAGCTGCGCCTGGCGCTGCGCGAGCCCGACCCGCCGGCGGCGCTGCACGCCGTGCGCGAGCTCAACCCGGCCTACCTGCCGGCCGGCTTCGAGCCGCGGCCGCGGGCGCTGGCCGACGCGCTCGCCGTGCTGCCCGACGACGGCCGCGCCGACCTGCTCGTGCTCGCCGCGTGCACGGCGGGCATGGACGCCCGGGCCCTGCTGGCCTGGCTCGACGAGATGGGCTTCGCCGCCGCCGAGCGCGACCTCGTGGCCGCCGCCTCGCGCTTCAGCACCGGGGGGCCGCTGCGCGCGGCGCGCACCAACGCCGAGATCGCCCGGGCGGCCCGCGGCGCGCCGGTCGAGGCCGTCGCCCTCGCCGGCGGCCCGAACGCGCGCCGCTGGCTGGACGAGCTGCGCCACGTGCGCCTGGAGATCGACGGTGGCGACCTCCTCGCCGCGGGCATCCCCGAGGGCCCGGACCTCGGCGCTCGCCTGCGGAGAACGCTCGACCGCAAGCTCGACGGGGAGCTCGCCGGCCGCGAGCAGGAGCTCGCCGCGGCGCTGGAGTAGTGCATGCACTTTGCATGCAGCGCATGGACCGCGATAGCATGTGGTCCATGGCCAACGTCCAGATTCGGGGCGTCCCGGAGGATGTGCACCGGCGGCTGAAGTCCCAGGCCGCGATGTCGGGGACGTCGCTCAACGACTACCTGCTCGCGCGCGTGAGCGACATCGCGCGTCAGCCGACCGTCGCCGAGCTCGCGGAACGGATCCGCGAGCGCGAGCCCTACACCGGCCCGTCCAGCGCGGAGGTCATCAGGGCGGAGCGCAAGCGGCGTTGATCGTCGTCGACGCCTCGGCGCTGACCGACTTCCTCCTCGGGCGGCCGCCGACGCTGGACGCGCTCGAGGAGGAGCTGCGCGGTCGCGTGGACGAGCCGCTGCACGCGCCGGAGCTCGTCGAGCTGGAGACGCTCAACGCGCTGCGCGGCCTCGTGCGGCGCGGCGCCGTCTCGGTGGCGCGTGCGACGGAGGCCGCCGGCGACCTCGCGCGGACACGACTCATCCGCTACCCGCACGCGCCGCTTCGGGAGCGCGTGTGGTCGCTGCGCGACGAGCTGAGCGCCTACGACGCGAGCTACCTCGCCCTGGCCGAGGCGCTCGACGAGCCCCTCCTGCTCACGGGGGACGGCGGGCTGGCGGCGGTCGCGCGCACGTCGCTCGGGCCGGCCGGCGTGCGCCACGTGCCGTAGCGCCGGCCCGCAGGTAGCCTCTGCCCGCCGATGAACCCCAACGTCCTGCAGTGGGACGGTGCGCCCGGGCACTACGAGGCCCACTACCTGTCCGCCACCGACCCCGGCAGCGGGCTGGGGCTGTGGATCCGCTACACGATGCGCGCGCCGCTGCGCGGGCCGGCCGAATGCGCGCTGTGGTTCATGGCGATGGACCGCGACGGGCTGCGGGTCGCGCGCAAGGCGACTCACCCGATCGCCGAGCTGCGGGCGCAGGCCGATCCGTTCCGCCTGACGCTGGCCGGGGCCGACCTCTCCGACCGCGGGATGGCCGGCGACGTCGCCGGCGCCGCCTGGGAGCTGTCGTGGGAGCCGACGCTGCCGGCGGCCGAGCACGTGTCGCCGCTGCTGCGCCGCGCCGGCGTGGCGAGCACCGTCCTCGTCCTGGTCCACCCCGACCTCGCCGTGTCGGGCACGGTGCGCGTGGACGGGCGCGAGATCGTCCTCGAGGGGGCGCGCGGCGGCCAGGCGCACCTGTGGGGCTCCAAGCACGCCGTCCGCTGGGCGTGGACGCACGCCAACGACCTGCAGGGCCTCGACGGCGGGCCGCGCCCGGGCGCCTACGTCGACGCGGTCAGCGTCTTCCTGGCGCGCCTGGGACGCGAGCTCGGACCGAGCACGCCCGTCGTCGGACGCTTCGGCGGAGAGGACTTCCGCGCCACCGGCCCGATCGCGCTGGCGCGCACCACCAGCCGGTTCGGGCTGTCCACGTGGCGCTTCGAGGCGCGCGACGGCCGCCGCCGGGTGGTCGGCGAGATCGACGCGCCGCGACAGTCGCTCGTCGGCGTCACCTACCTCGACCCCGACGGCGACGCGGCGTACTGCTACAACAGCGAGGTGGCATCGATGCGCCTCTTCGTCTGGGACCGGACCTCGCGCGGTCGCTTCGGCTGGACCCTGCGCGACACCCTCGTGGCCGACGCCACCGCCCACTTCGAGTACGCCCAGCGGGCGCCCGTCCCCGGCCTGGCGCTCCTGGTCGTCTAGGCGCCATGGGCGTCCGCATCGACGGGGAGCACCTGTCCATCGAGCTGCCCGGCGGCACGGCCCTGTTCACCAGCCGCCGCGGCGGCGTGTCGGAGGGCCTGTACACCTCGCTCAACCTCGGCCTGCTGACCGACGACGACGCCGACCACGTGCGCGTCAACCGCCGGCGGGTGAGCGCGCTGGCCGGCGGGCGGCGCCTGGCCCAGGGCCGCCAGGTCCACGGCGCGCGCGTCGTCGTCGACGCCGAGGAGATGCAGGACGCCGACGGGCAGGCCACCACCCGCGACGACGTCGCCGCCATCGTCCTGGTCGCCGACTGCCTGCCGGTGGCGCTCGTCGCGCCGGGCGCGGTGGCGATGGTCCACGCCGGCTGGCGCGGCCTGGCCGCCGGCGCGCTGGAGGCCGGCGTCGAGGCCGTGGGGCCGGGGCCGGTGGCGGCCGCGATCGGCCCGGGCATCGGCCCGTGCTGCTACGAGGTCGGCAACGACGTGCGGTCGGTGTTCGGGACCTCGGGGCGCACGCTCGACCTCAAGGCGATCGCCCGCGACCGGCTGCGCGTCGCCGGCGTGCAGGAGATCCACGACTGCGACCTGTGCACGTCCTGCGACCCGGAGCGCTTCTTCTCCCACCGCCGCGACCGCGGCGTGACCGGGCGCCAGGCGGGGGTCGCGTGGCGGAGCTGATCCGGGGCCTGGACGCCCGCCGCGTGGCGGCCAACCTGGACCGGGTGCGCGAGGAGATCGGCCGCGAGGACGTCGCGATCCTCGCCGCGGTCAAGTACGTCGCGATGGAGGAGCTCGGGGTCCTGGCCGAGGCCGGGATCACGCTCGTGGGCGAGAACCGCGCCCAGGAGCTCGAGGCCAAGGCCGCCGCGCATCGCGAGCTCACCTGGGACTTCATCGGCCACCTGCAGAGCCGCAAGGTCCGCCAGATCGTGCCGCGGGCGCGGTGGATCCACTCGGTGGCCAGCGACTCGGCGCTCGAGCAGCTCGGCCGCCACGGCACCGACGCGACCGAGGTCCTCGTCGAGGTCAACGTGGCCCGCGAGGAGGGCAAGTCGGGGATCCTCCCCGAGGAGCTCGGCCCGTTCCTGGAGCGTTCGCCGGTGAAGGTCGTCGGGCTGATGACGATGCCGCCGGTGGCGGCCCGGCCCGAGGACAGCCGCCGCTGGTTCGCCGCCCTCGCGGAGTTGGCCGCCGAGCGCGGGCTGCCGGAGCTGTCGATGGGGACGAGCCAGGACTACGCGGTGGCCGCACAGGAGGGTGCGACGATCGTGCGGCTCGGCACGATTCTGTATACGTAAGTTGCAGGAGAATCGCCCTTGGGGGCTAACCTTCCGCTGGAGATGGCGTTCCGCGACTCATGGCACCGCACGCTCGTGTACTTCGGCCTGGCCGAGGAGCGTGACCCGTACGCCGAGGAGGACGAGCAGCCCGAGCCCGAGGCCGAGCTCGAGGATCGCTATCGCGAGCGTCCCAACGTGCGCCGGCTGGGAGCGCGGCGCCGGCGCGACGAGTTCGACGACATCTTCGCCGACGACGACGTCCCGTCCCGACCGACGAGCGTCCTGCGCTCGGTCCGCGCCGGCAACGGCCGCGGCGAGGTGCGGGTGCACCTCGTCATCCCGAAGAGCTTCAACGACGCCCAGCAGGTGGCCGACCGGTTCAAGGACTCGATCCCGGTCGTCCTGAACCTGCAGGGCGTCGATACCGACCTCTCCAAGCGCCTGATCGACTTCGCCAGCGGGCTCACCTACGCCCTCGACGGCGGCATGCAGCGGATCGCCGACAAGGTGTTCATGCTCACGCCGCGCAACGTCGAGATCTCGGCAGAGGAGCGCGCTGAGCTCATCGAAAAGGGCTTCTTCAACCAGAGCTAGCCCGGTGGCCCTGCAGGTCGGCCTCATCGGCGCCGGGAACATGGCGCGCGGGCTCGCTCTCGGCTGGGGGCGCCCTGTCCTGTGCACCGACGTGCGCGGCGAACGCGCTCGCGCCCTGGCGGCGGAGGTCGGCGGCGAGGCGCTGGACTCGGGCGCCGAGGTGGCGCGCCGCGCCGACCTCGTCGTCCTCTGCCACAAGCCGGCGCAGCTCGAGGAGGTCGCGGCCGAGGTCGCCCCGCACGCGCGCGCCGTGGCGTCGATCCTGGCCGCCACGCCGCTGGCGCGCCTGAAGGCCGCCTACCCCGACCGTCCCGTGTACCGGCTGCTGCCATCGACGCCGGTCGAGGTCCGCCAGGGCGCGGTCATCCTGGCCGCCGACGAGGAGCAGGACGCCGGCCTGGACGCCGCCGTCCGCGAGCTCTTCGCGGAGCTCGGCACGCTCGTCGAGCTCGACGACGCGATGATCGACGTGGCCATGGGGCTGATGTCCAACGCGCCCGCGTACTACGCCCTCGTCGTCGAGGCCCAGGTCGACGCCGGCGTGCGCCACGGGCTGCTCCCCGAGCAGGCCGCGCGCCTCGTCGTCCAGACCATGGCCGGTACCGCGGAGCTGCTGCGCCGCCAGGACTTCGACACGCTCGCCGTGCGGCGCGCGGTCACGTCGCCGGGCGGCTCGACGGCCCGCGGCCTCGACGCGCTGGAGCGCGGAGGGCTGCGAGCGGCCTTCTCGGCCGCGCTGGATGCGATCCTCAAGCGATGACCACGGTCCTGGCCACCATCCGCGACGACGTGGGGACGTACGTGCTGGCCGTGTGCCGGGTCTACACGATCCTGATCATCGCCTACATCCTCAGCTCGCTCTACTTCGCGTTCGGCGGGCGGGTGCCCTACTCGCGCTGGTCGAGCGCGCTGCTCGGCTTCCTGCGCGACGTGTGCGAGCCGTACCTGTCGATCTTCCGGCGCTTCATCCCGAGCATCGGCGCGCTCGACATCAGCCCGATCGTCGCGATCCTGGTGCTGAACTTCGTCGGGAACCTCGTCGCCAGAGCCATCTCGGGCTGATGGCGGGACGCAGGGGCGCCGCGACGCGCGCGGCGATGGTGACGGCGCTGGTCCTCGCGCTCGACCAGGTCACCAAGGCGATCGTCCGCGCCAGCGTCCCGCTCGGCGACCGCGATCGCGTGCTGCCCGGCGTCGAGCTCGTGCACGCCCGCAACGACGGGGTGGCGTTCAACGTCCTCGCCGGCGGCTCGCCGCTGGTCGTCGTGGTCATCGCGATCGCCGTCGGCGCGCTCGTCGGCTACTTCGCCACGCACCTCGACAGGCCGCTGATCTGGCTGCCGACCGGGATGCTGCTCGGCGGCGCGCTGGGGAACATCGTCGACCGCGTGCGCGACGGCGCGGTCACCGACTTCATCAAGCTGCCGGCGTGGCCGGCGTTCAACGTCGCCGACGTGTCGATCACCTTCGGCGTGCTCGTCCTCCTCTACGTCATCGAGCGGCCGCGCGATGGAGCTGCGCGCGACGCCTGACGACGAGGGCGCCCGCCTGGACGCCTTCCTGGCGGCGCCGCTGGGGTCGCGGGCGCGCGCCCAGCGCCTGATCGACGCGGGCGCCGTGCGCGTCGACGGCGAGCCGGTGCCCAAGCGCCACCGGCTGCGGGCCGGCGAGCGCGTGAGCGTGCAGGAGCCGCCCGAGCCGGTGCGCGACGAGGGCGCGCCGGCGCCGTACGCGCTGCCCTACCGCGACGAGCACCTGCTGGTGGTCGACAAGCCCGCGGGCGTCGTCGTGCACCCGGCGCGCGGGCACCGCACCGGCACGCTGGCCCAGGCGCTGGCCGGCGTCGCCGCCGGCGGGGAGGAGGCCGAGCGCGCCGGCATCGTCCACCGCCTGGACCGCGACACGTCGGGGCTGCTGGTCGTCGCCCGCGGCGAGGCGGTGCACCGGGCGCTGCGGGCGGCGCTGCAGGCGCGCGCGATCACGCGGGAGTACCTCGCGCTGGTCGAGGGGCGCCCGCCGGCGCGCACGGGGACGATCGACGCTCCGCTCGGCCGCGACCGGCGGGTCCGCACGCGGGTGTCGACCGACACCGACGACCCGCGCGACGCCGTCACCCACTTCGAGCTCGAGCGCGCGCTGGGTCGCACGACGCTGCTGCGCGTGCGCCTGGAGACGGGGCGCACGCACCAGATCCGCGCCCACCTGCAGGCGATCGGGCACCCGGTCGTCGGCGACCCCGAGTACGGGACGCCCGGGCGGCTCGGCCTCGAGCGCCAGTTCCTGCACGCCGCGCGGCTCGCGTTCGCCCACCCGGTCACGGGCGCGGCGATCGACGTCAGCTCGCCGCTGCCGGCGGACCTGCAGGCGGCGCTGGAGCTGGCAGCCGCCGAGTGACCCAGAGCTCGGCCACGTAAGGGACCTCGGCGACGTCGACGCCGTGGTCGTCGAGGATCGCCTCCAGCTCGGCGAGGACCTCCGCGCGGCGCGGGCGCGGCAGCGCGGCGACGACCGAGATCGACGTGTGGTGGGCGAACATGCCGTCGCGGTCGAAGGCGTGGTCGAACCGCACCTCGTGGACCTCGAGCGGCGCGAAGCCGGGATGGCGCTCCAGGCCCTCGGGGCGCCTCGGCTCGGTCACGTGCGGGTGGTCGGCGGCGCGCCACAGCGGCTGGAGGATCTCCCCGAGCCGGGTCCACCAGAGCGGCCCGTCGCCGCCCTCGATCCACTCCTGGCGCAGCACGCACACCACGACCCCGCCGCCCGGGCGCACCACGCGATGCAGCTCGTCGGCCGCCCGGGGCCCGTCGAACCAGTGCCAGGCGTCGGCGCACACGGCGCCGTCGACGTCGGCGTCGCCGAGCGGCAGCGCCTCGGCGCGGCCGGAGAGCGCGCGCTCCGGCCCGACGGCCTCGGTGAGGAGGGCGCGCATCGCGTCCAGGGGCTCGACGGCGACGACATCGAAGCCCGCGGCGAGCAGGGGCGCCGACAGCCGGCCGGTCCCGGCGCCGACGTCGAGCAGGCGCGGGCCGCCGCCCGCGTGGCGGGCGATCGCGTCGATCACGTGCGGCGGGTAGCGCGGGCGGCCGCGCTCGTAGGCGTCGGCGACGCCGCCGAAGCTCGTCGCCAGCTCGTCGTGCGCCACGGGATCAGGGTAGGCCACCGGAGGTGGGGGAAGGGAGGCCAGGCCCCGCAATGCACCTAACGCAGGAGCGACGGAGGACGTGCGTACAATGGCCTTTTGCACCTTCGACCCCGCGGAGCGACGGTCGGCGGCCCTGCCCGGGGCTCTTGCGCTCCGGGTCCGCAACGGCCACCGCGGGCACATTCATCACTTCGTACCTCAAGGGAGTCTCACCATGCCCGAAGTCGGGATCAGGGAGCTGCTGGAGGCCGGCGTCCATTTCGGCCACCAGACCCGCCGCTGGAACCCCAAGATGCGCCGTTTCATCCACGGCGAGCGCGGCGGCATCTACATCATCGATCTGCTGCAGACCCAGCGTCTGCTCGAGGACGCGCGCCGGTTCGCCGGCGAGCTCGCCCAGCGCGGCGGCATCGTCCTCTTCGTCGGCACGAAGAAGCAGGCTCGCGACGGCGTGAAGGACGTCGCCGAGGCCGCCGGCATGCCCTACGTCAACCACCGCTGGCTCGGCGGACTGCTGACGAACTTCCAGACCATCAACCAGCGCATCCGCCGCCTGCACGACCTCGAGCGCTACGAGACCGAGGGCCAGCTCGCGCTGCTGCCCACGCGCGAGCGCCTGTCCGCCCAGGCCGACCTCGACAAGCTGCGCGCGAACCTCGGCGGCGTGAAGTACATGCAGCGCACGCCCGACGCGATGTTCGTCGTCGACCTCAAGACCGAGGCGATCGCCGTGCGCGAGGCCCAGCGCCTGCGCATCCCGATCATCGGCCTGGTCGACACCAACTGCGACCCCGACGGCATCGACTTCGTGGTGCCCGGCAACGACGACGCGATCAAGTCGTGCGCCGTCATCGCCCACGCGGTCGGCGACGCGGTCCGCGAGGGCCGCCTGTCGTTCACGGCGGAGGAGGAGCGCCGCCGCGCCGAGGACGAGGAGCGCGTCCGCCGCGAGGCCGAGGAGCGCGCGCGCCGCGAGGCCGAGGAGCTGGCCCGCCGTCAGGCGGAGGCGGCCGCCGCTGCCCAGGCCGAGGCCGACGCGCAGGCCGCCGCCGAGGCGCAGCTCACGCAGGCCGAGGGCGGGGGCGACCGCGCCGAGGCCGAGGCGGAGGTCGCGCAGGCGCGCGAGGAGCTCGGCCGGCCGCAGCCGGACGCCGAGGCCGCCGTGCGCCAGGAGGCCCAGACCGAGCAGGTCCAGGCCGACGTCGCGCACCCCGCGCCGCCCGCCACCGACCCGACGCCCGATCCCGCCTCGCCGCCGGCGACCGAGGTCGAGGCCGAGAGCCCGACGACCACGGCCGACGCCGAGGCCCAGACCGAGCCGACGCCCGAGACGACCGAGAACCAGACCCAGGAACAGAACGCATGAGCACCCCCACGATCAGCGCCAAGGACGTGGCGGCCCTGCGCCAGCAGACGGGCGCCGGCATGATGGACTGCAAGGCGGCCCTGCAGGAGGCCGACGGCGACATGGACAAGGCCGTCGAGCTGCTGCGGGTCAAGATGGGCAACAAGATCGGCAAGCTCGCCGGCCGCGAGGCCACCGAGGGCACGATCCAGAGCTACATCCACGCCAACGGCAAGGTCGGCGTCCTCGTCGAGGTCGACTGCAACACGGACTTCGTCGCCCGCAACGACGACTTCACCGCGTTCGCGAAGGAGGTCGCGATGCACATCGCCGCCTCGCCGCAGACGCGGTTCGTCTCCGAGGACGAGGTCGCCGACGACGCCCGCGAGGCCGAGGTGCGCGTCTTCGAGCAGCAGGCCGCCGACAAGCCCGAGAACGTCCGCCCGCGGATCGTCGAGGGCATGCTCAAGAAGTGGCTCGGCGACGTCGTCCTGCTCAACCAGCAGCACGTCAACGTCGACAAGCACGACTCCAAGACGATCGAGCAGCTCCGCGCCGACCTGTCGGCCAAGACGGGCGAGAACGTGGTGATCCGGCGCTTCACGCGCTTCGCGGTGGGCGAGTGAGCCAGGACGGGAAGCCCGCGTTCAAGCGGATCCTCGTCAAGCTCTCGGGGGAGGCGCTGATGGGCTCCCTCGAGTACGGCACCGACCCCGACCGGCTGCGCGCGGTCGCCGAGCAGATCAAGCACGTCAACGACCGCGGCGTGCAGATCGCGATCGTGCTCGGCGCCGGCAACATCTACCGCGGTATCGCCGGCGCCGCCGAGGGCATGGACCGCGCGACCGCGGACTACATGGGGATGCTCGCCATCGTCCTCAACGCGCTGCAGCTCCAGGACGCGCTGGAGAAGCTCGGGGTCCACACGCGCGTGCAGTCGGCGATCACCGTCCAGGAGGTCGCCGAGCCCTACATCCGCCGCCGCGCCATGCGCCACCTCGAGAAGGGGCGGGTGGTGATCTTCGCCGCCGGCACCGGCAACCCGTTCTTCACCTCCGACACCGCGGCGGCGCTGCGGGCGATCGAGATCCACGCGGAAGCCCTGCTCATGGCCAAGAACGGCGTCGAGGGGGTCTTCACCGCCGACCCCCGCGAGGACCCCTCGGCGCAGTTCATCGACCAGATCACGCACATGGAGGCGCTCGAGCGCCGCCTGCGCGTCATGGACCTCACCGCGCTGACGCTCTGCATGGAGAACAGCCTCCCGATCTACGTGTTCAACATGGACGACGAGCGCAACATCGACCGGATAGTGTCCGGCGAACGCGTGGGCACCCTGGTGGCGACATGAGCGACATGACCAGCGACCTGCTCGCCGACGCGGGTGAGCGGATGACGAAGTCGGTCGAGGCCACGCGCAACGAGTTCGGGTCCGTGCGGACCGGCCGGGCGAGCCCGGCGCTGCTGGACCGCATCGTCGTCGACTACTACGGGGCGGCGACGCCGCTCAACCAGCTCGCGACCATCAACGCGCCGGAGGCGCGGCTGCTCACGGTCCAGCCCTACGACGCCGCCTCGATCAAGTCGATCGAGAAGGCGATCATGGAGTCCGACATCGGCCTGACGCCCAACAACGACGGGCGCCTCATCCGGATGGCGATCCCCGAGCTCAACGAGGAGCGCCGGCGCGAGCTGGTCAAGATCGTGCGCCACATCGCCGAGGAGGGCCGCGTGGCCATCCGCAACATCCGCCGCGACGTGATGCACGACCTGCGGGAGCTCAAGGAGGCCGGCGAGGCCGGCGCCGACGACGAGCACCGCGCCGAGGTCGAGCTGCAGAAGCTCACCGACGGGCGAATCGCCGATCTCGACGGCGCGCTGAAGGCCAAGGAAGCTGAGATCCTCGAGGTCTGATGGCCTCGGACGACGACGGCCGCGCGGCGCGGTACGTCGCCATCATCACGGACGGCAACGGCCGCTGGGCGAGCAGCCGGGGCCTGCCGGTGGCCGACGGCCACCGCGCCGGGGCCGACGTCGTGAAGGCGCGCCTGCGCGACGCCGCCGAGTTCGGCGTGCGCGAGCTGACCGTCTACTCGTTCTCGACCGAGAACTGGTCGCGGCCCGCGGAGGAGGTCACGGCGCTCATGCGCATGTTCTCCGAGCGGATCGTGGGCGAGACGCCGGAGCTCAACGACGAGGGCGTGCGCATGCGCTTCATCGGCCGGCGCGAGGGCGTCGCGGCCGCGCTGCTCGAGCAGATGGACTGGGCCGAGCGCGAGACCGCGGCCAACGACCGCATCACGCTGTTCGTCGCCTTCAACTACGGCGGCCGTGCGGAGATCCTCGACGCGGCGGCGAAGTACGCCGGGGGCGGGGAGGAGGCGTTCCGGCGCCTGCTCTACGCGCCCGACATGCACGACCCGGACCTCATCATCCGCACGAGCGGCGAGCAGCGCATGAGCAACTACCTGCTGTGGCAGTCGGCGTACTCCGAGCTGGTGTTCGCCGACGAGCTATGGCCGGACTTCTCGCGCGAGGCGTTCCGCGCCGCACTGGACGAGTACGCCGGCCGCCGGCGGCGGTTCGGGGGACGCTGATGGCCGCCTCCGGCACGCGCCCGCCGGCCCGGCGCCGGCGACCGAGCGCCCGCGATCGGCGCACGGGGCGCGCGCGGCGGCGCAACGCGCGCTCGGACCTCGGCGCGCGCGTCGTCGCGGCGCTGCCCGCGATCGCGGTGGCGCTCGCGCTCGTCGGCGTCGGCGGCTGGGTGTTCGTCCTCGGGCTGATGGTCCTGGGCTGGATCTGCCTGCACGAGCTGTTCGGCCTGTTCCACTTCGCCAACCCGTCGCGCCTGGGCGGCTTCCTCGGGCTCGCGGCGCTGCTCGTGGCGGCCCACCTCGGCGGCCCGGCGAGCGTGCTCGCGGCGCTGGTCGCGTGCGTGCCGCTCGTCTTCGGGCTCTGCGCGCTGCAGCCGCGCCACGCCGGGGCGCCGGGCGTGGCGGTGACGCTGCTCGGGCTGGTGTGGGTCGGCGTCGCGCTGGCCCATGGCGTGCTCCTGCGCGACCTGCCGCACGGCAGCGCGATCGTCATCGACGTGCTGGTGGGCACGTTCGTCGGCGACACCGGCGCCTACCTCGGCGGGCGCATGTTCGGGACGCGCCGGCTGGCGCCGTCGATCTCGCCCAACAAGACGGTCGAGGGCCTGGCGATCGGCTTCGCGTGCGGCGTGGTCGCGGTCTTCCTCGCCGGGCTCTACCAGGACTGGCTGAGCACGGCGCAGGCGCTCCTGCTCGGCGCCGCGGTGGCCGCGGCGGCGCCGGTCGGCGACCTCTTCGAGTCCTATCTCAAGCGCGACGCCGGCACCAAGGACACGGGCCGCGTGTTCGGTCCCCACGGCGGCGCGCTCGACCGTCTCGACGCCGTCCTGTTCACCGCGGTGGCCGGCTTCTACGTCTGGCACGCCATGTTGTAGGGCAGTCGGGTTGTAGGTCCTACGCTCTGTCTGAGATGATGTGCGCAGCCGGCGGCGGTGAGAGCGGCCGCCGCCGGCCACTTCTTAAGGTCTGTTAGCACGGTCACTACGACGCGTCGGTGCCGGCAAGGCTGCTAGTGGATGCCCGCCGCCCGCAACCACGCGCTCGACGGCCTGCGCGGCCTCGCCGCCCTCGGGGTGCTGACGCTCCACGTGTGGATGTTCACCGAGCAGCGCGCCCACGCTCGCGCCGAGCTGCTCAGCGGCGTCGCCGGCGAGCTGCGCCAGGGCGTCGTGCTGTTCTTCGTCCTGTCGGGCTTCCTGCTCGCCGGGCCGTGGGTGGCGAGCGCGCTGGACGGGCGCCGGCCGCCGCGCCTGGCGGCGTTCGCGCGCAGGCGCCTGGCGCGGATCGGGCCGGCCTACTGGGTGGCGATGCTCGGCTCCTTCGCGCTGCTGGCCGGCAGCGGGCACCCCTACGAGGTCGGAGCCGGCCAGCTCCCGATCTTCGCCGTGTTCGCCCAGAACTACGTGCCCTCGACGCACGGCAGGCTCGACCCGCCGATGTGGTCGCTCGTCGTCGAGGTGAGCTTCTACGCCGCGCTGCCGCTCCTCGGCTGGATGCTCGTGCGCGCCGGGCGCCGCGGGCGCATGGTGGCCGCGTGCGCGGCGCTGATCGCCGTCGGCCTGGCGTGGACGGCGCTCGGGCACGCGCTGGCGTGGCCGCGGACCGTGATGACCTCGCTGCCGACCTACCTGCCGGTCTTCGCCTGCGGGATCGCCGCCGCGACGCTCGCCCACGGCCGATCTCCCGGCCGCCGCACGTGCCTGGCCCTGGCGCTCGGCGGTGCGGTGCTGATCGTCGCCGACGGCTGGTGGCACCACGGCGGTCACACCGGAGCGCTGGGGCAGATCGTGCGCGACCTGCCCGCCGCCGCCGGCTTCGCCGCGATCGTCGCGGCGATCGCCGCGCGACCGCCGGCGCTGCTGTCGTGCGCGCCGCTGCGCGGCCTGGGGACGATCTCCTACGCGCTGTACCTGTGGCACGTGCCGGTGATCGTCTGGCTGCGCTTCCAGCACGCGCTCCCGGGCGACGACTTCCTCGGCGGCGTGGCCCGCGTGACGATCCTCACCGCGGCCATCGCCTGGGCGAGCTGGGTCCTGGTCGAGCGCCCGATCATCGAGCGCGCGGCGCGCCGCCGGCGGCGCGCGGCTGGGCGGCGGGCACAGCCGGCGCCGAGCGCGGCGTAGTCGTTGCGGCGAGCTGCCGCGAGACGGTCATCGGGGTGTGGTCACTTCGGCGTGTCTATCGACCCTTCCTGACCACACCCCCCGAGCATGGCGGGAAACCTGTTGCATGGGACCCACGGTTCGTGTCGATTCGCTCCCTGACCGGGGCACGACGGCGCCTGTGTCACCCTAGGGGTGTGGCTCGTCGCCTCCTCATCCTCGGATCGACCGGATCGATCGGCACCCAGGCGCTCGAGATCGTCGCCGCGTCCGACGACCTCGAGCTCGTCGGCCTGAGCGCCGAGCGCTCGTGGTCGGCGCTCGTCGAGCAGGCCCGCTTCCACGGCGTCGACCGCATCGCGCTGGCCGACGCCGACGCCGCCGCCCGGGCGGCCGAGGCGTGGACCGACGGCGAGGTCCTGGGCGGCGCCGAGGGCCTCGTCCGGCTCGTGCTGGAGTCCGGCGCCGACCTCGTCCTCAACGCGCGCGTCGGCTCCGCCGGCCTGGGCCCGACGGTGGCGACGCTGGGGGAGGGGATCGACCTCGCCCTGGCCAACAAGGAGTCGCTCGTCGTGGGCGGCGACCTCGTCACCCAGCTCGCCGAGGCGACCGGCGCGCAGATCATCCCGGTCGACTCCGAGCACTCGGCGCTGCACCAGCTCATCGCCGGCGAGGGCGCCGGCACGGTCGACAAGCTCGTGCTCACCGCCAGCGGCGGCCCGTTCCGCGGCCGCACGCGCGCTCAGCTTCGCGAGGTGACCGCCGCCGAGGCGCTGCGGCACCCGACCTGGGACATGGGCGGCAAGATCACGATCGACTCGGCCACGCTCATGAACAAGGGCCTCGAGCTCATCGAGGCCCACCACCTCTTCGGGACGCCCTACGACCGCATCGACGTCGTCGTGCACCCGCAGTCGATCGTCCACTCCTACGTCATGCTGTGCGACGGGGCGGCGCTCGCGCATCTCGGCCACCCCGACATGCGCGTGCCGATCTCCTACGCCCTCCACTACCCCGACCGCGTCGACGTCCCCGTCCGGCCGCTCGACCTCGCCGAGGTCGGCGCCCTGACCTTCGAGCCGGTCGACACCGACGCCTTCCCGTGCCTGCGCCTGGCCCGCGAGGCCGCGCGCGCCGGCGGCACGGCTCCCTGCGTGCTCAACGCGGCCAACGAGGTCGCCGTCCACGCGTTCCTCGCGGGCGAGCTGGACTTCCTGGGCATCCCCGCCGTGATCGAGGCCGCGCTCGAGCGCCTGCCGGTCGAGCCCGTGCGCGCCTTCGAGACGCTCTACGAGGCCGACCGCGAGGCGCGCGCGGTGGCGGCCGAGCTCGTCACCTCCTCCGACCTGCGGTCGCCGGAGCGCGCATGAGCTGGATTCTCGCCGCGGTCGGCTTCGCCGCCCTGATCATCCTGCACGAGCTCGGCCACTTCGTCGCGGCCAAGGCGGTGGGGATGCGCGTCGAGCGCTTCTCGCTCTTCTTCCCGCCGACGCTGGCGCGGATCCGCCGCGGCGAGACCGAGTACGCCATCGGCGCGATCCCCCTCGGGGGCTACGTGAAGATCACCGGGATGAGCCCCCACGAGGAGCTCGACCCGGAGGTGGCGCCGCGCGCCTACCTGCGCCAGCCGGTGTGGAAGCGCGTCGTCGTCATCGCGGCCGGGCCGGCGGTGAACCTGCTCATCGCCTTCGTGATCGTGTGGGCCCTGATCGGGGTCCGGGGCCAGTTCGTCAACGACGTCGTCGTCGACCAGGTCGTCCCCGGCAGCGCGAGCGCCCAGGTGCTGCGCTCGGGCGACCGGATCCTGGCCATCGACGGGCGCAAGGGCTGGCAGCCGGGCCTCAGCCAGGCGGCGGCCCAGAAGCGCCAGGACGCCCTGCGCGCGGTCGTCAGCGCCCACCGCTGCCCCGGCGGCGCCCGCGTGGCCGGCTGCCGCGCCGCGACGCCGGCCCAGGTCACGGTGCAGCGCGACGGGCGGGTGCTGCACCTGAGCATCGCCCCGCGCTACGACCCCCAGATCAAGCGGATGCTGCTCGGGCTCAACTACGGCCGGGTCCAGCACGTGGGCGTCGGCAGGGCGGCGACGCAGACGGCCGCGAGCCTGTGGAACGGGACGCGCCTGACGGTCACGGGCATCGTGCGGATCTTCTACTCGCCGCAGGCGCGCAAGGACGTCTCCGGCGTCGTGGGCTCCTACGAGGCGACGCGCCAGTCGTTCCAGTTCGACACCGCGCGGGCCCTCGGCGTGCTCGCCGTCATCTCGCTGTCGCTGGCGATCGTGAACCTCTTCCCGTTCCTGCCGCTCGACGGCGGCCACATCTTCTGGGCCGTGGCGGAGAAGCTGCGGGGGCGCCCGATCCCCTACAGGCTCATCGAACGGGCCTCGGTGGTGGGCTTCATGCTCGTCGCCTTCCTGTTCATCGTCGGCCTCAGCAACGACATCGGGCGAATAGCGGGCCAGGGCTTCAACGTGCGGTAGCGACCGCTCCCTACGGGGCGGCGGTCGCCTCCGGCGCGGCCGCGGCGAGGCGCCGGGCCGCCGTCCGCTGCGCGTACGGCTCCAGGCCCGCCTTCGCCCGCTCGATCGCCCAGTCGTGGTTCCAGCGGAACAGCGGGCGCAGCACGGGGGTGAGGAGCTTCAGGAGCTTGCGGTCGGCGTGCACCTCCCAGTCGAAGCGCACGTGGGTGCCGCCGTCGGTCGGGGTCAGCGTCCACGTCCCCCGGCCCGCGAGATCGCCGACCACGTCGGCCTGGATGAGCCGCGGAGGCTCCAGGCGCGTGATCGTCGAGCGCGTGTGCAGGTGGTAGGGGAGACGGCCCTTGAAGTGCTGGCGCGACTCCTTGCCGACGGCCGCGGGCCCGTCGGACTCGACGTCGATGTAGACCGGGGTCCACCACTCCGGGTAGCTGCGCGCATCGGAGATGGCGTCGAAGACCGCCTCGGCTGGAGCGGCGACGTCCCACTCGTCGACGAAGACGTAGGCGCGCCCGGCGCCCTGGGCGCGGGCCTGCAGGGCGAGGATCGCGCGCGCCAGGCCCTGCTGCACGGCGAGCGGCGGCCGGCTGGCGTGGCCCTCGGCTCCGAAGTCGTGGACGAGCTGCGCGCCCGCCACCGGCCGCGGGAACCCGAGGCGGCCGATCTGGCCCGTGGCGGAGAGCTCGGCCAGGCGCTCGAGGAAGGCCTGGGTCTGGCCCGCCGGGCGCACCTGGATGCGGACGTGGCCCTCGCCCTCGCCGCCCGGGAGCTGGCGGTGCGGCGTGCCGGCCGGCACCTTCATGCGGTCGCCGGGGCGGAGCAGGTGCTCGACGCCGTCGAGGACGAGGTTCAGCCGGCCACCGATCACCTCGTGGCGCTCCTCCTGGCCGGTGTGGACGTGCTCCTGGTTGAGGAAGCCGCGCGTGCGACCGATGACGTCGATCTCCAGGAGCTCGCCGCCGGTGTCCTCCGCCGTCTTGCGCAGCTCGACCCTCAGGCCCAGGGCCGGGATCTGCAACACCTCGCCTGACTTCTTCACGATCCACCTCCGCGGCTCGTGCGCCCCCGTGGCGCGAATCTACTGCACTGGCGAGGGTGTGTTCGTGGCGCGTTCGGGCTCGGATCACTGGACCGCGCGCAGAGCGATCCAGCTCTTGGCCACGGGCCCGACGCGCTCGGCGACGACGGGCTCGCCGAACAGCGCCACGAGCTCGCGGCGGCGCAGCAGCGCGATGTCCTCCCAGGCCCCCGTGGCGCCCAGGCGCCAGTAGGGGCGGCGCACGGTCGGCGGCAGCCAATGGGCGAACGGCAGCAGGGCGTGGGGCTCGATCGGAAACGACCACGCCGGCGTCTGCACGAGCCAGCCGCGCGCCACGCGACGCACCTCGCGAGCGAAGGCGGCGCGGCGCTCGGGCGCGACGTGCTCGATGACGCTCGACGCGTAGGCGAGGTCGAAGGCGCCGTCGTCGAAGGGCAGGCGCTCGGTCGCGTCGGCCTGGACGAACGGCCCGGGGTAGTGCGGGCGCGGGGCCACGTCGACGCCGGTGATGTCGAGGTCGGGCTCCAGGGCGCGCAGCCCCAGAGCGCCGCAGCCGATGTCGACGACCCGCATCCCCGGCTCGAGCCCGGCCCGGGCGAAGAAGCGCTCGTGGCGCCGCGCCCGCGCGCGGGCCGCGATCGGCGACGCCAACCGCGCGCGCACGCGCCCGCGGGCGCTGGCGTAGACGTCGGGGCGCTGCGGCATGCCGGAAGCGTATGGGCGGGGGGCGGCCACGGCGCCACGCGGACGAGCGTCGCCCCGCCGCCCCGGCATCCCGACCCGCCTCGTACACTCAGACCATGCCCTCAGCCCGGCAGATCCATGTCGGCGGCGTCCCGATCGGGGGCGGCGCGCCCGTGGCCGTCCAGACGATGACGAAGACCGAGACGGCCAACCTGGCCGCGACGATGGAGCAGATCCGGACGGTGGCGGAGGCGGGGGCCGACATCGTCCGCGTGGCCGTGCCGCGCGAGCAGGACGTCGAGGCGCTCAAGACGATCGTGGTGCAGTCGCCGATCCCCGTGATCGCCGACATCCACTTCAACCACACGCTGGCGATCAAGGCGATCGAGGCCGGCGCGCACTGCGTGCGGATCAACCCGGGCAACATCGGCGGCCCCGACAAGACGGCCGAGGTCGTCGAGGCGGCCAAGCGCCACGGGACGCCGATCCGCGTGGGCGTCAACTCGGGCTCGCTGCCCAAGCACCTGCGCGAGCTGGAGTTCACGAACCCGATCGAGGCGCTCGTCACCGCCGCGACCGAGTGGGTGGACCTCATGCACCGCCTGGACTTCCACGACTTCAAGGTCTCGATGAAGTCGACGAGCGTCCCGAACACGATCGCCTCCAACCGGCTGCTGAGCGAGAAGATCGACCACCCGCTGCACCTCGGCGTCACCGAGGCGGGGACGAAGTGGTCGGGCTCGCTGAAGAGCGCGGTCGGCCTCGGCGCGCTGCTGGCCGACGGCATCGGCGACACGATCCGCATCAGCCTCTCGACCTTCCACGCCGAGGAGGAGGTCAAGGTCGCCTGGGAGATCCTCAAGGCGCTCAAGCTGCGCGAGCGCGGGCCGGTGCTCATCGCGTGCCCGACCTGCGGGCGCCTGCAGTTCGACATGGACTCGGTCGTCGCCGAGGTCGAGCGGCGCCTGGAGGCCTACGCGGACCCGATCGAGGTCGCGATCCTCGGCTGCGCGGTCAACGGCATCGGCGAGGCCCGCCACGCGACCTTCGGCATCACCGGCGCCAAGGACATGGGGATGATCTACTCGAAGGGCGAGCCGCTGCGCAAGGTG